>JBBKXR010000112.1:0-57794 GCA_037969585.1 Verrucomicrobiales bacterium
CAAAGGGGTGACCAAGGTTGCCGGTATTGATGCCCGCGGATTTATCTTTGGTTCGGCAGTCGCTCAGCGACTCGGTGCCGGATTCGTGCCGGTCCGCAAAAAAGGCAAGCTGCCCTGGAAATGCGAAGGCGTCAGCTACGATCTCGAGTATGGGTCGAACGAAATCGAGCTGCATCAAGATGCTATCGAGCCCGGTGAAAAGGTGCTGCTGGTCGACGACTTGCTCGCCACCGGCGGAACGGCGGCGGCGGCGATTGAATTGATTCAACGACTCAAGGGCGACTTGGTAGCCGCCGCGTTTTTCATCGAACTCGACTTCCTTAAAGGCCGCGATGCGATCGCTGCCAGCAATACCACGCCGGTGCCGATCAAGGCGCTGCTCAATTACTGAGCGAGCGCGGCGTCAACCGCCCGTTCAGCTATCCTGCGAGCGAATGATCTGCGCGAGTACGTAGGGTAGGATACCTCCGGCGCGGTAGTAATCGATTTCTACCGGCGTATCGAGTCGCACCACTACGGCGACGTCTTCACTGCTGCCATCGGCCCGATGAACGGTCATCGTCGCTTCGCTCTGCGGCTTGAGATCATTACTGATGCCAGTGATGTCGAATTTTTCCGATCCGTCGAGCGCCAGTCGCTCGTAGTCGGCGCTGTTCTTGAAATTCAGCGGCAGCACGCCCATTCCGATAAGGTTACTGCGATGGATGCGCTCGAAGCTCTTGGTCACCACAGCCTGCACGCCGAGAAGGCGCGTGCCTTTGGCGGCCCAGTCACGCGAACTGCCCATGCCGTAGTCGTCGCCGCCGACGACCACCAGCGACTGGCCTGACTCACGATATTTCGCAGCGGCATCGAATATATCCATCACCGTGCCTTTGCCATTGCTGTCGTAGTGCTTGGTCACGCCGCCTTCGATTCCGGGCACCATCAGGTTTTTAATACGAACGTTGGCGAACGTTCCGCGGGTCATGATGCGGTCATTACCGCGGCGACTTCCGTAACTGTTGAACAGCGCTTTTTCGACGCCATTTTCCTGGAGGAAACGACCGGCTGGTGAGTCAGCTTTGATCGCACCAGCTGGTGAAATGTGATCGGTGGTCACCGAATCGCCAAACACGCCAAGCGGACGCGCTCCCTGAATTTCGACGATGTCTTTGGGATCCATCGAGAAATCTTCGAAGAACGGCGGATCCTGAATGTAGGTCGAGTCGGCATTCCAGTCGTAGACTTCGCCGGTCGAACTGGCGATCTCGTTCCACTTCGGATTCTGGTCGGCAAAGTCGCCGTAGAGCGCCTGGAAAACCTCAGGTTTGAGTGCGCTTAGCATCGCTTCGCGAATTTCTTCAGGAGCCGGCCATACATCGGCGAGAAAGACTGGCTGCCCGTCGGTGTCGTTACCGATAGGTTCGGTGGTCAGATCCAGATCGACGCGACCGGCGATGGCGTAGGCCACCACGAGCGGCGGACTCATAAGGAAATTCGAGCGAATATTCTGATGCACGCGCGCTTCGAAGTTACGATTGCCGGAGAGCACCGAAGCACATACCAGATCACCTTCTGCGATCGCGTCCTCGATCGCGGGGTGCAGCGGACCGGAGTTACCGATGCAGGTGGTGCAGCCGTAACCGACCGTCTGAAAGCCGAGCTGATCGAGCTCCTTCTGCAGATTGGTTTTGCCGAGGTAGTCGGTAACCACTCGCGAACCGGGAGCCAGCGAGGTTTTGACGTACGGCGGCACCGTCAGGCCCTTGGTATTGGCTTTTTTGGCCAGCAACCCGGCGGCAAGCATGACGCTCGGATTCGAGGTGTTGGTGCAGCTGGTGATTGCCGCGATCAACACCGATCCGTGCCCGATCACCGTAGTGATCGGATCAAATGCATCTGCCAGAGAAACCTCGTCCGGTGTCGGACGATTGGAGACCATTTCCGCCTTGTCGCGCTCGGCTCCGCCGTTGGTTTCGGCGGGCATCTCCGTCGAACTGACCCCTGCCGGAGTATTCATGTGCACCGCGACCTTACGATCGCGAGTACCGGCCTCACGACCGAAGCCTCCGTCAGCGACGGATGCTTCGAACAGCTTATTAAAGGAATCTCGCAGCGCCGGAACATCGATGCGGTCCTGCGGACGCTTCGGACCGGCTACGGCAGGAACGATTGTGCCGAGGTCGACTTCGACCACGTCGGTATAGTCGCAATCGCCAGCGGCGGGAATGCCGTACATGCCCTGAGCTGTGAAATAATTTTTCACCGTCCCGCAAAGCTCTTCACTGCGACCGGTTCCGCGCAGGTATTCGATAGTTTCGTCATCGATCGGGAAAAAGCCCATCGTCGCGCCATATTCGGGCGCCATATTCGCGATCGTTGCGCGATCCGGAAGCGTCAGTGCGCGGGCACCTTCGCCGAAAAATTCGACGAACTTGCCAACCACGCCGTGGGCTCGCAAAATTTCGGTGATGCGCAGCGTCAGATCAGTCGCGGTCACGCCTTCGTTGAGCGTGCCGGTCAAGTTTACACCCACCACCTCGGGAACCAGGAAGGTCACCGGCTGCCCAAGCATCCCAGCTTCAGCTTCGATACCGCCAACGCCCCAACCAACGACGCCGAGGCCGTTGATCATGGTCGTGTGCGAGTCAGTACCGACCAGCGTATCTGGATAAAACACACCTTCGCGCTCAAGCACACCCTGAGCGAGATACTCGAGGTTCACCTGATGAACGATGCCGATGCCCGGAGGCACGACGTTAAAAGTATCGAAGGCCTGCTGCCCCCATTTGAGGAATTCATAACGTTCACGGTTACGCGTGAATTCCATGTCGAGGTTGCGATTCAATGCAAACTGCGAACCGGCAAAGTCAACCTGGACCGAGTGATCGACCACAAGGTCAACCGGCACCAGCGGCTCGATCATGCTCGCGTCTTTGCCCATGCGATCGACCTGCGAACGCATCGCCGCTAAGTCGACCAGCAAGGGCACGCCGGTAAAATCCTGCAGAACGATTCGCGCGACGGTAAACGGGATCTCGAAATCACCCGGCGCCTTGGCATTGTAGTTCGCCAAGTTGCGAATGTCGTCGTCGCCGACCTTCTTGCCATCGCAGTTGCGCAAGAGAGACTCAAGCACGATGCGAATGCTGACCGGCAAGCGGGAAAGATTTTCGAAACCTTGTTCCGCGAGGGCTGGTAGGGAGTGGAATTTACCTTCGGATCCGGATCCGGTGGTGAAAGTGCGCACGACGTCGATGCTGCTCATCTTCGAATGGGTAATTTGGGTTGGTAGAAAAAAGTGTCGCCGGCGCCGAGGCCAGCTACGTGATAAATGGTAGGGCAGGCACTCCGCTTGCCCCCGCTGAATGGTCAAACGCCCGGAAGCTCCGGGCGAGTGACCTACAGAGGCAAATAAAACTAGCCGAGTTCGCCGAGCTTGGCCTTGATCGCACCAAAGTCAGGCAGTTCACCGGGGCTGTCGTGACTCTCGGCATACTGAATGACACCCTCTTTATCGACGATGAAAGCCGAACGCTTGGCGACGCCACCCATGGTCAGGTTTTTCTCGGGCAGAAAGCTGTCGTAAGCGATGTCGTAAGCCTTGGCGACATCGTGCTCGTAGTCACTGAGCAGGGTCAATTTGATGCCTTCCTTCTCAGCCCAGTTGGCCTGTGCAAAAGGATTGTCACCACTGATGCCGAGCACCGTAGCATTGAGACCTTCGTATTCTGAGAGTTCGCTGGTCACCGAGCAGAGCTCCGTGGTGCATACGCCGGTGAAGGCCATCGGCACAAAAAGAAGAACCACATTACCGTCAGCAGTCTTGTCGCTGAGTTTAATCAACTCAGGGCCATCAGCGCCGAGCGTAGTGAGGGTGAAATCCGGGGCTTTATCGCCAACTGAAAGGGCCATGGTAATTTAATAGTAGAGTTTTGATCGAACGTTTCGGGCGCACTATAGATCGGCCCCCTGAGTGGTCAAGGGGTGCTCTCGCGGCAAAATTTTGCCTTCGACCGCGATCGGACTGATCCGCTCTGCCCTATTTCAATGCGGAGAAGCCTCTTCCGCACCGAGACCGGTGTGAGCGCGCACCACCATCTCTGTGAACTTCTCTTCAGAGGCAGGTTCACGCTTGATCAGGGTGCCGATCACCGCAGCCAGAAGACCGAGCGGTATACTGAGGATCGCCGGATTCCCAAGCGGGAAAATGGGATCCATCTGGATCAGATGACGCTTGTTGGCAGCAACGTCAGCCGCGTCGATGCCCATGAGACTCGGGCCGATCAAGATCAAAACGATACTGGAAACGAGCCCGATCAGCAGTCCCCACACCGCACCGTTGGTATTGAAACGGCGCCAGAACAGCGTCAGCAGGATCACCGGAAGGTTAGCCGAAGCCGCAACCGCAAAGGCGAGACCAACCAGGAAGGCCACGTTCATATTGCGCAGCAGGATCGCCAACAGGATCGCCGTGATGGCCACGGCAAATGCGGTAATTCTAGCCACCTTGATTTCTTTGCCCGGCGCGGGCGTCTTGCCGTAATGGATGACATTAGCGTAAATATCGTGCGCAAAGGAGGTAGAGGCACTGATTGTCAATCCGGCGACCACTGCGAGAATCGTCGCGAATGCGACCGCGCAGATGAATGCGAAGAAAACTTCGCCGCCCAATACCTGAGCCAGTAATGGCGCGCTCAGATTACTGTTAGCGATATTGTCCGGGCCGATGATCGTCGCCGCGCCGAAGCCGAAAAAAGTCGTCATCAGGTAGAACAGGCCGATCACCACAGTCGCCCAAATCACGCTGCCGCGTGCGGTTTTGGCGTCGGGCACGGTGTAAAAGCGAATCAGAATATGCGGCAAACCAGCAGTGCCGAGAACCAGCGCCATACATAGGGAAATCAGGTCCAACGTGCCACTAAACTTTAATCCGGGAGTCAAAAAATCGATCGTTGCTCCTCCTTTTTCGACCGCTCCGACCGCAGTAAAGAATTCGCCGAAACTGAAGTGGAAATGCTTCATGACCATGATGCTCAAGGCGAAGCTACCTGCCATGAGCAGCACCGCCTTGATGATCTGCACCCACGTCGTCGCCAACATGCCGCCGAACACGACGTAGACGATCATCAGCATCCCGACGATACAAACCGCAGATACATAATGGTCCCCGGGTATCAGCTCATTGACCAGTAATCCGGCCCCGATCATCTGGGCGATCATGTAAAAAATGGTCACACAGAGCGTGCTGATCGAGGCGAGGGCACGGACCGGTCGCTCCCTGTTACGGAAAGCAAGCACATCGGCCATCGTGTATTTACCGAGATTGCGCAGCGGTTCGGCAACTACCAGCAGCACAGTGAGATACGCTACCAGAAACCCAACCGAGTAGAGAAATCCATCGAAACCGAAAAACGCGATCATCCCGGCGATACCAAGAAATGAAGCCGCGCTCATGTAATCACCAGCGACAGCCAGTCCGTTCTGCCAGGCAGTGATCCGTCGACCTGCCGCGAAAAATTCATCACTACCGCTCGATCGGCGCGACGCCCACCACGTCACACCCAGCGTCAGCGCCACGAAAGCGGAGAAAATGAGAATGGAAACAAGCGACGTATTGGTAGTGCTAGTGGCCGCCTCGCTGGTCTGGGCGAGAAAAGGAAATACTTCGGTAAAATTCATGTCGGGCTATAAAAAAATCAATGCATCGGGTGCCGCCAGAATGGACAGCAAAGTGGATAGGAGAGCTAAGGACAAGGTCAGGACTTATACTCACTGACCAAGCCGTGTGCCTGACGATCAAAACGTCCCGCAACTCGCGCGTAGATGATCGCGACAATCCAAGTCATAAAGAACTGACTGAGAGCGAACACATAGGCAACATTGACGACTCCCCATACTTTTTTTGCCATCAACTCCGGGGCGAGGCCGACCAAGAGGGGCAGGGCGAAATAGTAGACCAGAAAAAAGATGCACATCGGCACGATGAAGCGGGCTTTGCTGGCGAGCAATTCGCGAAATTCCGGCTTTGCAGCGATCGAATGCCACACCTCTTCACCGCCGTTACCTGCTTCTTGCGGGGCATCGGAATCGCACGTCGATGGATCCGCTGTTTTATCTACTTCTGAGTCGCTCATGGGCTTGGAAATTAGGGACCGCATCTGCCGATAGCAAGCCTCGATTTTTCGTAAACAGGGCAGCTTGCATTGTTTGATTTCACGCCGCACCTTGCAGTTCGCAAAGTACCCAGCATTTTCTGCCATTGAGGAAATTGCAGTTGAATCGATTCGGCGAGGCCTCAACATAAAGCGGCCGGTCGCTGTACACACACTTTACCTCGCGCAAACACGTGCGCCTTGAAGGAGCCCTTCGACGTCCTACCTCAGCACCGCCTTTCCTATGGCCGAAACCAACCCGACAAAAACCGAAGTCATTGGCCGCGAACGTATTCCGACGGGCGGCGTCCTGCTGATCCCCAACCGCCTGAATTTTCACGATCTGCTCATGGTCGAGCAGAGTCTGGACGGCCGCGACTTTGTTCTGCTCATCGAGGCCGACTCTGAATACGACCCGCTGCTGCGCGCCCACCTCGATCGCGATGAAGTTGAAGCCCTCGAATTCAGCCGCGAGAAAACCAGCCTGGAGTCTTTTAAGAAAGTCCTTCACGACGAACTCACCCAGGACAAAATCGTCATTTTCGTTCCCGGAGCCGCCTGCACCCGCACCGGTCAGAACTGCTGCGTGCCCTCCTCCATCCTCAGCTACCTCGCCGAGAGTCGCGCTCCCCTGTTGCCGCTGTTTGTCGATCACCCCGCCGAGAGCCGACTCAGTTTCCAGGAGTTGAACGACACCGACAAAATTATTCTCGCCTTCGGCAAGCCGCTCGAACGCGAAGCGATCACTCTGGCAAATTTCCAGGAAAACCTGCTCGCCGCAGGTGAAGAAATCTACACTGCGCGCACCAGCCTCGACACCCATCTCGCCTACGCCGTCCTGTGCGGCCTGAAAAAGCACGGCAAGTCGACCAAGCTCGTCGACGGCACCGACGAATCCGTCCTGCCCTTCGACAAATTGCTCGGCGCCGGCGCCGCACTCAGCCGCGTCATCAAGGCGCAAACCAACAAGGCCCGAGTCGGCATCATTCTCCCCCCCGGCAAAGGTGGCATGGTTGCCAATGTCGCCGTACTGCTCGCCGGAAAAATCCCGGTGAACCTCAACTTCACCGCCGGCAAAGCCGCCGTCGAGTCGTGCATCGAACAGGCTGACCTCGATCGATTCATCACCGCCACCGCCTTCATCGAAAAAGTCCCCAATTTCGCTTGGCCAGATCCAGCACAACAGATCCTACTCAACGAAGTCCTGCCCAAGCTTAAACCGAAGATCACGCTCTGGTATTTGCTCACCAAGATCCTGCCCGCCCGCACACTCGCCGGCATGCTCGGTGTGCCGCGCCACGGCGGCCGCGAGGAAGCTATCCTGCTGTTCACCAGCGGCAGTTCCGGCGCGCCTAAAGGCGTCGTACTCAGTCATCGCAACATCCTCGCCAACGTCAATCAGTTCGGCTCACGCATCGATCTGCATTCCGATGACTCGATCCTCGGCTGCCTGCCCCTGTTTCACAGCTTCGGCAGCACCGTCACGATTTGTTACCCACTCATCGAAGGCATCGATCTGGTCACCTACCCCAGCCCTCTCGAGGTCGCCCGACTCGCCGAGCTGATCGAAAAATATAAGGTCGCCCTACTGCTTGCCACGCCCACCTTTCTGCGCGGCTACCTGCGCAAGGCCGACAAAGAACAACTTCGGTCGTTAAAGCTTATCGTAACCGGTGCCGAGAAGCTGCCCAAAAAAGTCGCCGAGGCCTTCGAGGCCCGGTTCGGCAAACCCGTGCTCGAAGGCTACGGTCTGACCGAAACCTCACCCGCTTCAAACCTCAACCTTCCCGATCCTGAGGACGATCCGGGAGCACCGCTTGGTCGTCCGAAAATGCCCGCGCACCGCCCCGGCTCGGTCGGCCAAATGCTGCCCGGCGTCGCCATTCGCATCACCGATCCCGATACCGACGAACCCCAGTCGCTGCACGAGACCGGCATGATCTGGCTGCGTGGTGCGAACATATTCGAAGGCTACCTCGGCCAACCCGAAAAAACCGCCGAAGTGATTCGCAATCGCTGGTTCCGCACCGGCGACATCGGCCGCCTCGACGAAGATGGATTTTTGTATATCGAAGGTAGACTGTCGCGCTTTTCGAAAATCGGCGGCGAGATGGTCCCCCACGAAACCGTCGAAGACGCCGTCAATCACGCGCTCGGTTTCCACGACAGCGACACCCGCATGATCGCCATCGTCGGCGTCCCCGACGACGCCAAAGGCGAAGCCCTCGTCCTGCTCTCTGCCGATCCCACCGTCGACACCGGCGAGCTACGCAAAAAGCTCCTCGACGCCGGCCTCGCCGCCCTTTGGATCCCCAAGAAACTCGTCCCCGTCGACGAGATCCCCATGCTCGCCTCCGGTAAGCTCGACATCAAAGGCTGCGAAGAAGCCGCTCTGACAGCGTAGCTGCGAGCGTCAGCGAGCGGCCCTTTGGACGATAAAACCTCCACTGCTATCCACGCCAACCCCCACCACTCGCTGACGCGCGCAGCCACCCTCCCTCAAGGCAACGCCGATGGCTCCGGCAGGGCATCGACCATCCCCGCATCCGTTCGCCGCAACTCGGCGATCGTTTTTTCGCGCAGTTCCAGCACCTTCGCTCGATGCGCAGGATCGCGCGCCAGGTTGACCAACTCCTCCGGATCCGCCTTCAGATCGTAGAGCTCCTCGACCTCGCCTTCGATCAGCGTGCGAATGTATTTCAAATCGCCGTCACGCAGCGACACCCACCACGGCACTCCCGGATCCGGACCGAGATACAAACGCTCCCGCTCTGCTTCATCGCCATCCGCCCGCGGCACGACATCGCAGTCCGCTCCGTATTGCGAACCCGTAAGTCCGGTCAACGCCGCGTGCGGCCACGCTGCAGACTCCGGATTTTTCAACAACGGCGTCAGATCATGCCCATGCATTTTCCACGGCAGATCGATCCCCGCGAACGAGAAAAATGTTGGCGCCAAATCCACCCCCGACACCGGCTGCGTGCCCACCTTGCCGCTCGGCAGACGCGACGGCATGCTGACGATCATCGGCGAGCGAATGTTCGAGTCGTATGGCGCCAGCTTGACCCGAAAACCATGTTGCCCCCACGCAAACCCCTGATCGCTGGTAAAAACGATCAGCGTATTCTCGTACTGCCCGGTTTCCTTCAGCCCCGTTACCAAACGCCCGACCGCCTCATCGATCGCCAGCACCCCCTGATGATACTGCCGCACCCAGTCATTGAGCGTGTTGCCGTGGACCACGTTGTTGGTCACCGTTCGTTGCCTCGCCTTGCCCAGATTCAACTCCGGTTGCCCATCCTTACCCGGCACCCATGACTCCGTCTCGCGCACATACGCCGGCTTGCCGTCGCGCTCCGGACCCGGATAAATATCCGCCGGCGGCTCAATCGCCGCATCAGGGTAACTCTCCAAATGTCGATCGGCCGGCGTGAACGGCCCGTGCACCGCACCGTAACAGAGCCACAAATACCACGGCTTGTCATCGGCCCGCCCCTCGCGTCCGTGCAGATAATCGAGCGCCCAATCCGTGTAATTGTCCGTCGTGTAACCCGGTGTCATCACCGCCTCGCCACCGTTCTTCTCGATCAACTGATCATCATAATAGTTTCCCGAATTGCCCGCGTGACGCGGACGATTCCACACGATCTGATAATCCCAGTCCCGTCCAAAACCCGTATCTACCCCGGTGTGCCACTTACCGATCTGCGCCGTCTGATAGCCCTCCGCCCGAAAAACACTCGGCCAGAACGGACACTGCTGCGGATCGTACGCGCTCCCCGGATACTGCCCCTCCATACGCATCGATTTTACCCCCCACTGATGCTTCCCGGTCAACATCGTCGCCCGCGAAGGCATGCACCAAGTGCCAATGTACGCCGAAGCAAAGCGCACCCCGTTCTCCGCCAGGGCATCAATGTTCGGCGTATCCACCCAATCGAACGCCTCCGGATAACAGCTCACCGTTCGATGCGAATGATCGTCCGTGTAAATAAACAAAATGTTCGGCCGCTCGTCTTCAGCTACCGTACCCCCGGCCAGCGTCAGAAACAGGAAAACTCGAATCACATTCATGACCGGCACTCTGAATCCCCAATCCCACCCTTGACCAGTCTTTTCACACAAGGGTAGCTGCGAGCGTCAGCGTGTGGCCCTCCGGACGATCACCTCATCATCCACGCCAACCCCAACCACTCGCTGACGCTCGCAGCTACATCTCCCTAGCCACACGGGGAATCCACGCTACATTCCCGCCACTTCAGTCCTTAAAACTTAGAACTGAACACTTAAAATTCGTCGCATCGCGACGCCCCCATGCTCTCCGTAGAAAAAGTCAGCATCCAGTACGGCGGTCGCGCCCTGTTCACCGACCTGTCGCTGATGGTGCGCGCCAGCGAACGCATGTCGCTCGCCGGCCCCAACGGCGCCGGCAAGTCGACCCTGCTGAAAATCATCAACGGCATCGAGCAGCCCGACTCGGGAAAAATCGTCAAAGCCAAACAGGTCAGTGTTGGCTACCTCCCTCAGGAAGGCGTTCGCCACGAAGGCCAGACCCTGTTCGCCGAAGTCGAAACCGCTTTCGCCGATGCCCTCCTACTCAGAGAACAACTCGCCGAAGTTGAAGCCGAGCTCGACAGCCTCGATCCACAGACCGATGCAGACGCCTACACCGACGCGCTAGAAGTCTTCGGCGACATCACTCTGCGCCTCGAGCATCACGACGTCGCGCGCATGAAGCCGCGCATCGAAACTGTGCTCGGCGGGCTCGGTTTCAGCCAGTCCGACATGGAGCGCCAGACCGGCACTTTCTCCGGCGGCTGGCAAATGCGCATCGCCCTCGCCAAACTCCTGCTTCAGGAACCCAGCGTACTGCTACTCGATGAGCCGACCAACCACCTCGACATCGAAACCATCCAATGGCTCGAGCAGTGGTTGAAAAATTACGGCGGCGCCGTCATTCTCATCTCCCATGACCTGACGTTCCTCGACAACCTGACCAACCGCACCCTCGCTTTCGACAACGGCCGCGTGGAGCACTACTCAGGCAACTTTTCCTTCTACCTGCAGGAACGCGACGCCCGCCGCGAGCAACTGCAACGCGCCGCCAGCAACCAGGCGCGCGAGATTGAAAAAGCCGAGCAACTGATCAATCGCTTCCGCGCCAAAGCCTCAAAAGCCAAGATGGTGCAGAGCCGCATCAAGCAGCTCGAAAAAGTCGAACGCATCGAACTCGAAGACAGCGCCGCCACCATCGGCTTCCGCTTTCCCCAACCCGAGCGCAGCGGCCAAACCGTGGTCCGACTCGAAAACGTCAGCAAGCACTACGGCGCCAATCACGTCATCAACAACTTCGACTTCGAGATCTCGCGCGGCGACCGCATCGCCATCGTCGGCGTCAACGGCGCCGGCAAATCGACCTTTTCCCGCCTCGTCTCTGACGTCGAAGCTCCCACTTCCGGCGAGCGCGAGTTCGGCCACAAAGTCGCCATCTCACACTTTTCGCAGACCCACGCCGACGAGCTCGATCCGAAAAAGACCGTTCTCGAAACCATCGAAGCCAGCGCCAGGCGCGGCGCCGGCGGCAACCTGCGCACCCTGCTCGGTGCCTTCCTGTTCCGCGGCGACGACGTCTTCAAACAAGTCAGCGTTCTGTCCGGCGGCGAACGCGGCCGACTCGCCCTCGCGCGCATGCTGCTGCAGCCCGCCAACTTCCTGATTCTCGACGAACCGACCAACCACCTCGACATGCAGTCGCAGGAAGTCCTGCAGAAAGCCCTGCTCGACTACACCGGCACCTACCTGATCGTCAGTCACAACAGGTCCTTCCTCGACCCCGTCGTTACCAAAGTTCTGGAGTTCTTTCCCGGTCGAAAACCCCGCCTCTACCACGGCAACGTCTCCGACTACCTCGAGAAAAAGGCCGAAGAAGCCGCAGCCTCCTCGGCCAGCACCGCCGCCGCAGCCAGACCCTCCGGTACCGACAAAAAACCTTCTTCGACTTCAGCCGCTCCTGCCAGCGGAGCCAACCGTAAAGAGCAACGCCGCCTCGAAGCCCAAAAGCGCCAACAGCTCGCCTCGAAGCTCAAACCGTTGAAGACCGAATTCGAAACCGTCGAGGCCAGCATCGGGACACTCGAAAAAGAAAAAGCCGAGCTCGCCGCCAAACTCGCCGACCCCGACTTCTTCAAAGAAAATCCCGATCAGTCCGCCGTAGTCGCCAAGCGCTTCCACGACATCGAATCCGATCTCGCCACCGCCTACAGCCGCTGGACCGAGCTCACCGACAAGATCGAAGCCATCGAAGGCTGACCGTTCTGGACGGTAGTGTGTGTGATACCGCCCGTCCCGGCGGTAACCGAGGACAAGGTTGGCGAGCTGATGCGTCGCCAGGACCGGAGTGCGTGTCGCTTGCCACCGCTCTCGAATCACTCGGCAACGAACTCCCATCAGCCGTCTGCGGAGGCTTGCCTCCGCCCCCCTCCCCCAAATCGTTATCCATAAGCGGACGCATCCCGCCACGTGATCGCGGCAGCGATCGCCTTGCCTCTCAGCCTACGCCGTCCCTATCGTTTCCCACTTAACCGATGAAAGCCTACACCCTGATCTTCGCCGCCA
Source organism: Verrucomicrobiales bacterium (assembly GCA_037969585.1). Lineage (GTDB taxonomy): Bacteria > Verrucomicrobiota > Verrucomicrobiia > Verrucomicrobiales > DEV007 > JBBKXR01. Next base: position 12,753 of record JBBKXR010000112.1, read on the forward strand.
TTTCTTTGGCTTTGTCCACGCTCACCGCCCACGCCGAACTGCGCGCTGGCGCCCACGTGACCAACGTCAATCCCGACCGCTACCCGACAATCATCAATGGCAATATGACGGGCCGCGAAGTGAGCGACGTCAAAACTGACGTCAATGCACGCGCCATCGTCCTCGCCGATGACGACACCGAGATCGCCATCGTCGTTGTCGATTCCTGCATGATGAGTCGTCCGATTCTCGACGAAGCCAAAAAGCTCGCTTCCAAAGCGACCGGCATTCCGATGGCCAACATGCTCATCTCCGCCACCCACACCCACAGCGCCCCGGCATCGATGGGCTGTCTCGGCTCCGACCCCGACCCGTTTTATCAACGCTTTCTCGTCAAGAAACTCGCCGAAGCCATCGCCGCCGCGCAGAAAAATCTCGAACCCGCTAAAGCCGGCTGGTCTTCCGGCGATGCCGCCGACTTCACCGCCCTGCGCCGCTGGGTATTTCGTCCTGACAGCATGCGCGAAGATCCGTTTGGCAACCTCACCGCCCGCGCCAGCATGCACCCCGGCTACCTGAGCGAAAACGCCACCGGCGAAACCGGCCCGGAAGATCCCGAGCTTGGCATCATCGCCTTTCAGGCACTCGACGGACGACCGATCGCGATGATGGGAAATTTTTCCATGCACTACTACGGCGACCAAGCGATCAGCGCCGATTACTTCGGACTGTTTTCCGAAGGATTGAAAAAGCGCATCGCCCCGAAAGCCGTCGAAGGGAAACCCGAGTTTGTCGGTCTCATGTCGCACGCCCCGAGCGGCGACATTTACATGCGCGACTACGCCAAACCCGCGCCGAAGGAAAAGCCGCACACCATCGAGACTTACGCAGAGAGCCTGGTCGACATCGCCATGCAAGCCTACCAGAAGATCGAATTTCAAGCCGACCTGCCACTCGCGATGACCGAGACCCGCATGACGCTCAACTACCGCGTACCAGACAAACAACGCCTCGAATGGGCCCGCAACATCGTCGCTGACTTCGAAAACGGCATGCCCAAAGACGGCCCCCAAGTCTACGCTCGCGAAGCCATCATCCTTCACGAACGACAGAATACCGAAGTCGTCAATCAGGCGATCACCCTCGGCGAACTCGGTATCACCACCACTCCCTGCGAGACCTACGCGATCACCGCACTCAAGCTGAAAGCGATGAGCCCGCTCAAGAAAAATTTCGTTATCGAACTCGCCAACGGCGGCGACGGTTACATCCCGCCTCCAGAACAACACGTGCTTGGCGGATACAACACCTGGCCCGCCCGCTCGGCCGGACTCGAAGTGCAAGCCGAACCGAAGATGGTCGAATCGATGTTGAAAATGCTCGAAACACTCAGCGGTCGCGACCGCATCGTGCCTACTCCTGCTCAGGGACCGGCAGCGAAAAAACTCGCCGCACTCAAACCGACCGCCTGGTGGCGCAGCGATGAATTCGGCGGCCGCGTCGCCGAAGACGAAACCGCAAACGCCAACGACGGCTACTACGAAGACGGTGTCCTGTTCTACCTCGAAGGGCCTACCGACGGCAAAGAAATCAATCGCTGCACCCACTTCGCCGATGGACGCCTCGCCGCCCGCCTGCGCGACATCGACGATACCTACAGCGTCTCGATGCGCGTCTGGAACGGTATGCCCAACGACTCGCGCGACGTGCTCGGATGGATGCTGTCACGCGACCACGACAATGTGCTCACCGCAGACGGCGACCATCTCGGTATCGACAAAGACGGCCACATCATCTTTCAACACGGCGACAACGACAAAAAACGCGTCACCGGAAAAACCGTCGTCCCCCGCTGGACTTGGACCGACATTACCCTCGTCCGCGCGGGAGACAACGTCACCGTTTACATCAACGGCAAGCCTGACATTACCACCAAATCTACCGCGGGTTTCCCCGCGAAGTTCGATCAGTGGTTCGTCGGCGGCCGCTCCGACAATTCCAACAACTGGGAAGGCAAGCTCGACGAGATCGCCGTGTTCAACCGCGCACTGACGAAGGAAGAAGTCGCTAAGTAGCCGGAAAGTAGCGAGACGCTTCCAGTTTTCCACTCCTCCAACGCAAGGCCACTCGCTGACGCTCGCAGCTACCATCCGGAGGATCTGCCGTAGCCGCGGTCCGTCAGGCCGTGGACCGTAAGCCGGTCGAGTGACAGTTAACTCCACCCTGCCAACGCAAGGTCCACCTTCTGACGAAGGCAGCTACATCTGGCCTTGTCGCCCGCGCGGCAAGCAGCTTATCATGCTTGGGCACAGCATGAAACTTCCCGTCTGCCCAAAATGCGGATCGAAAAAGATCACCCTCATCGGTAAACGCAATGCGCTCTACCCTATCGGATGCCTTGTCTTTTTCCTCGGCTTCAACATTCTTTTTGCGATGCTTCATCGGCTGCAATCGCCAGTCGAATATCGGTGCGAGAGCTGTGAAACCCCGTTTGCTCGCCGCAATGTTACCGAACGGATCGCGCTTTTTTCGTTCGTTGCGATCATCCTCAGCGGGATCGGATTTATCGCCTATTTAATCTGGAGGGTGGGTTAGACCTCCTGAATTCAGCTCACGCAATGATCTCGTTCACCACCCGCCCATGCACATCCGTCAGACGGAACTGGCGCCCCTGGTAGCGAAAGGTCAGTCGCTCGTGATCAATGCCTAACAGATGCATAATCGTGGCATTAAAGTCGTGCACGTGAACACCATCCTCGGCGACCGCATAGCCAAGTTCGTCGGTAGAACCGTAAACCGTGCCACCCTTGGTGCCGCCGCCGGCCATCCAAGTGGTGTAGCCTTCCTTATGGTGATCGCGACCCGAATTATTGTTCGCTTTGGTGACGTCGCCGCCCTGCGCCATCGGCGTGCGCCCGAACTCCGCTGACCATACCACCAGCGTGTCGTCGAGCATGCCGCGCATTTTCAGATCCTTGATCAACGCGCTAATCGGCTGATCAACCTCCTTCGCCTTCTTGGGCAAGTTCTTAAGCAAACTGCCGTGATGATCCCACCCCTGGTCAAAGAGCTGCACGAAGCGCACCCCGCGCTCAACCAGACGACGCGCGAGCAGGCAGTTGTTGGCAAAACTGGTCGTGCCCGGCTCGGTGCCATACATCTCATGCGTCGCCGCCGACTCACTGTTGATGTCCATCAGTTCCGGAACCGAAGTCTGCATACGGTACGCCATCTCATACTGCGAAATACGCGTATCGATTTCCGGATCACCGACATCGGCGAGGCGTAGACCATTGAGCTGATTGACCGTGTCGACGACATCTTTTCGATCGTCCGCTCCAACGCCTTTCGGGTTCGACAAGAACAGCACAGGATCCCCCTTGCTGCGAAATTCGATCCCCTGATACTTAGTCGGCAAAAAGCCACTACCCCAGGCCGAGTTACCCGCGCCGAGCACCTGGCCAGTGACCAAAACCACGAAGCCGGGCAAGTTTTCGTTGGCGCTACCGATCCCGTAGTTGGCCCACGAACCGATACTCGGTCGGCCAAAACGATTGAACCCGGTCAACGCAAACATCTGTGCCGGAGCGTGATTAAATTGCTCGGTATGGGTCGACTTGATAAAGCACAAGTCATCGCTGACGCCCTGCAAGTGCGGCATCAGATTGGAAATCTGCGCACCCGATTGTCCGCAGCGGGAGAACGCAAACTTGTCGTTCTTCGGAGTGCCAAACAGCTTCGGCTGACTGCGGATGAAAGCGAGCTGCTTACCAACAAACATTTCGTCCGGACAAAGCTGACCATGACGCTTCTGCAACTCCGGTTTAAAATCGAACAGGTCGAGGTGCGACGGCGCGCCGACCATGTGGATGTAGATAACATTTTTCGCCTTCGGCGGAAAGTGCAGGCCTCGCCGCTCGATGACTCGCTCAGGTGCCGCCGCATCGCCGTCGGTCGCGGCCGCAGAATCGCGCGCCATCAACGAAGCCAATGCCGCGCCGCCAACACCCATACCGGCACGCTGGAAAAATTGCCGACGCCCGAGCGTGCGCATGAAGTAGCTTTCAGGTGAGGAATCGTATTTCATCGCGTCATCCTCTTGTAATCGTCTCGTCCAAATTCAGCAGAGCATTGGTGATAAAAAACCATGCGGCTAAATCTTGTTCCCTCACCGATTTCGGTGCTTTAAAAACGATATTTTCGCCGGTAACGATCGTCTTTGCCGCTTCCGGATCGGCCTGAAACTTTTCCTTCTTCGCATCCAGCAACGACTTCAACGTCGCCACCTCCGAAGCGTTCGCCGGACGCGACAACACCAGTGCGAACGCGCGCTCGATGCGTTGTTGATCGCTCGCCTTCGGCTCCTCCTCCAGCACCCGTGAGGCCAAGGCCAAAGCCAGTTCGACGTAAACCGGATCGTTGAGCAAGGTCAGCGCCTGCAGCGGCGTGTTAGTCCGCGGCCGTCCCACCAAACAGGCACTGCGGTCGCCGCCATCAAAATTGACGAAGCTCGGATACGGAGCAGCCCTCCGCCAGACCACGTAAACTCCGCGCCGGTAGCGGTCCTCGTTTTTGGCGTCGGTCCACTTTGGCTCGTTGCGTCCGATCTGCCGCCAGATACCGGTCGGCTGATGCGGCATGATTGGCTCGCCCCCCATCTTGGTCGACAGCAGTCCACTGATGGCGAGTGCATTGTCGCGAATCGTTTCCGCGTCGTAACGAAAGCGAGGGGCGCGCGCCAGCCAGTGATTCGCCGGATCTTTTTCCAGCAGTTCGGGAGTGATGCGTGACTCTTGCCGGTAAGTTGCCGAGTTCACGATCAGGCGCAGCACGTGTTTCATGTCCCAACCGGATTCCATGAACTCCATCGCCAACCAGTCGAGCACTTTGGGATGGGTCGGCGGTTCGGATTGGGTTCCGAAATCCTCGACCGTGGCAACAATACCGCGACCGAAAATCTCCGCCCACCAACGATTCACGGTGACGCGAGCGACCAGCGGATTCTCGGTCGACATCAACCAGCGAGCCATGCCGAGTCGGTTTTTGGGTAGTTCGGGATCGATCGAATGCAGCATCGCCGGCGTCGCCGCCTGGACTTTGTCGCCCGGTGACAGGTAGTTACCGCGATTGAGAACGAAGGTCTCGCGCGGTTTTTCCATTTCCACCATCACCAGCGTCGAAGGCGGTGCGAGTTCTTGAACTTGGGTGTTCATCTCGGCGACTTCGGTCGACAGTCGCTTCACATCCGGATCGAGTCCGGCGAGATAGTCATCGATCGCCTTGTCTTCTTTCGCCGTCCGCTGGTCTTGTTTGGTCAGCAATTTCTCTACGGCATCGGGAACTACCATGGACTCGATGTCGTGCTCGGCGACCGAGATTCGGAAACAGCCGATCGTTCGACCGCCGCCGAAAAATTGCTCCAGATCGATCTCGATTTCATCACCGGGCTCCGACTCAAACGGCTTCGCTAAAACGAACGATGCCCAGTGCGATTTCCCGAATTCCGGCGCGATCGCCCAACCGGTTTTCGCGTTACCATCGATGGCATTGCCGACATCCCAGCGGGCTTGCGAAAAATCTGCCCGAGCCGCCGCGAAGCCGATCATTTCATCACCGATCGAAGCACGTATTTCGGAGAGGATAAAATTGCTGCGCACCGGATCTCCGCGTCCCGGCCCCTTGCCCGGAAGTTGATTATTGGTCAGCGCCTCGAGCCGGAGAGCCCCTATTTTTCCGCCGGGCAACTTCAGCTTCAGCGAATACGTGGTCTTGTCAGGGACCTCGCCCATCACCAGCACTGAACCGTCGCTGAGGACGTTGAAAGACTCGTCACCCGTGCCTTTGTGAGAGGTTACCTCAGCGACACTCCAGACGCTCTTGCCCTCCGCCGCGCCGTCAATTTGTTCACATAGTCCGGCGATCATTGTCTCACGATCCACCAGTGCAAGTTTGCGCGCCGCTGCCAGAGCCTTTTTTAATTCAGCCTGCTCGACGATCAGGGCCGCTCGCTGCTTAGCCTCGTCGGGTGGCAAGGGCAGGTCCAATTTTGGTCCATAAAAATCGAACGACACGCCGCCCTTACCCTCCACCTCCAGCGGTGTGTTGTTGAAATAAGCGAACAGTCCGTAGTAGTCCTGCATCGTGAACGGATCGTATTTGTGATCGTGACATTGCGTGCACTCCATGGTCGTGCCCAGCCATACAGTGCCGGTGGTATTCACCCGATCAACCACTTGGTCGGTGCGATTCGCTTCGGGGTGCACTCCGGCTTCGACGTTGCAGGTCACGGTGCGATGAAAGCCGGTGGCGATTTTCTGATCGAGCGTCGCGTTCGGCAAGAGATCACCGGCGAGCTGTTCGATACTGAACTGATCGAAAGGCATGTTGTCATTGAGCGCACCGATCACCCAATCGCGAAATGCCCAGCTGTCGCGCAATTGGTCCGCCTGAAATCCGTTCGAATCCGCATAGCGCGCCAAGTCGAGCCACGGACGAGCCCAACGCTCCCCGAAGCGCGGCGATGCCAACAAGCGGTCGACGAGCACTCCGTAGGCATCCGATGACTTGTCGGAGACAAAGCCCAAGACCTCCTCCGGCGAAGGCGGCAAGCCAGTGAGATCGAACGACAGTCGCCGGATCAAAGTCACACGATCCGCCTCTGGGGAGGCGCTCAGCCCCTGTTTTTTAAATTGCTCGGCGACGAAGTGATCGACGGCGTTTTTTGCCCATTCATCCGTCGCTCCTTCCGGCATGGCCGGACGCTGTGGAGTGACGTAGGCCCAGTGATCGGCGTATTTCGCTCCGCCTTCTATCCACTGCTTGAGCAAATCTTTTTGCGCAGCCGTGAGTCGACGCTTCGACTTGGGCGGGGGCATGAGTTCGTCGCGGTCACCGCTGCTGACTCGATGCCAGACCTCACTCGCGGACAGGTCGCCAGGTGCCAGAGCAGCGACGGCATCCGCTTCGATGTCGAGCCGCAGGTCGCCCTCGCGCGCCTCACCATCCGGACCGTGGCAATGGTAACAATTTTCCGAAAGGATCGGACGGATGTCGCGATTGAAATCGATCGGTGTCGCTGTGTCATCAGCACGCACCGATACCGCTGTCAGTGTGGTGACAGAAACAAGCAGAGCGTTTCGTAAAAAATGCGCAGTCATCGAGGTCACATATTGTGCCACGATTCCACCGCAATATCGATGCAAAGCATTTTGCGTAAACGCGTAACGCCTCCTGGGCCGACGGTCGATCACTCCGGCACGACGGGCTTCACCTCGGCACCGCTCTCATCGACAGGATAAAGCGCATTGTCGTCCGCCAGCTCCTTCACCAAGCCCGCCATCATCGACTTCACGACTTCCGGTTTGTCGGCGGCGACATCGGTCGACTCGAAAGGATCCTTGGCCAGGTTAAAAAGCTGATAATGCGATCCGCCGGACACCTCCGTGGGAAAATAGTGATAGATCACCTTCCAGTCGCCATTCCGAAAAACCGTGAAGTAGTGACTGCGATGCGGGGCGTGCGGGTAGTGCATCAAAAACGTTTCCTCGCGCGATTCGTCAGCCTTAGCTGTCAGCAAGACGTCGAGCCGACTTCCGTCAATCTTGTGTCCGTCGGGCGCTTCAACACCCGCGACCCCGAGCACCGTCGGGAAAATGTCACACACCGACGCGACCTGCTTCTGCAGTGTAAATTTTGCGATCGGCAAGCGCTGCTGTGCCGGGTTGTTTTTATCAGTCCGCGCCCAGGCAGCAATGAACGGCACCCGCATCCCACCTTCGTAATGGGCGCCCTTTTTGCCGCGCAGAGGTGCCGCGCAAGCGACTTCGTGCTCGTGACCCAGTGGCGAGTCGCTACCATTGTCACCGAGGAAGATCACCAGCGTGTTGTCGGCGATGCCGAGTTCGTCGAGCTGATCGAGCATGTCGCCGAGCGACTTGTCCATACCCTCGATCAGCGTTGCGAAGGCCTGCGCATTCTCCGTCTTTCCGGAATCCTTGTAATGAGCGGCAAAACGCGGATCTGACTCGAACGGTGCATGCACCGCGTAGTGCGCGAAATAAAGATAGAACGGCTTTTCATCAGCCACCGCCTTCACAACCGCCTTCTTCGCTTCAATAGTCAGCGCTTCGGTCAGGAATGTTTTGGTGCCGTGGTACTTGTCCAAATGCGGCACTGCATGGAATTCGCCACCATCCTTGCCCCGCTTGCGGGTATAGTTTTTCTCGCCAAAGTAACTTCCCGGTGCTCCAAACGAATCGCCACCGATATTGATCTCAAAACCGAGATTCGAAGGGTTTGCGCCATCGAAGCCGTCGGCACCGAAGTGTCCCTTGCCGACGTGAATCGTCCGATACCCAGCTTTGCCCAACAGGCCCGGCAAGGTCACATCCGTTTTGTTCAAGCCCTCCCAGTTCCACTTGGGCGGCCCCTGCGGACCGGCATTGTTTTTCTCTGGATTGATCCAGTTGGTCGAGCCGTGTCGCGCCGCATTCTGCCCGGTCATGATCGTGTTGCGCGTCGGCGAGCAGACGCTCATCGCATAAAACTGATTAAAGCGAATACCACGTTGCGCCAGACGCTCCATGTTCGGCGTGCGGTAAAAATCATTCAGCGGGTAGCGCGTTGTCTTTCCATCCGGCCCCGTCAGAGACGGCATCGAGGTATCCATGATTCCCATGTCGTCGACCAGAAAAACAACGATATTCGGCTGCTTCGATGCAGCCTCCAACGAAGTCGCTGCAAACAGGTATGGCAACAGGAGAAGGCAAAGGCAAACGCGGTTCATGTTCTCAGATTACCTGATCTGTCGAAGTGATGCACTCGCGTCATCATGGAAAAATGTTGAGCTCGAGATTGGCAAGCGACCACACTCCGTGTCACTCTCGCTGCCCAGACTCTGATGAAATATGTGCTCCTACCTGCCGCCGCACTCAGCCTGTTCGTGGCGGCCACTCACTGCGCCCAAGGTCAACAGCACGCCTCAACTCATCCCGATCCCAAGCAGCTGAAATTCAGCAAATGGACTCCGGACTTCGAAGTTCCGGATCCAGTCGCCATCAGTATCGATCCACAGGGCCGCGCCTTCGTCACCCAAACTCAACGGCGCAAAGCCCAGGACCTCGACATCCGCAACAACCGTGACTGGATCCCCAACGACGTCGGCTTTCAGAGCGTCGAAGAAAAACGCGCCTTTTTTCTCGATCGACTCGATCCGGCTAAAAGCGCTGCCAACACGACGCGCGTCGCCGACCACAACGGTGATGGCTCGCACGACTACCGCGACCTCATGCAGCTCAGCGAGCGCGTCTACCTGATCCGTGACACCGACGGCAGCGGCAGCGCTGATTCGATGACCCTCTTTGCCGAGGATTTTAAAACTGAAGTCACCGGCATCGCCGCCGGCATTCTCGTTCACGAGGGAAATGTCTACGCCACCGTCGCACCCGACGTTTGGAAAATGAGTGATGACGATGGCGACGGCATCATCACTGGCGACGAGCGCAGCATTCTCGCCACCGGCTTCGGTCTGCACATCGCCTACGGAGGCCATGACATGCACGGCCTGACCGTCGGCCCCGAAGGCAAGATCTACTGGAGCATCGGCGACAAAGGCATAAGCACGGTCAGCAAAGAAGGTAAAAAATTTCACTACCCCAATCAGGGCGGCGTGATGCGCTGCAATCCCGACGGCTCCGAGTTCGAAGTGTTTGCTCACGGCCTGCGCAACGTTCAGGAACTCGCCTTCGACGACTACGGCAATCTGTTCGGCGTCGACAACGATTCCGACCGCGAAGGCGAGATGGAACGCTTCGTTTACATCGTTCGCGACATGGATGCCGGTTGGCGCTGCAATTATCAGTATCGGAACGGTGACGATTTTAATCCGTGGACCGACGAAAAGCTCTGGCACACCCATCACCAAGGCCAACCCGCTTATATCGTCCCGCCGATCCGGCACTATCAAAACGGACCCGCCGGATTCACTCGCGATCCCGGAACTGCGCTCAGCCCAGCGTACCGCGGATACTTTTTCCTGACCAGCGCGCCAAACGGTCAGCAGTATGCCTTTCAGGTAAAGGCCGCAGGCGCGTCTTTCAAAATGGTCAACGAGCATCAGATTGGTGACGGCACACCACTGGTCGGTATCAACTTCGGTCCGGACGGCGCGCTCTATGGCGTCGACTGGGGCGGCGGTTACCCCTTGAACGAAAAGGGTGCCGTCTGGAAAATCGACGTGCCCGAGTTCGCCAACTCCAAGGCCCGGCTCGACACTGCTGAACGTCTCAGAGAAAGCTTCACCCAACATAGCTATCGACAGCTGATCCGCCTCCTCGACCACCCTGACCAGCGAGTTCGACTCAAATCCCAATTCCAATTGGTCAAACTTGGCAACCCCCTCATCCCTGTCGGCGTCGCTCTCGATGGAGCACAACCCGAGCTGGCCCGTGTTCATGCCCTGTGGACGCTCGTTCAAATGCGTCAGTTCACTGCCCGGCTCAACGACCTCGCCGACGAACCCAACTCCGAACTGCGCGCCCAGTTCGCCAAGCTCGCCGGTGATAGCGGTGAACGGATTGGCATCTACACTGATTCGCTGATCCGCCTGACCACCGATCCCAGCAAGCGAGTGCGCTTTTTCGCAGCGCTCGGTGTCGGTAAAATTCTCGCACCGAACGAGCAAGCGACGGCGGCTCTGCTCAAACTTGCCGACCAACTAACGCCTCAGCAAAGCTACCTTCGTCACGCATGCGTCACCGGCCTCGTCGGTAGCGCGACCGCCGATAAACTCGCTGCGCAAAAAGACGTCGAATCAAACACCCGACGCCTGTGCGCCGTGCTCGCCTTGCGGCGACTCAACTCCCCGCTGGTCGCTGAATTCCTGGCTGACGCCGATCCCTTTATCGCCACAGAAGCCGCCCGCGCGATTCACGATGACTTCTCGATCGTCGATGCCCTGCCGAAACTTGCCGCCACGCTCGACAAGCCGGCAACTACCGACCCGCGCTTCATCCGCCGTGCCCTCAACGCTGCGCTGCGACTCGGGGATTCCGCGAACGCCAACCGGGCTGCAAAATTTGCCACCAACACCAGTGACAACGCCATGAGAAGCGAAGCGCTCAGCCTGCTAAGCACATGGCTGACTCCCGACGCCTTCGATCGGGTTGACGGGCGCATCCGCCAGTTTCAGCCCCGCGATCCTGCACTGATTTCCAGCGCCGTCGCCCCCCTCCTCTCGAAGTGGTTGGCCCGCCCCGAAGCTGATTTTCAGGCGGCAGCCATGCGTGTCGCCGCCCATCTCAAGATCGAAGTCAAAGCGGCGGATCTGCATACTGTCCTCAATCGAAAAGAAAACCCCGCCGCCTTGCGCATTGAAGCGCTCAACAGCCTCGCGTCTCAACAGGCCGACTCGCTCGCCGACGCCATCAATCTCGCACTCGACTCGGACGCGTCGACCTTGCGCATTCGGGGCGGCCAACTGCTGGCAGAAACCGCCCCCGATCGCGCTTGCGATCACCTCAGTTTAATCGCTGCCGATGATGGCGCCTCCATCGTCGAGCGGCAGGCGGCATTTCACAGTCTCGCCACGAGCGAACAATCCGACGCCGTGCTCACCGAGTGGTTGGACCGCATCGTCAGAGGCGATGTGCCCGCCGCCCTGCAACTCGACATTTTGACCGCTGCCGAATCCCGCAAGGATACCTCTGACAATATTCGCTCCGCTTTGGAAGCATACGCCACCACACTTTCATCCGGCGATCCCGCAGGCGCATATCGAGTCTGTCTCGAAGGTGGCGATCAAGATCGAGGTCGCGACATTTTTCAAAACCACATTGCGGCGCAGTGCACAGCCTGCCACAAGTCCGCCGATGGCAAAGGCTCCAACGTCGGCCCCAATTTAAAAAGCGTCGGCCGAAAGCATCCGGCCGAGTATTTGCTCGAGTCATTGATCAATCCGCAAGCTGTCATCTGCATAGGTTACGGCATGATCAGTCTAACGAAGCAAGACGGCAGCAGCATAGTCGCAACGCTACGCAAGGAAACCGAGACCGAACTCGAACTGCGCGACACCGAGGGCGACACTACAAAAATCCTTGTCACCGAAATCGCGCAACGCAGTCCAGTCGTGTCGACCATGCCGCCGATGATTGGTCTGCTCAACAAATCCGAAATCCGCGATTTGGTCGCTTATCTTAAGACCCTGCAAGCGGAGTGACTGACGCTCGCAGCCTCACAATTTTCGATATTCAAATATCGCCTCAATCTGCTACGCTACCGTTACCTGCCATGATCCGATTCCGATTCTTTCTACTACTCGCCCTGTCGCTTGTTGTTACCGCTCCGTCCCCCAGTCGCGCTGCCGATGGGAAGCTGAATTTTTTGTTCATTCTCGCCGACGACCTCGGCTACATGGATGTCGGCTTTAACAACGCCAACACCTTCTACGAAACACCGAACCTCGATTTGCTGGCGGCGAGCGGCATGGTGTTCACCGATTTCTACGCCGCCTGTCAGGTTTGTTCGCCGACCCGCGCCAGCATCATGACCGGCAAGTATCCGGCGCGTACCGATACTACCAACTTCTTCAGCGGTCGCCGCGCCGGCACTTACCTGCCCGCAAACTTTGAGACGCACATGGCGCTCGAAGAGGTCACTGTCGCCGAAGCACTCAAGGAGCACGAATACCGCACGTTTTTCACCGGCAAGTGGCACCTCGGCCCAAATGGATATTTCCCGACCGATCAGGGTTTCGACATCAACAAAGGCGGTGGCGAAAACGGCTTGCCGCGCAGCTATTTTTCACCCTTCCGCAACGTTGAAAATCTCCCCGAAGGTCCTGAAGGCGAGTTTTTGACCGACCGCCTGGCGAGCGAGTCAATCGCCTTTCTTGACGGAGTCAAAGACGATCCATTTCTCCTTTACCTCTCGTTCTACTCAGTCCACACCCCCCTTCAGGCTCCAAAAGATCTGATCGCCAAGTATGAGGCTAAGGCGAAAAAAATGGACCGCACCGACGACGAGGGACGCTGGGGAACCATCCGCGAAGTTGATCCGGAGCAAAAAGAGAAAGGTCCGCGTAAGGTGCGAATCCGTCAGGATCACGCCACCTACGCGGCCATGGTCGAGAGTCTTGATACAGCGGTTGGGCAAGTGCTCACCCATCTCGAGGAACTCGGTCTGAAGGACAACACGGCCATCATTTTCATGTCCGACAACGGCGGCGTTTCGACATCGGAAGGCTGGCCGACCTCCAATCTACCCTACAAAGGCGCAAAGGGTTGGATGTATGAAGGCGGAATCCGCGAACCGGTCATCATCCGCTGGCCGGGAGTAACACCTCCGGGTACCCGCTGCAATGTGCCAGCCGTCAGCACAGACTTTTATCCGACGATGCTCGACATGGCCGGGCTGCCGATGAAAGGCGAACAACATGTTGATGGCAAAAGCCTGGTCACGCTACTGCGCAACCCTTTCGCGAAGTTCAGCCGGGGCCCCATCTTCTGGCACTATCCCCACTACGCGAACCAGGGAGGGTTCCCCGCCAGCGCGATGCGCGACGGCGATTTCAAACTCATTCAGGATCTCGAAGACGGAGCCATCGAACTCTACAATCTCAGCGACGACCCGGAGGAGCACAACAATCTCGAACAACTTGAGGCCGACCGAGCTCAGGAGATGCTCGCCTCGCTTAAAGCCTGGCGAAAAGAGGTCGATGCAAAGCCGCTGCGTAAGAATCCCGACACCGGTGCGACCCCGCCTTCAGTCGACTGATTTTGCAAGTAACAAGTAACAGGGTGGCTACAGTTGCACGAACGCGCAGAATCCAGCCGCGTAGCAGCGACGTCCTCGTGGAGCGAACCGAACACCCGTTGCGGTCGCCGCCACTACGTGGCAGTCCGCACTGCGGCCGGTAAACAGTTGCCTTGCCTCGCTACCGCTCGATTGCAACCACGGCTATTCATGGTTACGGCGCGACGCGCCTGGGATGAAGCGTAATCCCGCCGTAAGGCAGAAAACCGTTGAACTACCCCGCCGGAGGGGGCTAGTCTCAAATCCCGCAGAAATCTAGGCGGACATAACCATCGAATTCATCGAAATCTAACAACTATCACTATGAGCAAAATTGTTCCCACTATCAGTTCCGGTACCGCCGGCCCTCTCGGCGTCCGCCACCTGCCCCGTCTCTGGTGCAAAGCTTCTCTCGCTGCTGTCGGCAAACTTCATGACGACTATCCCGCAGCCGGCGCTGGCTACGATCAGATGGTTCTCGACGCCATCGGCATCGATCGCGAAGCATTCCTCAGCTACATCAACGAAAACAAGCCCAGCTACGTCGCTTGCGAAGCTTGGATTCTTGAGCAAAAAGGCGGCAGCCTCGACCAGGCCAAAATCGACGAAGTCAACGCAGGCATCCTCGGATACACCCACGACGATGACACCCGTAAGGAGATCCTCGAAGCCGCTGGTCGTGCCGATGATGGCTCCATCAAGGACGCCGTCAATCTGAACAACCTCGACGACTGGGCGATTCTTCACAAAGCCGAAATCGCTGGCTGAGACTTCGGTCTCAACGACAAATTCTAAACGCAGAAAAGCCCGGCTCCCTTTTGAGGAACCGGGCTTTTACTTGTACAATTTTAACTGCTCCAAAGAAATTACTTCTTCTTGCGACCAGCGGCCTTTTTCTTGGCGGCTTTCTTTTTCGCTGGAGCTTTTTTCTTAGCGGCGGCTTTCTTTTTGGCCGGTGCCTTCTTTTTCTTAGCAGCAGCTTTTTTCTTCGCCGGTGCCTTTTTCTTAGCAGCGGCTTTCTTTTTCGCCGGTGCTTTTTTCTTAGCGGGAGCCTTTTTCTTGGCTGCTGCCTTCTTCTTCGCCGGTGCTTTGCGCTTGGCCGAAGCCTTACGTTTGGCGGGCGCCTTCTTTTTTGCTGCTTTTTTCTTAGCCATAGGTGGTGGTGGTATTGGTGGTATTGGTGGTGGTGGTTTGACTCAAGGTTGCGACGAGGCTCGTTCGATGCACGAACTCACCCTGTCGTTCACTTTTTCTTCGCTGCTGTTTTGCGTTTGGTAGTTCGCTTTTTCTTGGGGTGTGCGTGACGGCCCGGAAAGGTCATTTCAGCGATACCCGATTTGTCGAGTTCACCGAGACCTTCCTTGGTCATCAAATCGTACTGAGCTTTTGTGGCATCGTTCACCGGAAGCTTGAGCTTCACCCCGCGCGCCATCTTTGCCGCGATACCGGAATCCTTCGCAGCGTGAGAAGCTGAGAACCAGCATTCGTGATCACGATCGATCATATCGTCGGCATCCGTTTCGAGCACTCTCGAATTGGCACCTGTCTGCGAGAAAATTTCACACACCATTTTCAGGTCGTGCCCCAACGCCTTCGCCAAACCCAGTCCTTCAGCGAGGCCGGCGGTGTTGATATTCATCACCATGTTGACCAGTCCCTTCACCTCGGCAGCTTTACCCATCTTGCCGACGTAGCGCAGATTTAGACTGAGGTCTTCAAGGAGCTTCTTGTTCTTTTTGAATACACCTTCGTTGCCGCCGATCATCAGATAAAGCTTACCCTCTCGGGCGTGGCTGATGCTCGACGCCATACAAGCTTCGAGTGCGTCGGCCTTTTTGCGTCCAGCCGCACGAGTAATCTCGATTTGAGTATCAGGAGAAAGCGTCGCGCAATTGATGAATACGCGACCTTCAGCACCGGTCAGCAGATTGTCCCTCTTACCGAGAAATATTTTCTTCATCACGGCATCGTTAGTGACCACCGTAAAGATGATGTCCGCGTTTGCCGTTACGTCCGCCAGTTTTTCGTATGCCGTAGATCCTAACTCGTCAGCAAGACTCTCTACCACCGGTCGATTCACATCATACAAGGCAGTCACCTTGTAATTCAAATCGTTCAAATGGCGCGCCATGTTGGCACCCATGCGACCTACTCCGACAAATCCGATTCTCTTCTTCTTGCTCATGCTTTTTTGATCGATCTTAGCTTTTCAAGTGACGTTACTTTAAACGATTTTTTTTCAAAGTCGCTCATTATTACAGAGTTCTTTACCATTGTTCCGCCGTTCTGCAAGCCTGTGCTTTGACAACTTAAAACGCCCAACGGATTATATTAACTGATATGATAAGCACAGATAAGACAGCGTTCCTTTCACCTCGCGAATATTATTTACCTAAAATAGTAAGCAGATCATCGCAGCCGACATTACCGCCGCTCATCACTAACCCCACTCGTTGATGCCGAAGGCCATCGGGATCATTCAGCGCCTCCTGCGCCAACGCAGCAAACGGAAGGGCAGCAGCGCCTTCACACAACTGGTGGGTAGCGGTCACAGCGCTTTTAATCGATGCTCGGATCTCTTTTTCGCTGACGCTTACTATACGCGTTACCTCTGCCATGATTACCTCGAGAGCTTCGGCATTCGGCACGCGACAAGCGACTCCATCAGCGATGGTTTGTGGCACGCCCCCTGTCTCGACAACCGCACCGGCCTCAAAAGATTTTTTGTAGCAAGGGGCTTCTTCAGCAACCACACCGATCACTTGTGTGCGCTTTTCCAATCCTAAGACTCGACGTGCAGCGAGACATCCGCAGATACCTGAACCGAGTCCGATCGGCACGTAGAGTCGATCCAGCGGTGGCGTTTTTCGAAACAGTTCGAGTCCGTATGTGGCGACGCCTTCGACTAGTTTCCAATCGAAGGACGGGACCAGATGTAAGCCTTGCGCTTCCGCCATCGCCTCCGCCACGGCTAGCGCTTCATTAAAATCCGCACCGCCCTCGATCAATTCAGCACCGTAGCCGCGCATCGCTGCGTTCTTTTCCTGACTGTTGCCAATTGGCACAATAATGGTCGCGTGCAGCCCACACGCCGCAGCGGCAAACGCAACGCTCTGTCCATGATTGCCACGCGTCGCAGCGATCACGCATTTGACTTCGGGGTGCACCTTTTTCAACCAGTCAAAGTAGCGCACACCACCGCGCACTTTAAACGCCCCTGTCGGTAAATGGTTCTCGTGCTTCACCCAGACCTCCGGCGTCGCGTCGGCGGCTAGACCGAGCTTCTTTTCCAGCAAAGGCCAACGGATCGATGGCGTCGGTATCGGCAAAGCGGCGCCCACAATTTCAGCTGCAGCCTCGAGTGACGCGAGGTCGATATCGGTGAACGACCTGGGAGCGGTGATTTCGTTGGACGACATAAACGACAAATAGTGTCGCTGGCTGCACTGGATTCGCAAGCAGACCGTGCTTCATTGACAACGAAATGTCCGACGTTCCCGACTCAAAAATCCACAACGAAGCAATTGAAATTCATTGCTACTTCGTAAGGCATCGCAACGCGCTCGCCGTGCGCGCTCAATTCAGCGAGCTCTACACAGACTTCTATCTTCACCTGATGCAGCACGGACTTCGCTACGACGCCGCACCCGACCAATTACTGAAGGATGGACTGGCCGCACTGACGCTTCACCTCGCATCACGACCGCGCACGGAAGCCACTGCCTGGACGATGAATTTTCAAGATCCCCTGCTCAATCTGTTTGTTACCGGCAGCAGTCGTCAGGGCATTGTCACCGGGCGAGCTTTTACCGAGGATGTTAAAAAGGGCGACAAGAATCTTTTCTTCTCGCAGGTCACCGAAGAAGGACGCGAGGCTCGGCAAAGTACCATCGAGTTTGATGAGCCTGACGTTTTTCGCGCTGTGGAAACTTACTACCAGTTGAGTGAGCAGCGACCCGCACGATACTTTCGTCACGACGAAGAAGATTTCGTCATGCTGACCGCCCAACCCGACTGCGACATGCCGTGGTTCTTAACTCTCGATGACGAGTCCATCAAACGGCTCGATGAAGAAGAAGAACTTAGCCTCCTCGAGGTGCGCAAATATCGCTTCGAATGCGGTTGTAGCATCGATCGCATCTATCCGATCATTGCCTCACTGCCGCCGGAGTCGATCGATGATTTGTTTTCCAGCGAGGACACAGCCAATGCCCAGTGCCCGCGCTGCGGAGCGACCTTCAAGATGACCCGCGAAGGTTTTGATGCCTTCGTCGCCGATCGCCCCAAATAGCGCGACGTGCAATATGTCTCGCGCCTCGTTTCGTCAAATGTAGCAAAGGAGTGATACCACCCAGAGAGATTTGTTGGTATTACTTCCTGCCCAGCCATGTCCACCGATACCGCGCCACCACTTCCCGAAAGTACCAGTGATCCGTCACCCGCCGCTGAGCCGGATGTTCCTGACGTCGTGTTGCGCACGCACAACCTGCAACGGCACTTTGGAAAATTCCGCGCCGTCGACGGACTCGACCTGACCGTACGTCGCGGCCAGATCTATGGTTTCCTTGGTCAAAACGGCGCTGGTAAAACCACGACCATCCGTATGCTGATGGGCATCATCAAGCCCAGCGGCGGTGAGATCGAACTGCTCGGTGAACGCGCCCGACGAACCAGTCTCTCGCAAAAACAGCAAATCGGCTACGTCTCTCAGTATCAGCACTTTTATCCGTGGATGAATGGCGAAATGCTTGGTCGGTTTGTGTCGGGATTTTATCCAACCTGGGATCAGCAGGAATTCGACCGTCTGCTGAAAGTCCTCGACTTGCCCCGCGATCGGCGTTCGTCCCATCTCTCCGGCGGCATGCGCATGAAGCTCGCGCTGGCCATCGCTCTGGCTCCCCGACCAGCCCTGTTGATCCTCGACGAACCAACCTCCGGCCTCGATCCGGTGGCGCAGCGCGAGTTTATCGACATCATTCAACACCAGGCGCAAGAGCACGGCAGAACGACTTTCTTTTCCACACATCGCATCGAAGAGATCGACCGCGCTGCCGATCAGGTCGGCATCATCGACAAGGGCAAACTCCGCTACGAGGGTGGCGTCGATTTCCTCAAGAAGTCCGTGCGTCGCGTCACCGAAATCGAAGCACGCGATCCGACGACCACCGATGCAAACGATCATCCCTACGCCGACACCCAGCGTTTTGAAGTGTTGCGCGCCTCCGAAAACGAAGGTCGCCGCCAATGGACGGTCAAAGCCGATCCCGCATTTTGGACCGCCCGCTCACCTCTCGGCCATACGGTCGAACCGATGTCACTGGAGGACGTTTTCATCGCCTACGCCTCGGCTCGTGGCCTGGATAAAATCTGATCCCCGATGACCGCGACCTTGCTCGCCAAAGAACTCCGCCAGCATGGTCTGGCTCTGTTCTTACTCGGCTTCTTGAACCTCATCGGCCTGGGGCTCTCCCTCTTGCTGGTCGGGCAGCTTCCGCTGTTCGGTTCGATGTTGAGCACACTGCAGGCCGAGTGCTGGTTTCTCGCCATCACGGCGGTCATTCTGTGCAGCCGACTGGTCGTCGTCGAGTATCAGGCGCAGACCCAACTGTTTCTCGAAGCACTTCCACTGCCGCGGTCTCGGGTGTTCGCGGTGAAGTACTTTCTCGGCCTGTTTGTCGTCGGGTTGTTCACGGTCTGCATCTTTGGCGTAGTGCTCGCCATTTCCGCACGCACCGAAGAATTCAGTCAAAATTTCATCGCACTGCTGTTCGCCCGCTTCGGACTGTTCGTCTGGCTCAGCTACGGGTTCTTTTTCATGGCCGGTTTCCTCGGCAAATATCGATGGGCTTACTTCGGACTGATCATCATCGCCATGCTCGCCCTGAACTCGCTCAGCGATTTCGAGTTCTTCCGCAGCGGCCCATTCAAACTGGTGACCGGTGACTTCCCTTTTGAACGCAACCTGTGGCCGACGAATGCCTTGGCGATGACTGGCATCTTGATCGGCATCCTGTTCGTCGTCGCCTGGATGCTGGCCTCCTCTCAGGAGGGCGAGGTGGCCGCGAAGCTCGGTGAACGCATCTCTTACCGCGAAAAAATTACGCTCATCGTCGTGCTGATCGGCGCACTGGCCACCTTCATCCTCGTCGATGCCAAGAAGCCAAAGCAGCCTTACGACACGACGGACGCCGCCAGCGCGTCCCACTCGGCAGTGACCGTCAAAGTGTCTCCACAGAGTGATGCCGCGCAGCAACTAGCCGACAACCTCGCCATTGACCTGGGAGCGATGACGGACTTTCTCGGTATCAAAGAACTGCCACCTGTCTTCATCACCGAACGCCGCGACCTCGATGCCGACAATTTCGAGCGTGGCATCCTCGCCAACGCCGAGGGTATCGCCGCCCGAACCAATTTCGCGGATCCCGAGTGGCTCTATGTCGACTTTCTGGAATACATGGTCGGTGAAGCGCTTCTGGCGCATTCGAACGGACGAATCGGCTACGAACCGTCGTTCTGGATCGTTGACGGATTTTGCCTCTACTGGGCTCACCATCGCGCCGGTGAGAGTCCCGAAGTCGATCCACTCGACCTCGACGGAGCCAGACAAAATCTTTGGCTGCGCGCGCTCTACGGCAGCGAAAACTACGCGCAACCGCTGACCCGTCAGCAACACATCGAACGATGGTTTACGTGGCAGCGCCGCTCCGGCCACCACATCACCGCCGGCGTCGGCTGGTCTGGGTTGGTCAGCCTGCGCGGCGAAGTGGGTGACGAAAAATTTCGCGCCTTCCTTACCGCAACACTCGGTCGCTCAACGCCGAAAAATATCACCACCACCATCGCCGATCTCGCTGAACCGACCGAACGACGACTCACCAAATCGACCGACCTCGACTACTCAACCTTTCTGCCGATCTGGAATCGCCAACTCGAGCGAGCCCGCGCCGCGCTCAGCGATGAGGTGCGCACCCTTCCCCGACTCGTTGGAAGTTTTGAGTTCGTTCCTCAATCCGAGGCCTCCCGCTCGTTCACCGGCGAGTTCCGCTTCTCCGCGCCCAGCAACAGCGCCGATCTTTTGCGCCCGGTGTTGCTCTATGGCGAACCGGTCAATTTTTATCCCGAGGTTCCCGAGTCCGAATTGAATCGCTATCCGTTGAGCCTCGAACCCGGCGAACAGAACGACAGCGTCTACCAGGACTTCACCGCCGGGACGCGAGTGTCGTACACATTTTCGGCCCGGCACCAAGTGCTCGGCTGCCCCATCATCTCCGGATGGCAACTCATTGAAGTCCGATGATCCGCTCCCTGATCCGCAAAGAACTGCGCGCGCTGCTGCCGTTCATCATCCTGCTCATTTTCCTCGCGGTGCTCGATATCGTTTCGGTCGCGATCACCGAGTTCCCCGACGATTACGGCATCCTCCGCTGGTTTTCCGCCAGCCCTCTCACCGGCAACCTCATCGTCTACGCCGTCATTGCCTACGCCCTTGCTCAAGGGGTGCTGATGCGCGAGCGGGCCGAGGACACGCTCGAGTTCCTTGACGCCCTGCCCGTCAGCCGACATCACGTCTTCTGGATCAAATTTTGCACCGCTTTTTTCGTCCTGGTGATCATGGTGCTGGTCGACACCACCCTCTTCTTTAGCTTTCACCTATGGGCACGGGAATCACACACACCCGAGCTGTATCCAAACTTCTGGTGGCCACGCCTTGTCATCCTGCTGTTGATGACCTTCGTTTATCTGAGCATCGGGCTGCTCACCTCATTCATCGGCCGCTTCGGACTACTCCTGGTTCTTTTTCTACTACTCGCCGTCTTTTACCTGCGCCATAGCGGCCAACCCATCGCCGATCTGATCGATCCGTTCTCCGTCGGCAAGGCCGAACTCGATGGCTCCCGACTTACCGTTCCCTGGAAAATTTTGCAATATCAACTCGCCATCGGCGGCGGCTGCTTACTACTCGCGTGGATCAATTTTCTTCGACTCGGCATGCCTCGATCGAAGGGAGGATTCTGGCGACGCGCCGCCATGCCGATTTTCGTTTGCTGCTGTCTGGGTCTGTTCGGGGTCTGGTGCGTCTTCATGGTCGCCTTTTCAAACGAAGAGGACACCGCTGCCGCTGCCGAAGTCTATGCTACGGAGCCGATCTACCCGAGCTATCAAACTACTCGCGCTCGGAACAAAGACTTTGTGTTCATCTACCCGAATGATCGCGCCGGAAAAGCCGAGCAATTGATCAGCACATCGTTGAGCGTGCATGACACCGTGCTTGGCTTTCTCGGTGCCAAACGCCGCAGCGATCTGGTCGTCGACCTGACCAGCACTTCACCGAGACATGCCGGCACCGCCTACTGGAAACGCATCCGCATGAATCTCAATGCTGGTGAAACCAGCGGCGAGCTCGACGCCATCCTCGGACACGAGCTGACCCACGTGTACATCGACCAAATGAGCGATGATCGCGTTTCGGACAATTTCAACTCGACTAGATTCTTTCACGAAGGGCTCGCTTCCTACATCGAGTACCGCTTTTTTCGGGCACCCGAAGATCTCAAGAACATTCGCCGCCTGGCCGCCGTCGCCTACGATCGCGACTATGTAGACTTCGCCACCGTCATCGATAGCTCTGCACTGACCAGTCGCTATACCGGCGAGTGGGTCTATCCGCTCGGCGAAGTGTTCGTTGCCGGCGTAGTCGAGCGCTTCGGCGATGATGCACCGCGCAAACTGATCCGCGCCTTCGCCCGCGAAGAGGCCCCCAAGGGCCTTAAAGCCATGCCTCTCTGGCAGGACACGTTTCAGGCCTGCGGCTACAATATCGAAGAGGCTATCGCCGCGTTTTTTGAGCTGCTCGACCAAGAAGCCAAGACCACTCAACGCGAGTGGCTCGAACAATTACCCCACCTCGGCGGCCAGGTCGTGTGGCGTGATGATCAGATCGGTGTCCGCATCACAAGCCGCGATAGCGAAGCTGGAAGCGAGCCGCTCGACCATGAGAACCTCGTGGCTCGCTTCAGGTCAATCGCCAGCGAACCTGAAAATCAGTACCTCAGCAACACCGCCGACCCACAAGGCATTGCCTGGGTTCCCATCGAGCATTTTCAGCGTGGCAGTTTCTGGTATCAGGTCGGCTACCGCGACGAAGACCTGATGTTCCCCATTTTCGATCCGTGGGTGCGCAGCAAAGTTCCGTCGGAGTAAATCTGCCAAGTCGCGTTGGCATTCAGCCCCCCTCAAGCTTGCCGACCACTACGCCGCTGACGCTTTCGCTCCTGCTTTTCAAATAGCGGCACCAGCTCCGCGGCGATCCATTCGAAGGCCGAGTCGAGCCCTTCCTGCTCAAAGATTCGACCGATCTTCGCCTCGACCGACGTCGGATTTCCGATAGCGCTCAGAAATTGATTCGACGTCATGCGCACCAGACGCTCGCCATCCATGCGACCGTCCTGATCGAGCAGCCAACGTCGCGCAAACAGCGACAGCACCGCGTCACCTACCCACGCCTGTTCGCGTTCGAGCGCCACCGGATCAGCTTTCTCCCCATTACTTGCTCGCTTCGTCATTTTTCTTCCTTCGCACATTTAGTTGCCACGCTCAGCCCATCATTTTCCGGAATGTTGCGAAAGCCAAGCGCCATCACCAGCGTCGCCACGATTCCCACAACTCCCGCAACGGCATACATCGCCTGAAAGCTCGAAATCGATATCAACCAGCCCGCTGCCAAAGCCCCGACAATTCGCGAAGTCGAAGAAATCGTCATCGTGAACACCCCCTGAATCGAATTCCTAAAGCGGTCACCGGCGAGACGATTCAGATACATCACCGGGACGATAAAAATCGCCAACACTTCCAGCCCGTGCCCGAGCTGGGTAAAAATCACCACCGGCAGCGTCGGGAAAAATGCCAACAGCAAGAGCCGCACACCCATGTGCAGCAGTCCCAGCACCAGAATTCCCTTGAGTCGAATTTTTGCCTGTAGCCATGGCATCGCCAAGGTCCACAGGATTTCGAAGAACACCCCAATCGACATCACTAAACCGATCTGCGAAGCAGGAATACCGACCACTTCCTTAAAATAGATCGCGATAAAAGCATAGAACGCCGCTGTCACCAGATAGGCCAGCACCAGTCCCAAACACAGCCGCCGACCAGCCGGCGAAAACAGCACTCTCAGTGCTTCACCAGTTGGCAGGCGCCCCTGCTTCTGTCGTCCGCCTCGCTCCTGCCCAACGGAACCCGATTGATGTTTTTCAGCATGATCGGCAACCGACCGCTCGATACGTGGCAATCGAAAGCTGTTGAAAATGCTCAACACGCAAAACACCACCGCACAGGGCATGATCGCCGAACTGTTCGCGCCTCGCTCGATTGCCACATAGATCACGAGGCTCGGCAGGATAAATCCGATCGTCCCCCACACCCGCACCTTCGGATAAGGGTAAGCCTCAACCGACGCCGGAGGGTTCATCGGTATGCCCATCCCGAAGGAGCTGTTGGGTTGAACCACACGGGTCAGTTGTTCGGCATAGGTAAAGAAAAAGCCGTCCATCAGCGGTAACATCGCCACGAACGCCAAGCCGTGAAAAAGGAACAGCAGCACGGTCAGCAAGGGCGACGTCGAGAAATACATCGCCGTAAGAACCGTTCCGCTCAGCGTAAACGCCGCAGCCAAAATTCGACGCGAGTCAATCTGCCGATCCGCCATCAGTGTGATGAAAACCGGCGTAACCAGCATCGCCACCGCCCCCAGGCTCATCGCCACCCCGACCAACTGATCCGACAAACCCTTTTCCTCTTTCAGAAACACTCCCAGCAACGGCATCAGGCTACCGAGAATGGCGTAGGACAGAAAGAACTGGGTTTTGATCGCACCCATGAAAACTGGCGGAGCTGTCGAGAAAAGAAAAAGCAAGCGAAGCGTCAATAAATTCAAGAAAGAACGGCACCCGGTGCCGCCCCCACACGCACTGCATCGTTCACGCAATAAGCGAGCAGCTCCGTACAGGCAAACGCTTTCCAGAAGCGACCATTTTTCCGCCGCTATAAAAACGCATAGAAGCATCCTTCGACTTGCACCGATCACAAATGATCGGAAACTGTCTCCTTCACGCGCCATTCAACCGGCGCCACAAAATGCGCCCTTAGCTCAGCTGGATAGAGCACCGGTTTTCTAAACCGGCGGTCACGTGTTCGAATCACGTAGGGCGTACTTTTTTTTGGGAAGCGTTTGTGTGCAGATCGATTCAGTCGATTACATCTGCGTTGTCATGCTCACTCTTCAGTGTGCAATCTATCCTCTCCCAATCGAGGTATTCCTGCATTCTCGTCCATGTTCGGATTCTGCTCTGCAGTGCTGCATTCTCAGCCAGTGCATACCCAAATACCGTTCCCGCCAAAGCAATTAATAACGGGTGCACTTGGAAATAAAATCCAAAACCGCCTCCAATCGCCGCCGCAATCCCCAAAATCCGAAGGATCGCGATCATTTTTTTCACTGCTTTCATTTCGCCATCTGCTCTTAGCGCTTTCCATCGCCGCAGATAGACAAGTATTTCTTTATCAGGGCCCACTCGGGGAATTGCTAAAGGCTACGCTTATGGCTGAAATTTCTTTAGGGTCAAAGCAGATACTAACTCATTAAGGAAGGGCCAAATTTCGAGTGAGCGGCGGCGATCAGCCCCCTCCTCACGCATCGTCACGCACTTCGATGCTGGCGACCGCCATCGCGGCAATCCCTTCGCTGCGGCCGATGAACCCCATCAGCTCATTCGTCGTCGCCTTGATACCGATCTGGCTGACGTTCAGGCCGAGCGCTTCACCGATCTTGCGCTTCATCTCCTCGCAGTGCGGCATGATCTTCGGCGCTTCGGCGACCAGGGTCGCGTCGATGTTGTGGATCCACACCGACTTACTCTCAGCGATCCGCCGCACCTTACGTAAAATTTCCAAGCTGCTGATCCCTTCGATATCTGGATCGTCGGGAGGAAAGTAAAAGCCGATATCCGGCTCCCCCATCGCACCGAGTAGGGCGTCGGCAATCGCGTGGCTCAAAACATCAGCATCTGAATGACCGGTCAATCCCATCGGATGTGGAATGTCGACCCCACCCAAAATCAAGCGTCGCCCTTCGCCAAAGCGATGCACATCGTATCCAATTCCACAGCGTTGCATAATTTCGTTTCGTTTCGTTTGCTCTTTTGTTTCTTTGTGGTCCTACCCTAACAAACTTTTTCCGCTCCGACGAGATACAAAGCGATTGCGCATTGTCTTCTCGTCAGCCTTCCGCGGCGAGCCGGTTGATGTCGCGCGAAGTTCGGATGTCAGCCGACTCCACCGCTCGCTCAGTCGCCCCCTGGATAGCGTCGCGCAACATCGCACGGGCGATGTTCGGCGCCGGATTGACCAATCCTGGCACGAGGCGAAACAACGGCTCCAGCTTTTGCCAGCGGCTCTCCCAGCGGGTCGGGTTCTGCCGCCCGCCCGGCACAAGTATGTAGCCCGGACGCCAGATCACCACCCGCGAAAAGTCTGGCGAGGAATCGCCATCGGATTGCAACGTTTCGGCGATCATCGCTTCCGCCATCAACTTCATATTTGCCCACATCACAAATTTCGACCAAAAACGGTTCACCCCCTTCGCACTGACAAAATGAAACTGTGAACCCGGACTTTGGAACAACAAATTCGTCTTCGCTAATCTCAGATAGTGGACGGTGATTTCCTTATACTTGGCCGGATCCGACACCGCACTCTGCGCAACGCCCAGACACCAGAACGCCACATCAACGCCCTCCAATTGCCCGTTGTAGCTGCCTCCGTCAGAAAAATCGCTGACCACAATCTGACGCACTCGCGCGTCCAGCATTGGCACCGGCGCGCGAACGAAAATCCGCACCCTCTCGATCCTGTCATCGTCCAGGCACTGACGCAGCAGCTCACTCCCAGTGGCTCCCGTTGCTCCCCAGATCGCCACATTCATGATGCTTCGCTACAGCACTTCTTCGAGCGGAATCTTGCCGTTGGTGGCGACGATTGAAAGACACTCCGGCGCGTGCTCCGGCGTTGTCAGAGTGATTTTTCCACCTGCCTTCTGCACCAACAGAACACCGGCAGCGATGTCCCAAAGGTTCACCGATTCCTCGACGTAGGCATCGAGCCGTCCGCAGGCGATATACGTCAGTGCCAGCGCAGCACTGCCGAGCATCCTGGTTTTGCGCACCTGATAGCCGATCTTTTTGTATTTCTCCAGACCGACATCCATCGACTCCTTGGTCTTCGAAAAACCCACCGTGATGACTGCATCCGCCAGCCGTTCGCGCGGGCTCACGGAAATTTCCCGACCGTTCAACGTTGCCGCAGCATCGGCCGCGGTCACACTCCACATCTCGTCACGCATCGGGTCGTAAATGACGCCGACCACCGTCTCGCCGCCGCGTTGCAGCGCGATCGACACACAAAAATGCGGGATGCCGTAGTAGTAGTTCACCGTGCCGTCTATCGGATCGACCACCCACTGAAACTCGCTGTCAGCGTTGCCGACGTTGCCACCTTCCTCACCGAGAAATCCGTGATCGGTAAATCGATCGAGCAGCAATCGAGTGATCAGTTCCTGACTGCGCACATCCAAATCGAGTTTGATGTCGTGATCCGCCAACTCGTTGACATCGAGATCAGTCTCGTAGTTTTCGCGCAAAAGTTGACCAGCGGCGCGAGCTGCCGCTTCGGCAGCCGTGCGAAATTCGTTCAGAGTATCGGGAGCGTCAGACATCGCAGCACCGATAAGCCCACCCGGCAATCGTCGCAACCGACAAGCTCGCTCCGGGCTCGTAACCGCGGCCGCAAGACCGCGGACCGTTGCCTTGGTTGGGTTGACGGTTGCTCGACTCGCCAACCTTCTTGCGAAGGCGGCTACATTCTATTGACCGACCCGATCACCTTCACCAACTCATCCGCCAACTCACGCTTCGCTTGCAGCGGCAACGCCTCCTCCCGACCATCTCGGAAAACTAGCAACACCTCGTTGTCGCTCGAATCAAAACCAATGTCCCGGCGACTAACATCATTGGCGACGACCAGATCGCAGCCTTTGCGCGCCAACTTCGCGCGCGCGTTCGCCGCCAGATTTTCGGTCTCAGCCGCAAAACCCACCAAAGTTCCTGAAAATCCCATCGCGCCGCGAACGCTGCCGAGAATATCGACCGTTCGTTCCAATTCCAAAGTCAGCAAAACCTCGCTATCGCCGCTGCGATCGCTCTTCTTGATTTTCTGCTCTGCCGCCTGAGTCGGCCGAAAATCGGCGACGGCGGCGGCAAACACTGCGATGTCCGCACTGGCGATATTTTCGACAACTGCCGCGTGCATCTCAGCGGCGGACTCGACATCGATTCGCGTGACGCCATCTGGAGTGTCGAGATGCACTGGCCCACTGATCAGCGTGACTTCATCGCCAGCGGCAACAAATGCTTCGGCGAGTGCAAAGCCCATTTTTCCCGACGATCGATTGCCGAGATAGCGCACCGGATCGATCGCTTCACGCGTCGGCCCTGCGGTGATGAGGACACGCTGCCGAGCGCTCACACCAGAGTTCCTCCGCGGCGCTCGAGGATCGCTTCAGCGGCCTCGACGATGCCTTCAACATTCCACAAACGACCGATGCCTTCGTAACCGCAGGCGAGCATCCCCTCTTCGGGACCGATCCACTCGACGCCACGACGGATGAGCGTATCGACGTTATCCTGAGTGGCAGGATGCAGCCACATCTTGCCGTTCATCGCCGGAGCGATCAGCACGGGGGCCGGCGTGGCGAGGTGGATCGCGCCGAGTGTATCATCGGCGATTCCGTGGGCGAACTTGGCAATCACGTTGGCCGTCGCCGGCGCGACCAGCAGCAGGTCCGCTTCATCGGCGAGTTGGATGTGACCCGGGTGCCAGCTTTGCTTTTCGTCGTAAAGGTTGGAAGTGACCGGGTTCTTCGACAGCGTTTGCAAAGTCAGCGGCGTGATAAATTCGGTCGCATCCCGAGTCATCACGACGTGCACGTCATGGCCACGCTTAGTCAGTTGGCTGGCAAGATCTGCCGCCTTGTAGGCAGCGATCGATCCGCTGACGCCGAGAACAATGTTGGAGGGCTTTGCCACGATAAAAAATGGGATCAGGTCAATGGCTCAGTCAGTCCATGCCAAGTTCCGACTGCGACCGCTTCACGCGATCCGCCGAATCGCCGTCGGTTGGTCTGAGACGCGATGCACGACTGCGTTCAGCCTCTATGATAGCACGAAATCGCAGCCTATCCTCCTCCGGCGTGCCGCTGATGATCGCATACGTGTAGTCCTCCCAGTGACGCATTTCCTCAAGTCCGTTGTCGAGTCGCAGAGCGAGCTCCTCTTCGTCTTCCGTGCCTCGCCCGCGCAGCCGGTCGAGCAGCTTTTCGCGACTGCCGAGAAGGATGAACACATCGATCAGCGATTTCTCGATGACCGGGTCGGCATTCCGGCGCACCAGCGCCGCGCCCTGGACATCGATGTCCATGAGCACATCGCGCCCCGCCTGAAGGTGTTCGATAACCGAACTCTTCAAGGTGCCGTAGAGCCGGCCGTGGACGCGGGCGAATTCTAAAAAATCGCCACGCGTCGTGCGTTCGTTGAACTCGTCTTCGGTGATGAAATGGTAGTCACGCCCGTCGACCTCCCCGTCACGCGGTGGTCGAGTCGTGCAGGACACGGCGTAAACGCAGTCTGAGTCGCGCTCGCTGAGACCTCGGCACAGCGTCGTTTTTCCCGACCCCGAGGGACCGGAAACGACGCACAGTATTCCTTGGCGCTGATATTCGTCGTTGGACATTCGATAACATTGCTCTGCGTCAGTCGACCGAGTCTATTGAACATTCTGGACCTGCTCGCGAACCTTTTCCAGCTCGGTCTTAAGGGTCACTACGCACTTCGAAATCTCTGAGTCGTTGGCCTTCGATCCGATGGTGTTGAACTCGCGATTGAGTTCCTGGCAAAGAAAATCCAGTGGCCGTCCGATGGCCTCGCCGGTCTCGCCTTTCTCTTCATCGGACACGGCAGAAGCGAGATAGTCATCGAACTGCTTCAGGTGCGAGTCGATTCGCGTCACCTCTTCGCTGATATCGCAGCGGTCGGCGAACAGGGCGATCTCCCGCACCACCCGATCATCGTCGAGCAAATCATCGCTCTCGAGACCGGCTTTTTGCAGACGAGCGTGCAGGTTTTCCCGGTAGCTTTCGATCACTCGCGGTGCACGCTCGGCGATGGCCGCTTTTGTGTCGGCGATCACTGCCAGGCGCTCGACGAAATCAGCGCGCAAGTGATCGCCTTCGGTATGCTGCATTTGCACCAAGGAATCGAGGGCTTTATCAAGAACTTCGAACAAGGTCGGTAGCGCAGCCTCGGCTTCGACGGAGCTTTCTTCGAGACTGAATACACCCGGGGCGCGCAGCAAGTCGACCTTGCGAAACTCGATGCCACGCGACGCATACTCGCTGATCGAATCGATTGCGGCGAGGTATTGCTCGGCGAGGTTTTTGTCAAAACGCAGCTCAGTGTTGCCGGCGCCACCTTTGCCGTTCTTCTCGAGGGTGACGCGAGCGTTGATCCGACCACGGGAGATTCTTGCGGCGATGCGCTTGCGGGCATCGGCCTCGGCGGCCGCGAGGCGATTGGGAAGGTTGACGACGATGTCGGTCTGCTTGCGGTTCACGCCGGTCAGCTCCACCGCCAGTAACCAATCACTGTCGCCGATGGCGGCCTCCGCGCGCCCGTAACCCGTCATACTTCTCATAGGGCTTGAGTTTGGCGGTCAGCGTCCGAATTACAACCGCTTTTCTGCGGGCAATTCTGCCCCACTCGGTCGCCGAGCCGCAGAGAAGCAAGTTTATATAAGCTGCTTATTCTTACGCAGGATCGCTGGCTTCCCTTGGTGGGGCGGTCGCGCGGTTGGCTCGGCGTACCTCAACTGAGCTGATACGGATCGACGTCGACGGTGACGATAACGTCTTCGGGAAACGACAGCGGCTCCATGACTTTGCGAATGTGGCGCACCAGGCTACGTGGATTCACTGCGCGGAGCATGGTCTGGTAGCGAAACTGATCGTGACTTTTCACCAATGGTGATGGTAAGGGCTCGCCGATGTCGGCGCCTGGCGGCAGATCACGCTTGAGGCGGCTGTACAGGGTTTTCAGGGAAAACTCGGCACGTTTGGCGTGGACCGAGCGGACGGTGACCATGACCATGTGCACGAAGGGTGGAAACTCGAACTTCTGGCGAAAATCGAGTTCCTGTTCGGCGAACCCGATGAAATCGTGGTGACGCGCGAACTGGATCGCCGGATGATGGGGCGTGAAGGTTTGCACCACGACTTCACCTTCGAGCTCGCCGCGTCCGGCGCGTCCGGCGACCTGGGTGAGCAGTTGGAAGGTGCGCTCGCCGGCACGAAAATCGGGTACGTGCAGACCGATGTCGGCGTTGAGAATACCGACTAAGGTGACGTTCGGAAAATGCAGGCCCTTGGCGATCATTTGCGTACCGAGCAGGATGTCGATCTTCTTGGCTTTAAAATCCGCCAGAGTTTTGCGCAGCATATTTTTGCGCTTCATGACATCGGTATCGACCCGGGCGATGCGGGCGCCGGTGAAGACTTTTTTCAGAACCTCTTCGACCTTTTCCGTGCCGTAGCCGGCGAGGATGATGTTGCGCGCGTTGCACTCGCCGCAGCGACGCGGAACGATGCGCGCGTAGCCGCAAATGTGGCAGATTAATCGATCATCCGTTTTGTGGAAGGTCAACGGAATCGAACAGTGCGCACACTCGCTTACCTTGCCGCACTCGGGGCAGAGCAACGATCGGGCGAAGCCGCGGCGATTAAGAAAGAGGATCGTCTGCTCGCCGTCGGCAACCCTCTTTTCGATCAATTGCCTCAACTGGTTCGACAAAATCGCCATGCCGCCCTGTTGTTTGCGCGCTTCGATTCGCATGTCGAGAATGCGGATCAGCGGCATTTTCTGATCGTCGACCCGCTCGGGCATGTCCAGCAGGCGGTACTTACCGATCTGGGTGTTGTGCCACGATTCGAGAGAAGGCGTGGCACTGCCGAGCAAAACGGCGCAGCCCTCAAGCTTGGCGCGCACGACTGCGATATCCCGGGCATGATAGCGTGGCGGGCTCTCCTGCTTATAAGAGTTCTCATGCTCTTCATCGACGACGATCAGGCCGAGGTTTTCGACCGGTGCAAAGATCGCCGAGCGGGCGCCGATGACGATGCGAGCCTCGCGTCGCAGCACTTTGCGCCACTCGTCGTGACGTTCGCCCTGCGACAAATGACTGTGCATAATCGCGACTTGATCCTGAATCGCCGCGAAGCGTTTTTTGAATCGTTCGGCAGTTTGCGGGGTCAGCGAAATTTCCGGCACCAGCACAATCGAGCCCTGGCCGCGATCGAGCGCAAACTCGATCGCCTGCAGATAAACTTCGGTTTTTCCAGATCCGGTAACACCGTGCAAAAGCAGCGGTTTGATCGCCGAGGCTTCGTCGCCAGCCTGCTCGATCGATTCGCGGACCGCCGCGAAGGCCTCTGCCTGTTTCGGGTTCAGGGTGAGGTTGCTGCTTTGAAGAAACTCTTCATCGGCGAAAGGATCGCGCTTCACGACGACGTCCTCGACGACCACGGCACCGGCTTTTTCCAATGCGGTGATCGATGGGCGACCTACGCCCAGCTCATCGAGCAGTTCCGACAGGCGTTGTGATTTTTTTGGCTGCGTATCGAGATGGGTGACCAGCTCTGCCTGTCGCCTGGCGCGTTTGCCGAGCTTCTCGACGAGTTCGGCGGCGTCACCGATTAAGCGCACCTGCTTACGCATTTGTTCGCCACCTTTGCCGTCACGAGCGGCCTGGGGCAACATGGCGCGAAAAGCATTTTCCAAACCGCAGGTGTAGTAATCGCTCATCCAGCGAGCCAGATTGATCAGCGGTGGAGTCAGCACCGGTTCGGGATCGACCAGTGACTGAATATCTTTGAGCTTAAATCCTTCCTCATCGACTTCGTGCAGGTCGATCACGGTGCCGACGGCGGCACGATTGCGCAGAGGGATGCGCACCCGGCATCCCACGACCACGGACGTGGCGAGATGGTCGGGCAGTCCGTAATCGAACTGGAGTCCTGAACTCCCATCGACAAGAACCAATGCGGCCGGTTTTGGCATTGCCGACACCCTATCCAAACTCGATCAAGATGCGACCCTTCGATGCGCGACGGGGCAAAAATTTGTCTCCCTGGCACCAACCGGTCTTGCACAGTACACAAAAAACCTCCTGACCGGAGTCAGGAGGTTTTTAAAATCAAAGCAACGAGCGCAAAGCTCACCGCCTGAAGTGGTAAGCGATCTCAATTAGAAATCGACGCTAAGAGCGACACCACCGTAGAGCTGGTCTTCCTGATAGCTGTCGATCGCATCCAATGCCCAACTGTGAGCAATGTAAGGAGTCAGCGTGGCGCGGTCAGTCAGGCTAATCGGCACTTCGACATAAGCGCGGACGTCATTCCAGTCGTCGCCAGTGTTGTTGTAATCGATCTGGTAACCGATCGAACTACCTGCGGTGAGGCCGATGCCATCGCAGATAGCAATCGTGTGTGAAACGCCGGTGAGGAAATACCAACCTTCGACATCGATGTCGTAAGCGGCTGCAACTTCAATGTCGAGCAGGTCCATGACGCTGAAGTCGACGCCGGTAGCCAATTCGTTGGTGTTATTGATCGAGGAGTCATCGGGGTAGAGATAGGCAAGGTAACCGAACCAAAGACTGACACCCGGTGCGACTTCTACCGTTGCGGTAATATACAGGTCCAGCTCATCACCGTGTGCTGGATTCAGAGGGACACCACTGATCGGGTTTTCGTACCAAGCACCAACCGTCAGGTCGAGGAACTCGGGCGTGAACGGCAGGGAATATTCGATTGCAGCCCATACGCTGTCTTCGCCGTAGTTAACGCCACGGAACATGTAGTGAGAGTCGTAACCGACAGAAATGTTGGCGCCAAAGAGCTGCGGCTCAGCGATCGGAGATGGCGGAGGCATAACCGCTTTGCCGCTGCCGGCATGGGCGGAAACGCTGGTCAGTGCAAGAGCACCAATAGCGGTGAAAAGGAGAGCTTTATGTTTCATAGGTCTGAGTATGAGCCGTTAAATGGCCGTTCGTTGGTTACGTGGTTTGTTGCTTGGACAACCTCAATTGAGGCAAAATCGTTGCTCAGTCAACGGATTTCGTTTAGTAAACCTAGAGTTTAGGACTGGTTAATCAAACCAAAGGCGGCGTTTTATCACCTGGAATCCGCCGATTACACGGGGAAAAGCCGGATGCGCGAACTGCGCGCACGCCTATATTTCAGCTCTGGCCATGCCCCAGAGTTCAGAGTTCAATCCATCAGGCACGACCGCCTGGGAGTAACTGCAGTCGTCTGACTGCCACCCAAAATCTCAGAGCAAGTCCTCGGATACCACCGAGTGCTGCTGACGGCGCGAGAGCGTGTGCGCCTGATCGATCACCACCTGCTTGTCGTCTTGAAAACGGTAGCTGTGGCAGTTCGGGCAGATGTGCACTTTGGCCGCAACGATCGAGTCACAACCACCGCAAACCTTATACTGCGAAGGATTGCGAACAATGCGCCGAGCGCGTTTTTCGCGTTCCTGAAGTGCTGGATCAAGGTCTGCCATACGTGTGAAGAATAGCAGGATTTATAAAAATACGCAACCTTGAATCTGAATTTTTATAAAGTTCGCAAGGTTGAGAAAAAGCAGCGGCAGCCCGAAACGTCTGATTCTGTCCACTTAGCGCGATTTTCGGACAACAATGCATTCTCGCACCTTCCAATATGAAGGGGTGCCAGCACCGTTTTTTTACCTTTAAGCTGCGTGCACACAAAAAAGCACCGGCCAATACAGCCGGTGCCATCGTTCGGGGCTCTCGGCCCCAATGCTATCTAGCCGCCTTCAGGCTAGGCCGCACTCAGCGCACGAACGCGCTTGCCGAGTTCCGATTTCTGTCGGCTGGCCGAATTTTTATGTACGACATGCTTCGATGCAGCTTTGTCGACCACCGAAGTAAATTCCTTCAGCGCTTCCTTGGCGGCACCGGCATCACCAGCTTCGATCGCAGCAGTGAGTTTTTTGCGTTGCGACTTCACCCGTGTACGCACCACTCGGTTGCGCGCGGTTTCGGTGATTGTCTTACGTACGCGCTTTCGAGCGGAGCGTGAATTGGCCATGATTTCTTAGCTTCTAAAGGGCTGAATAGATCTCCCAACGGAGCGGGAGAAGGGGCGGTGAATTTATCGCCGCGCCGGTTCCTGTCAAGTCGTCAGTTTTGGCTATTTTGTTGCCTGTCGATTGCTCTATCAGCGGGTCCAGACTCCATCCCATTTCTCCGACACCTTTTGGTCTGTCGGCAGGTTGCGGTTCAAAATGTAAACGTCCGCACCTTCTCCGACGATGCCGTAGAGCTCGATAATGTCCTGCGAGCGCATGCGCACACAGCCGTAAGACACCGCCCGCCCGACATTGCGCTCCTCTGCCGTGCCGTGAATGTAGATATAACGTGAATAGGTGTTGCCGTTCCATTGCTCTCCCCCTTTCAGCCAGAGAATCCGCGACACAATCGGATCACGCCCTGGGGCATCCGGCCGCAAGACCTCGCCGGTCCAGCGTCGGCTCTTAAATACCGCACCACTCGGAGCGCCACCGCCGATTTTTTCGGCGATCTCCATTTTCCCCAAAGGCGTGTGTCTACTGCCCCGCTGATCGCCGAGGCCGAACTTCGAGGTCGACACCGGATACTCGCGAATTTTCACGCCTTTCTTATAAAGCGCCATTTTCTGCTCCGGCACGGAGATGCGCAGAACGTGGTCACGGTCCTTCTTCGAAGCGCAGTGGCTGAGCAGTAACATTGCGGGCAGCAGAAAAGTCGCACGTCTCAGCCCCCGGATCTGTCGCATCCTCGTTTGGGATAAAATTCGAAACTTGAGGTTCATGAATCAATAAGGACAAAATCGAACGCGACAGTGTCCCTCATTCATTGCTCTGCGCAAGCTCTCGCCGCATAAGCGCCTCTGCCCCGCGTCGCCAGGACGCCACGCTTGCGCATAACAAAATCCTAGATAAAGCGCCGTGAACCCTATATCGTAACGTCCACCCAATCCTGCCGGATCCGGATTCATGAATACGAATCGCCCATCGTCTCACCGTCGCCTAATCTCAACGTTCGCACGTGCGGCCTTGGTTTTTTCGATCGCCATATCGCCGCTGATCAACCCGCTCAAGGCGCAAGAATTGGCCCCGATCCCCGATGATCTGCTCGAGGATGAGCACATCCGCGAGGAATTTGGCGTTAACAGTTTCACCGCACCATCGATCAAGAAAATTTTCGAAGACCTCGATAAGCTCGGAAATCTCTCCTACGACGACCTCAAGCGCGACATTCCCAAAGATCCACCCAAGGACCGCTCGCAACTTGCGCTCGCGCTCGGCGTGTTGATCTCCGACGGATTCCTCATCGTTCAGGCGGAAAAATACAGCGAGCTGACAGACATCGGACGCTCGCTGACCAAGCACGCAAAAATGCTCGGCGCTGGCACGCGACTTTCCAGCCACTCCAAAAGCCTGATCGAAAACAGCGCACTCGGGCAATGGGACCGACTGAAAACCGAACTCGCCAAAACTCAGCGCGACGTCGAAGCAGAGATGGTCATGCTACGCGACGTCGATGCCGCTCACCTGATCAGCCTCGGTGGATGGCTGCGCGCGTTTGAGATCGCCACCACCGCTTCGTTGAAACCTTTCGACGCCGAGAAGGCAAGCGTTCTCGGTCGCGTCGACATCGCCGAGTATTTTCTCATGTCAGTGCAAACCCTCGAGCCGCAACTGAAAGAGACCGAGCACATCCAGGCGCTGACCCTCGGCATCGAACAGTTGCGCGATCTACTCGACGTCCCCGAAGGCAAGCAGTTCACCGAAGGCGAGGTTGAACAACTGCGCGCCAAGGCCTTCGAGCTGGTCAATCTTACTACCGGCAAAAAGCCCAAGAAAGAGAAAGCTGCGGAACCTGAAAAGGCTGCGGATACCGGCGCGGTTCCGGCCACTGCAACTGCAACTGCCACGCAGTAGCTCGGCGCCCTACGATGGGTTTGCGTATTGGCGTTTCGTGATTGCAGGGCTTGCGCTTCGCTTGCCATCTGTGGACGAGCGGATCTGATTGAGGCCCACGGGGCGGGTGGAGCGCGCCGCCCTTCAATCGTCCGATTCCAGGCATGGCGTTGATATCGGGTAAATCTACTAGCTACGCACCAGGTGGCTGTAAAAATATCTCCCCACCGCGCCGTCGTGCGTGCCAACCGCCCGGCAGATTCACCTTTGCCGGTCCGGTTCCAAGCGGCGCTTCCAGCAGTGACTCGACACGCTGCACCTCCGCGATACCGCAGTCGCCGATTCCCCGCTCCCGCAGCCAGTCGAGCAACACTCGCTGACGCAAAGGTGGCGGCAATTGGTTGAGCTCGCTCACCGATAGGCGCTCAGCTTTCGTCATCCTCAGTTCGTCCGCGAACGCACTTTTGATCAACGATTCATTGTCCTCCGCCAGCTGCGCCAAGCGCAGCAACGATGCCGCCACGTCCCGGCCGAAGATCTCGTCCATCTTCGGCAGCAGTTGCAGGCGCACCCTGTTGCGCACGCCAGTCTCTGCTTCGGCATTGCTGGCATCGTCGCGAAATTTCAATCCACGCTCGGCGATCCACGCGTCGATCTCCATCCGACGCACCGACAACAAAGGTCGCAACAAGGTCAACTTGCACCCATCGATCACCTGCTCCGACACCCGCTGCATCCCCGCCAGCCCACTCAAGCCACTACCACGCGCCAGATTCATCAGTACCGTCTCCGCCTGATCATCCGCGTGATGTGCCAGAATAATGCGGCCGCACTTCTGTACACGCGCGGCCTTAGCGAAAAACGATCGCCGCGCCCGACGCGCCGCCGTTTCGATCGACAGGGCCCCACGCTTGGCCACCCCTCTAACCGCCACTTTGTCGCCGACAAATGGTAGACCGCGCCGTCCTGCCAGACGTTTCACAAATGCCGCATCCCCCGCCGACGCCCGACCGCGCAGTTCGTGGTTCAAATGGCAAACGACCAGCTTTTTGAAGCCCGCCTCAAGCAGGCAATCCAACAGCGCCACCGAGTCACGCCCACCCGACACCCCGACCAAATATTTTCGGCGCGGCGAAAACACCTCACGGAGTTGGGCGAGGAAGGAGTCGTTCACCCGATCACCTCGCTACCGAAGTAAGGCACCAACGCTTCGGGCACTTTCACGGTTCCGTCGGCCTGTTGCCAAGTCTCTAACAATGCCACATACAAGCGCGGCAGCGCGGTTCCCGATCCGTTCAAGGTGTGACAGAACTTGTTGTTACCGTCCTCGTCTTTGAAGCGCAGCTTCATGCGCCGCGCCTGGTAGTCGGCAAAATTCGAACAGCTCGAGACTTCGAGGTAGCCATCGTAGCCCGGCGCCCAGACTTCGATATCGTAAGTTTTTGTGGCGCTGAAACCGATGTCACCGGTGCATAGTTCGATCACGCGATAATGCAGACCGAGCTTCTGCAGCACCGTCTCGGCTTCAGCGGTCAGCTTTTCCAGTTGAGTAAACGACTCGTCTGGATGCACGACATTGACCAACTCGACCTTGTCGAACTGATGCATGCGAATCATGCCACGACTGTCGCGCCCGGCCGCTCCCGCCTCGCGACGGAAGCAATGCGTCGCCGCCGTGGTTTTGATCGGCAGCTCCGCCGCATCGCGTATCGTCTCCCGGTATAAATTTGTCACCGGCACCTCAGCGGTCGGCGCGAGGAAAAAGGCATTGTCTTCGATGCCATACATGTCGTCCTCGAACTTCGGCAGCTGGCCCGTTCCGAACATGCAGTCGCGGTTAACGATGATCGATGGGTTGACCTCCTGATAGCCGTGTTCGGTGGTGTGCAGGTCGAGCAAAAACTGGATCAATGCGCGCTGTAGTTTGGCACCCTGGCCGGTGAAACAAACAAAGCCACTGGCACCAATCTTCGTACCCAGATCAAAACTGAACAGTCCGAGCCGCTCGCCGATCTCCATGTGATCCTGAGGCTCGAAACCATCGGCAAAAACCGCTTTCGTGCCATGCTCACGGATCAAAGGATTGGCGTCTTCGTCGGCACCGACCGGACACTCTGCGTGCGGCAGATTGGGAATCTCCAACAACAGCTCAATCTGCCGCGCTTCGGCCGCGTCGGCCTTTTCACCGATCGATTTGATCTGTTCACCGATGCTACGCACCTTCGCCTCGATCTCACTGGTGTCTTCGCCAGCTTGTTTCAGGCGTCCTATTTCCTTGGACGTGGTGTTGCGCTCACTCTGCAAAGCCTGCTTCTCAGTCTCGCCCGCACGACGCAGCTCATCGCACTCCAACACCTCATCGACGAACTGCCAAGCATCGCCACCACGCGTCTTCAAGCGCGCCTTGATTCCTTCTGCGTCTTCACGCAGCAATCGAATATCCAACATGCCCAGAAGCTAGCGCCGAAGGGCAAAAGGGCAAGCGGAGGGGATTTAACATTCAGGATTTCCCATTTACCACGCGGCGCCTGAGAACGACCAAATGATAAATCTTAAATCCCAGATGATAAATGCCTTAGCCCCGGCTCTTCACTGGACGATACGGCAGCACCCATCGGCCGAAGGCCGGCACCTGACGAGTCTGAATCCACAGACGGCCCTTACCGCGATAGTGACAGACGAAACCCTCTCCGGAAAAGAACAGCGACTTCAGACCACCGATGCGGCGGTTCTCGTATTCCAGCCCCTCGGTAAAGGCGACCATGTAGGCGTTGTCGACGATCTGTTCGCCGTCGACATCGATCGGAATCATCGCTCCATAGGTCGAGAAAAATAGACTGCCGGTTCCCGACACCTTAATCAAAAACAGGCCGTCACGACCGAAGAATCCTTTAACCAGCCCCTGCCACTTCGTTTCGACATTCAGCTCCGGACTCGCCGCGACGAATCCCGAGTTCTGCAGGTAGATGGTTTCGTTCTCGAGGTAGACATGCTCGATGTCGCCCGGTGCGCCCGGTGCAATGCCGATTTCACCGGGACCGTTCTGCGCCGTGAACTCATTGATGAACAGAGACTCACCGGTAAACATCCGGCCCAGACCACCCTTCATCTTAGTCTTCATCTTGATGTTAGTGTCCATCGTCGCCATCGCCGAAGCTTCCACTTTGATCGTCTGATTGGCCTTGAGCTTAACGGTCGCGTAGCCGAAATCCGGCTTGCAGGCGAACTCGTATTCGTAGCCGTCAGGATGCGGTTGTGAGCAGATCATTTTTTAAAAAACGTAAGAATGAAAACTTAAAACGGGAGGCGGTGTCGAACTATCTCGGACGCAGTTTTGGACCGAGGATGCGACCGAACGACGAAGCATTGTGTGACTGACACCAGACACGACCTTTGCCACTGAAGCGGCAAACCAAGCCCTCGCCACCGAGGAAGGACGACACCCAACTGCCGCCCGCCTTCGACAGTTTGAAATTCAGCGTCTCCTCGAAGGCAACGATGTGTCCCGTGTCGACGATGTACTCGCCATCGATGTCGATCGGATAAATCGCTCCGAAGGAATTGATCACCATTTTGCCGCTACCCGACATGTTGATCCAGAACAATCCCTCTTTGGCGAACAACGTCTTGAACCCCTGCCAACTCATGTCCATCTGCACTGACGACTCTGCAGCGACAAATGCCCCCGACTGCACTATCCAGCGCGAACCTTCCAGTTCCAGCGTGGTCATGTCGCCGGCCATAGTCGCTGCCACCCAGACGTGCCCGCCCTGTGGTCCGGCGGTAAATTTGTTGATGAAAAAGGACTCGCCCGTGATCATCCGTTTGAGCCCCTTCATGATACCGCCGCCGCCGCGCGTGTGCGTGGTGGTCTCGATCGCCGTGTCAGCGCTCATCGCGATCATTGCGCCGCCCTCCGAGACGGCGGTTTCGCCGGGAGCGAGCACCAGTTGTGCGGCCGAGTTGCCGGGGCCCATGATGATTTGAATGTCCATGATGCGTTGCGGGAAAAGTTGTTCGATGAAATGCGTCGTGCGTTGTCGTGCTAAGCGGAAGCGGCTGGATTCTAAATCTTCGGATTCAACCAACCGGCGAGGCCGGATACACTTCGCGTCTGAGTCCAGATCCTGCCTTTGCCAACCACTCGAGTGACCAGACCTTCGCCGCCGAAAAAGCTGGAGAAAATGCCGCCCGCCATCTGCAGCTTGAGCTTCATCTGCGGCTCGTAGGCGACCAGATGCGATGAATCGACGATGTACTCACCATCGATCTCGCGCTCCATGAGTCCGCCGTAGGCACCGAACCACAAAGTGCCCTCACCTTTACAGACCAGTTTGAAAAAACCCTCACGGGAGATTCCAGAGACCAGCCCTGCCCAGCGCACACCAAGATTCACACCAGTGGTCGAACAAATATAGGCGCCCGGCTGCAGGCAGATACCATCGCCGCTGAGCTGGTGCTGGCAGACGTCACCCGGCTGCGGCTGCACCAGCGTCAGCTTGCGCGCGCCGTCGGTGTTGTTGGAAAAGTGATTGATGAACAGCGACTCACCACCGAGGAACTTTTTACCGAGCCCGCCGATCAGGCCGCCGTTGAGCTTGGCCTGCATGTCGAGGTCCGCGGCCATGGATGACATCGCGTCCGACTCAGCGATGATCTTTTCCCCTGGCTCCAGAGTGACATCGACGTAGGCGAAAGAGGGCGAACCGTGAACGACTGATTGCATGACGTAATAAGGATAGCGTTGCGGGCGGGGTCGATTTCAGAAAATCTTCAGTTCGTCATCCAGACGCACTCATTTGAGTTCCTTGCGCACCAAATCTTTGAACGCATCGAGATCAAATTCAGATTTCTGATAAGACGTCACAGTAAGCTGGTCAATCGCTTTTTCCAAATCAGCAATCCGCTGTTCTGTCGCCGGATGCGTACTCAACAACTCCAGTCCCGGCACTTCGAGGTCGGTGACACTTTCTTCACGCATCTCTTCTTCGATTTCTTTGAGCCGCTGAAAAAACCGCACCATGCCCCGCGGATCGACCCCGGCTTTTACCAGAAAATCCATGCCGACCTCGTCCGCCTCACTCTCGTGCTCACGGGAAAAACTCATGCGCAACAAAAAAGCGCTATTGTTGACCAACACCCCCGCCAATCCACCCACATCGCCGAGCGTCGCGCTAAGCACCAAGGTCAGCCCCGCCGCCTGGATCAGCCCACGCATGCTGTGCTGCTCGGTGACGTGCGCCAGCTCGTGGGCGAGCACGCCGAGGATCTCCTCCGGCGATTCCGCCTTTGCGATCAGCCCGGTGTGCAGCACCATGATGCCACCTGGCAGCGCAAAAGCATTCACCGTCGGGTCCTCGAGCACGTGGCATTTGAACTCGTAACGATCGCTGCCGATCGCCTCGATCAGCGGCGCGATTAGTTCGTCGACCGCTTTCTCAATTTCCTTCGTGTCGAGAAGCTTGCGCCCCATCGTGTGCTGCGCGAACGCCGTCTCGCCAATTTTCCGCTCCATCGACGGCGGAATTTTCCCCGCCGCATAATCCACCATCGGATCCTTGAGCAGCCAGGTCAGACCGATCGCCAACACCAGCAGCCCCAATACCGAAAAGGTGAACGCCCGCGCCATCCAGCGATTTTTGCTGATACCGCGCACCTG
Organism: Verrucomicrobiales bacterium; assembly: GCA_037969585.1. Classification (GTDB taxonomy): domain Bacteria; phylum Verrucomicrobiota; class Verrucomicrobiia; order Verrucomicrobiales; family DEV007; genus JBBKXR01. The sequence continues at coordinate 55,329 of JBBKXR010000112.1, forward strand.
ATCGCTGGTGTGAGAAAGCCGCTGCAATCCCGGATGCTTGAGGATTTTTCGATCGTGCGTGAACAGCGTCCAGTCGGGATGCTGCGGCGAACTGATAAACACCAGCCGATCCGCCGCCCCGCCCGAGCCAAGTTCGATCGTCTCCAAAGGAAGCACAACCGACTCACCCGAGTCGGTCAAAAAAATCAGCACGTCACCCTCAATCTGCAGCGTCCCCGAAGACTTGCCCTTGGCGAAGCTGTCGTGAAACGCCCCGCCTTCGAAGCTGACGGATTCAAGCGGGCCCTGACTCTGACTCATGGGGTTTTTATAAAGCAGGGATGGAGCAGGCGAAAGCGGAAGTTTTTGCCACCGTTTGATCGCTGGCTTTTACATCGTTCCGATTTCGAAGTCTTGCAGGGCATGGGCATATTTCGCTAAGCTGACTGCGAAGGTCATCATCATGATTCACTCGGAACCCGTTCGACCGCTCGCTAGAGCCGCATGCGCACTGCTCTGCATGGTTGCGCTAATGGCTGCGTGTAACGACCAGGCCGAAGACAAATTACGTTCCGACTCCAAAGGATGGGAAGATCTGCCAACACTGGAAATCGTTCGCGCCGGGGAAGCGGTCAGCGAAAATGAGCCCCCGACTGTCGCAGTCATCGATAAGAACGGCATGACTAGCATTATCATCCCGGTTCCCCCGACCTTTTTAAATAGCGGCGGCGTCGAAGCCAACGCAAGGCGCCCGAATCAAGGAGCGAAAGAAATTCTTGAGCGTGCCGGAGTCGAATTCCCTTCGGGGGCCTACGCGCGTTATGACCCTGGCTACTCTCAACTGACCGTCTACAACACGCCGGACCACATTGACTTGGTTCGAGCTTACACCGAATCGATTGGTCCAGGCCCGAGCAAACTGCTCACCTGTCGCGTCGAAATTTACGAGATGCCCACACAAGCGGCGGCTAAATTGCATGGCATCGCCGCACAGAAAGTCTTTCACGAGGCCGAGCGAAACGCTGTTATCGCCGCGTGTCGCACGGGCGATGCAACCTTCGTCACCGGTGTTGATTTGCCCGCTCTCAGCGGCCAGCGGTCTAAGTTTGAGTCTGCGAGAGAATACCCCGTGGTCAGCAAATTTCAGCCTAAGTCTAAATCAGAAACGGAAACGGGTCCAGAGTCGCCCGAAGCGCTCTTCAATTGGAAACGCAGTGGTCTGGTTCTCGAAATCGACCCGATCTTAGGCGCTGATCAATTCACTTTTGAGATGGACCTACGGCTCAGCTTTGAACTCGCCCCACCTCAGACTGAATCACTGCGATTGGTCACCGAAAACGAAAACAGCGATGCACTGACGATTTCCAGCCGAAGGTTTTCCCATCTCGAATTGGAGACACAAGTCCATCTCTTCGACGGCATACCTAATCTTGTCGGCACCTTCCCGCTGCCGCCTACGCAAAACGACGAAGATCACGATTTCCTATCAGCACAGAGTCAGGTCGTGTTCGTTCAATTGTTTGTCCGATCGCGTTAGCCTTGCCAAGCCTTTATACCCGATGACTAGTCGCATTCTTTCCCGCTGGTTTGTAGCGCTGCTACTCACCGTCACGATTGCGTGTGATCGGAACCAAACACTATCCGATTCAGGTCCCCGCGGAGATACTCCGCAAACGCCCAGTGACCTTTGGCAGAGCCTCGAGGACATCCTGGTTACCGATGCCAAGCTCGATGCCAACGAGCCAAGCGACCCAGCGGCTCATCGCACGCGTGTTTACGGCCTGCCCTACTATGTAGCGATGGAGCTTCAACATGATGCGCTCAAAGTTCCAGCGGACCCTTTCGCTCCCGAAACTCGAAAGCGTGCCCCCTTGACTCCAGAGGAGAGGTTAAGCGATTTGGGCATCGATTTCCCGGCAGGAACCAGCGCGGCTTACTCGGAGAAAACGGCCGAGCTAATTGTCACCCACGACCTCCCCCACCTGACCAAAATCGAGGGAATACTCAATAGCTGGGACCGTAACAAAAGCAGAGCAATCAATCATCGCGTCGAAGTTTTTCAACTGCCGGCGGCGCTCACCATCGAGCTCAGCGACAGCGCCGCATCAAATCCCAACCACCAACCGGAGTGGGAGGCGGTGAAAAAATTGGTGCAAGATGGTCATGCTTCCGTCGTCGCCAGCATCGGGGCATCGACAGGCAGTGGGCAAAGATCCAGAGTTCTCGCTGCCGAGGAGTTCATCTTTGTAGCGGACTACAGCAAAGATGAAAAAACTGCCTTACTAGAGCCTGTTTTCGAAACTCGTGAAGTCGGCACGACTCTGGAACTCGACAGTGTCCTCGGAGTCGACGGCGAAAGCATCGATGTCAGTTTCGTCTTCGAATACCACAGCGCTCCCCCCGGGGAAGAAACTGTCGCCTTCCGCTACCCCGGATCCAATCAGGCCACACAGATCAAAGCGCCGGTTTTTCACGCTCATAAAATCC
>JBBKXR010000113.1:0-8711 GCA_037969585.1 Verrucomicrobiales bacterium
ATGTTGAGGCGTAGCATTGTTATCCCGATTTTCCGGGACTCCTGAACGAGGTCGATAGAGTGCTGCGTTCTGGTGGAGATTTCCTGTATGCAGATTTTCGTTTTCGCGATCAGATTGATGAATGGCAATCGGCGATCGACGATGCTGCTCTTGAGGTGGCCGAAGTGAACGATATCAGCGCCGAAGTGTTGTGCAGGATGGACATGAACGGCGAGCGGAGCCTAGCTCTGGTTGAGCGATGCCTGCCGCGATTTTTCCAGGATTCGGGTCGCGGTTTTGCCGGGGTTCCCGGCACCCGGGTGGGCGATGCGCTTGCATCGGGAGAGCTTGCCTATCGGTCGTGGCACTTTCGAAAGCGCTGAGCGAGCCGATCGTTACTCGTCGTTCGAAGGAGCCATCAATCCAACCGGCTCGAAAACGTGTTGGGTGAGGATTTCATCGAGCTTCTCTTCGGCGATGAAAGCATTCACCGTGACTGCCGAAATGGTCGCCAAGATAGCGGCGATGAAAAGGTGACTGATGAAAACCAGAAACCCATTCCAAGTGCTGGTTTCGTAGACCGCCGAGATAAACATCGACACAAAAAACGAGGTGACGGCCAGCCCCATGAGACTGATGGCGAGCACCGACTGACCGACGCGGGCGCCGATGATTACATAACTGCCGACCAGCAGCAGTCCGAGAAGCCAGCCGCCGGCAAAAGCGATCAGTGCGCGGATCGGGTTGGCACGTTTGAGTAAGAGAGCAGCGGTCAGCCAGAAGGCGGCGAGGAAATAGAATGCGGGGACGACGGCTGCGAGAATCACGAAGTGTGATTGTTGCGGTGTCCAATTATCGGATGGGTAGCCGGCGACAAACTTTGGTGAGAGCAGCAATTGAATGCGGTTCTGCATGCTGAGGTCAGCGGTTGTGACGGTGGATTCGCTGCCGTCGTCAGCGTTTTGAAGGGTGACTGTTCTGTCCTCGAAGTGGAATTTCTGCAACTCGGCCTCGATCGGTTCGGCACTGCCGATGTTCCAGGTCTGAACGACGGCAAGGATCAGAATTGGAAAAATCATCGGAAGGGACGCGATGTCATTCGCTCAATCAGTCATCGAACTCGGAGCGGGGATCCCGGTTCAGTAACTCAGCTAGAGCTTCACGGGTTGGCTTATCTTTGTAAAGAACCGCGTAAACTTCGTCGATGATTGGGGTGCGCACCCCAAGCTTGCGTGCTAAGTGATAGACGCTCTCCGCATTGGGAACGCCTTCGGCGACTTGGTTCATGCTGTCGATCGCTTCCTTGAGAGTCTTACCCTCGCCGAGCAGCCGACCGACGCGGTTGTTGCGTGAGTGAGGGCTGTAACAGGTGACGATCAGATCACCGATACCACTGAGTCCCTGAAAAGTCTCAGGTTGGCCACCCATCGCGACACCGATTCGGCTCATCTCGGCGAGTCCGCGAGTCACCATCGCAGCCTTCGTGTTGTCGCCGAGTCCGAGGCCGTCGATGATGCCGGCGGCGATAGCAAAAATGTTTTTCACCGTGGCGCCGATCTCGATGCCGCCGACATCAGTGCTGGTGTAGGTGCGAAACCACGGCAGGGTAAAAACCTCTTGAAGGGTCTTCGCGGCTGCGGCGTCGGTGCAACCGATCACTGCGGCGGTAGCTTTGCGGTGCGCGACTTCTTCTGCATGGCTCGGCCCGGACAATACAGCGACGGGATTGGCGGGGAAAAATTCCTCAATCAGTTCGTGCATCCGCAGCCCAGTGGACAGCTCAATGCCTTTCGTGCAGGCGAGCAGGATAGTGTCCTTCGGAACCTTACCGGTTTCGTGGAGTTGCTTGAGCACGATCCGAGCAACTTGCGAAGGAACGACGAGCAGGATCAGCGGTTTTTCGGCAATCTCGTTGATGTCCAAAGTCGCACTGATATTTTCCGGCAGCGGCGCGTCGGGGAGGTACTTCGAGTTGAGGTGATTACCGTTGATGTCATCGGCGACATCCTGTTCGTTGCCATATTCGACAACCTTGAGCCCGCGATCACCGAGGGCGATGGCGAGGGCGGTGCCCCAACTTCCTGAGCCGAGAACGGCAGCTTCTTGTATCATGATTAGTTAGGTGAGCGGAGCGGTAGGGTCATCGTCAGGCGCTGGAGTATTGGATTTCTTTCGTTGAAAACGATTTTCGGTGCCGGCGCGCAGTTTTTGAATGTTGGAACGATGCCGCCAGATGGCGAGTATCGAAAGAAGTAAAGTAAAGCCGAACAGCACAGGGGCCCACGCCTTTCCTGTGGCGAAAATGATGCCCAGTGTGATCGGTAGTGACAGAGCTGCAGCGATCGAAGCGACCGAAACGTAGCGACTGGCAAAAAACAAGATTAACCAGACAAGCACGGCGACCAGTAGCGGGATCGGGATCAGGGGGGCTAACGCGCCGGCCGAAGTTGCGATGCCTTTGCCGCCCTTGAAGCCGAGAAAGCAGGTGTAATTGTGACCGAGGATGGTGGCGACGGCGGCGAAGATCGGGATGGTCGAGCTGTCGCTGAAATACTTCGCCAGCACAACCGGGGCCACGCCCTTAGCAATATCGAAAATCAGTACCGTTATACCCACCGGCTTGCCCAGCGTGCGCAGGACATTGGTGGCCCCGATGTTTCCGCTGCCGTGCTGGCGGATGTCGATGCCGCGCATTTTTCCGGCAAGAAAGCCGAACGGAATCGAGCCGATAAAGTAAGCGACTGCGATCCAAAGCATCTGGAGAAGTTCGTGGTTCATCAGAATCTCCGACGTCGAGGAATCATCGCAGCTGATATTCGCATGTCCATGACTATGACTTCGAGCATCGTTTCGCACTTTCCGTTTGGCAAGTCCCCAGCCACGGCTCGTGAGCTAGCCATATGGCGTCATATATATAGATATAAGGCAATGCCTTTTAAAATTGACAACATAGTGGGGGCTGCGATGATTGCCTTCACCGTTATGAGCAAACCTCGAATTCTTCGGACGAACACTGTTGCTTTCTATCACGTCTACTCTCGGATCGTAGACCGCCAGTTATTGATTGGAGATGCGGAGAAGCGCTTTTTTCATCAGTGGATGCGGCGTTTGGAGCGATTTTCAGGGGTTGAGGTGGTGACTTATTGTCTGATGAGCAATCATTTTCACATGCTGGTGCGGGTGCCGGAGAAAGAGCGCATGCCGATGCTCAATGGGGGGCAGCTCCGCGATCTATTGCCTCTGCTTTATTCAGGGCGTCAATTGCAGGAGGCCGTCGCCGAACTGGAGCGTGCCGAACTGGCCTCGACCGGAACCTCGGGAGGGTCCGGATGGCTGCACGAAATCCTGCAGCGGTATCACGCACGCCGCTACGATTTGTCGTCATTTGTGAAGGATCTCAAGCAACGGTTCTCGCAGTGGTATAATGGGCGGCATCAGCGGGTCGGAACGCTTTGGGAGGACAAGTTTCACAGCGTGCTCGTCGAGGGCGATGAAAATATGTTGCTGACGATGGCGGCGTATATCGACCTTAATCCGATTCGTGCGTCACTGGTGGATGACCCGAAGGACTACCGATGGAGCGGGTATGGCGAGGCTGCGGCGGGACGAAAGGACGCTCGGCTTGGCCTGGTTAAAATTCTGGATCACACTTCATTCGGGCATAATCGAACCGTTGACTGGCGTAGTGTAGGGCCCCGATATCGGATGCTACTTTACGGGCATGGAGAGCAGCGCGATGCGGATGAGCGAGCAGCTAACGCCAGTGGGCGAGTTGGAATCAGCCGTAAGGCTATTGATGAGGTTTTGGCGAGTGGTGGGCAGCTATCGGTGGCTCAGGCCTTGCGCTGTAAAGTTCGCTATTTTTGCGATGGCGCCGTTCTTGGTACGGGCGATTTTGTCGACGGGGTATTCGAACAGTCGGTGAAAAAGCGGGACTCCCTGCGGAAATCCGGGGCGCGAAAAATGAAGGGCGCGGACTGGGGAGAGTTGCGGGCGTTGCGCGATCTTCAGAAAAATGTCGTGCAATAAAGGACTCGGTGGAAACCTATCCGAGTGCACGTGCGCGCCGCTTCGCTACGACTTTCCGGCGGCAAGAAATGCCTGCATGTCTTCGAGCGGCAGACAGTTGACGACGTCGTCGCGAGTCAGCCAGCCTTTGCGGGCGATGAGTATACCGAAGTGTAGATACTGCAGGCCATCGGTGGAGTGGGCATCGGGATTGATGGCGCAGCGCACGCCCTTTTCTTTGGCCAGTCTCCACCATCGCCAGTCCATGTCGAGCCGCCAGGGATTGCAGTTCAGTTCGATGATGGTGCCAGTCTCGGCGCAGGCATCGATGATCTTTGGCACGTTGACGGCGTAGGGTTCGCGTTGCAGCAGCAGCCGCCCGGTCAGATGACCGAGCATGGTCACGTGGGGGTTTTCGACGGCTTTGAGGATGCGTGCGGTCATGTCCTTTTCGGACAAGGTGAATGCGTTGTGAATGCTGGCGACGCTGTAATCGAGGTCGGCGAGAAGGTCGTCGTCGAAATCGAGTGAGCCGTTGCGCAGAATATCGACCTCGGTGCCGGTGAAAATTTTGAAATTGGTCCCGTCGCTTTTGTAGCCCGTGTTGAGTTTTTTGATCTCGTCGAGCTGTTCGCGCAGGCGCTTTTCGTCGAGGCCGTTGGCCTGAAAGCTCGCCTTCGAGTGATCGGCGATGCCGAGATACTGCAGTCCGAGTTCGATGGCGGCATCGGCCATCTCTGTGAGCGTGTTGTTACCGTCGGAGGCGATGGTGTGATTGTGAAAAGTGCCACGCAGGTTCTCGAGTTCGATCAGGCGAGGCAGTCCAGTCTCGCTCTCCGCGGCTTCGATCTCGCCGCTGTTTTCGCGTAGTGCCGGGTCGATGTAGTCGAGGCCGAGAAAAGTATAGAGCTCCTTTTCGTCGTGAATTGCCGGTGGATCTTTCGGCTTTTTGTTACTGCCCTCGACAGGGGCGAGACGGTATTCGTTGAGGGTGTAACCACGCTTGAGGGCCCGACCGCGGATGGCGACGTTGTGCTCCTTGCTGCCCGTAAAATAGGCGAGCGCGAATGGATATTCCTCGTTGCTGACGGCACGCAGGTCGCACTGCAATCCACCTTCGAGGTAGACGCTGGCCTTGGTATCGCCGTGAGCGATGACTTTCTCGACCCATGGCTGGCCGACAAATTCGTCGATGACTGCTTGCGGCTTTTTAGTGGCGACCAGAAAATCGAGATCGTGCACGGTTTCTTTGCCGCGCCTCAAACTGCCCGCTGTATCTGCTCGTGCGGTGGCTGGATGCTGACGCAGAGAATCGAGAATCTGTTCGGCTCGACCGGCAACGTCACCGAGCCGAAACCGGTCGGAGTTTTGTTCGCGAAAGGCGATCGCTTCGAGAATCTTCTCCTCGGACTTCTTGCCGAAGCCGGACAGCTCAGCGATTTTGCCACTTTCGGCAGCCGCCTTCAGCGATTCGAGGGAATCGGTGCCGAGTGTCTCGTAGAGGGCTTTGACTTTTTTCGGGCCGAGTCCCTGCAGCTTAAAAAGATCGAACAGGGTGGCGGGAAATTCGCTGCGCAGATCGTCGTAGTAGCCGAGCTCACCGGTAGAAGCAAGTTCGTGCAACTTTTGCTGCAACGCGTCACCGATGCCTTTGATACCCTTGAGTTCGTTGTCGCGGGCTTTTTGAACGATGTCGCCGGCGTAACTCTGGACGACGTCAGCGCCGTTGCGATAGGCGCGAATCTTGAATGGGTTTTCGCCTTTGAGTTCGAGCAGGAGGGCGATGTTTTCGAGAACTTCGATGAGGTCGTCGCGATTCATAGTCTATCTTATTTCGCACCGGCAGCGCGGCGTTGCGCTTCGCGATTCTGGCGGATGCGTTTGAGGATCATTTGCTCTTTTTCGAGCGCTTTTTCAGGAACTTCAGCGGGGGTGATATCGGTGTGCGCGACTTTTTCGTCGGCAGCGATTTCGCGAAGCTTGAGGTTGCGATACCACACGGAATCGCCGTGGTCCTGCAGGCTGAGATGTCCACCGCGAGCCGTGAGATCGGCACCGCGCAGGCGCAAAAGTTCGACGGCGTCGGCATTCTTCGGATCGGCGTAGTCAAAATCGATCACTTTTTCACCATTCAGCCAGTGCTGAATGATGGTACCCTTGCAGACGATGCGCGCCGCGTTCCATTCGCCAACCGGTCGAGTGGCGTCTTTTGAGGGAGCGACGCAGAAATATAGCGATGCGGCACTGGTGCGGGGGTTGTCGCCGTCGGCGTGCTTGGAATTGTCGAGGATCTGATATTCGTATTGGCCGGGCCGATAATAGACACCGCTATTGGCGCCTTCAGCGACTTTCCATTCGAACTGCAATTCGAAGTCATCTGGGATGGTTGAGCCCTCCCAAATAAGGCTGCCGCCCTTGTCTTTCCGGAAGATTGCGCCATCGACGACCGTCCAGTTGCCGGCCTGCTGCCACTTGTCGTCGAGTGTTTTACCATTGAACAGCACCGTGAAACCCGTGGCTGGAGCCGCCGCATTTTCGGGCGTTACCGTGAGTTCACCGTTCTGTCCAGACAGCGGCATTAAAAGAGTAATAAACAATGAGATCAGCGCGACCGGAACGGTTGGCAAAAAGGCAGGGCAGGTTTTCATCACGGCGGCATTGTAGCGAGGTGCATGGTTTTTGCAGCGAAAAACTGCCGTGATTCCTCGGGGGAAGCCCTGTATTTGGTGTGGAAATGCGGAGCAAAAGGCGCGGAAATGGGGTGCAAAATTGAGAAATCCCGTTACAATGCCCGCCACGTCCGTCTCCAAACCGGGGCCGGGCGCGCACTCATCTAAACTGATGCTATGAGCTCCAAATCGACCTCCTCTGAGACAACTAAAACCTCGACGGCCACCGAAAAATCGGTCGACCGCGTCGAACGTGGTGAAGCCATGACCGGAGCCGAAGTGCTGGTCAAATGTCTCGAGCGCGCCGGCGTCGTAGCGATGTTTGCCTATCCGGGAGGGGCCAGTATGCCGATTCACCAGGCCTTGACGCGTTCGAAACAAATCCGCACGATCCTGCCTCGCCACGAGCAGGGTGGGGGATTTGCCGCCGAAGGTTACGCTCGCGCCACCGGTAAAGCCGGCGTCTGCATGGGCACTTCCGGTCCGGGCGCGACTAATCTGATCACCTCGATCGCCGACGCTTATCTTGACTCCTGCCCGCTGGTTTCGATCACCGGTCAGGTGCCGCAGTCGATGATCGGCCGCGGTGCGTTTCAGGAAACGGATTTCTACGGAATGACGCTGCCGTGTGTGAAGCACAGCTATCTGGTCACGGACGCGAACGACATTCCTCGAATCGTTATGGAGGCGTTTCACATTGCTGAAACCGGTCGACCGGGACCGGTGGTGATCGACATGCCCAAGGACGTTCAGGAAGCGATGGTGCATCCGGTATTCCCCAAATCGATCAAACTGCGCGGCTACACGCCCGAGCGCGAACTCGATGAAGTTGCTCTCAACGAAGTGCTTGGCCTTTTGGAAAATGCTGAGCGCCCGATGATTTATTGCGGCGGTGGCATTATCACTTCGAACGCGTCGCCCCAGTTGCGCGAGTTCGTCGAGCGTACCCAGATCCCGGTGGCGACCACGTTGATGGGCATCGGTGGTTTTCCCGAGACCCACGAGATGAGCCTGAAATGGCTCGGTATGCACGGCACCGTGGCTGCCAACAACGCGGTCAACGAAGCTGACGTTCTGCTCGCGCTCGGCGTGCGTTTTGACGACCGAGTCACCGGCAAGGTCGAGAAATTTGCCGAGCACGGCACCATCGTTCACATCGATATCGACAATTCGGAGATCAACAAGAACAAGGCGGTGAAGCTGCCGATCGTTGCCAACATCGCCGAGGCGCTGACGCGGATGAACGAGCTGCTCGACGACGCTGGACACAAGCGCACCGAGACTTTTGATCGTTACCCCGAATGGTTTGCGCAGATTAAAGAGTGGAAAACCAACTTTCCGCTCAAGTTCGAAGACACAGAAGACGTCATTCAGCCGCAGTATGCGATTCGCAAGCTGTATGAAATGACCGGCGGCGACATCATCATGACCACCGGGGTTGGCCAGCACCAGATGTGGGCCGGTCAGCACTACGATTTCGACGAGCCGCGTCGTTTCATCACCTCAGCCGGTCTGGGAACGATGGGTTACGGTTACCCGGCCGCCATGGGCGCCAAGGTGGCATTTCCCGACAAACAGGTTGTCGACATCGATGGCGATGGTTCGTTTTTGATGAACATTCAAGAGCTGGCAACGGCCAAGGCTGAAGGCATCGCCGCCAAGGCGATGGTGCTCAACAATCAGCATCTTGGCATGGTGGTGCAGTGGGAAGATCTGAAATACGATGGCAACCGGGCGCACACCTTCCTCGGTGATCCCAAGCTGGAATACGATCCGACGCATACGCAGGACAACCTGATTTTCCCCGACTACCCGACCATGTGCGCCGGCTTCGGAGTGAAATGCGAACGCGTCGTGCATAAAAAGGACCTCGAAGCCGCGATGCAACGCATGCTTGATTCCGAAGAAGCCTATGTGCTCGACGTCATGGTGCCGTATACCGAGCACGTATTGCCGATGATTCCAGGTGGTATGACCTACAAGGACATCATCACCGAGCCGTTTATGAAGCCGGGGCAGACTTCGGCTGACCGCGCCTTGCCGAGTGCGCTTTGA
>JBBKXR010000114.1:0-18132 GCA_037969585.1 Verrucomicrobiales bacterium
CCTTCAACGCGAAGATCAAGGCGAGCTGGTTTTTCTATGGGACCGAAGGCATCATTGCCGAGACCGGCCTCTACGATCTGGATGGCGAATTGGTGAAACCTTTCGAAGGTAAATCGGTCAACCATTTCGCGAATTTCCTGGACGCGGTTCGCAGCCGGAAACAGGAAGATCTCAAGGCAGAAATTCTCGAAGGCCATCAGTCTTCGTCGCTCTGTCATCTTGCCAATATTTCCTATCGTCTGGGGCAGGACTCGTCGATCGAAGCGGCCCAAAAACAACTCGGCGACATCGATGCGCACGACGATGAGCAGGAGACGCTCGATCGCACCCGGCACTATCTGGTCGAGGCCGGAGTCGATCTGGAGAAAACACCGATGACGCTCGGGCAGCATCTGCGCCTGGATGGCGACAAGGAACAGTTCCTCGACAACGCCGGAGCCAATGCCCTGCTGACGCGGCAGTATCGCGCGCCATTCGTGGTGCCGAAGCAGAGCGAGATCTGACGGTGAACGGTTTTTGGTGAATCGTTCATATCACCACCTCGCTTGTGTCCATCCGGGACCGGCAACCATGATCAAAAAATAATCTATTCCCTATTCTTAATAGAAACAAAATTACCAACTATGAAAACACGCGTCCTAACCTTCCTCATCGCCGCTTTTGCCTGTCTCGGAATTCAATCATCCGATGCTGAAGAAATCAAAGTCGGCATCATCGGTCTCGACACTTCCCACGTTATCGCTTTTACCAAAGCTTTTAATGATGCCAATGCCGAAGGCCCGCTCGCCGATTGCAAAGTGGTCGCAGCCTACCCAAAGGGTAGCCCCGATATCGTATCGAGTACTGAACGGGTGCCTGGATATACCGAAGACCTGAAAAAAATGGGTGTCGAGATCGTGCCATCGATCGCGGCATTACTGGAAATAGTCGATGCCGTTTGCCTGGAAACTAACGATGGACGCCCCCACCTCGAACAAGTATTACCGGTGCTCAAAGCGAAAAAACGCGTGTTCATCGACAAGCCGATCGCGGGCTCACTGGAAGATGCGATTGCCATTTTTGCCGCATCGGAGAAATATGGAGTGCCTCTGTTTTCCTCATCGTCGCTGCGCTTCTCTTCTCAGAATCTGGAAGTGCGCAATGGCTCCGTTGGCAAGGTCACTTACGCCAAAACCGGTAGTCCGGCTTCGATCGAAAAAACTCACCCCGATTTATTCTGGTACGGGATTCACGGCGTGGAATCATTGTTCACGGTCATGGGGACCGGTTGTGAATCCGTAATTCGCTCAACAAGCGATGATGGAAAAATCGTCGTGACTGGCAAATGGAGTGGCGGTCGCACCGGAGTATTTGAAGAGCGTAAAGGCTACGGCGGTACCGTTAAGGGAGATAAAGGAGAAGTGGAAATCGGTAAATACGACGGCTATAAACCTCTCGTCGTTGAAATCGCAAAATATTTCCAAACCGGCAAGGTGCCCGTCTCCGCGGCAGAGACTCTCGAGATCTACGCTTTCATGGAAGCCGCTGACGAAAGCAAGCGCCAGGGCGGTAAGGAGGTCACACTGGCAAGCGTCATGGCGAAGGCAGAAGCCAAGCTCGGTAAGTGATCCGTTCAGTTCGTGGTTGCCGGTTATTGATCGACTGCCTGCCAAAATTCTATACGTCACGCATGAACGGGTGTGAATGAATGTGATGGGCAAAAGTTGAAATCCGTGGCTGTCGGAGCGCGATCGTCTCGGTCGCTCCCCTTCTGGACGAGCGAGCGGGGACGCTCGCGCTCCGACACTTTCATTCACATCCCGCATGAACTCACCTTTTCAAACTGATCATCAATCCGTGAAACATTGCATCGCTCTACTGGTTCTGCTTTGCGTAATGGTGACGGCTTCGGCTGAAGACGTACGCCAGCAGCCGCTCAAGGATCTGAACGGCTATTTTCCCTTCTATCCGCCGGAATCACTCGACCAGTGGGAACCACGCAGGGACTACGTACGCCGACAAATTCTGGTGGCGACCGGTCTTTGGCCGATGCCGACCAAGACAGCGCTCAATGCGGTGATTCACGGCAAGATCGAGTGCGATGGCTACACGGTAGAGAAAGTCTACTTCGAGAGTGCACCCGGTTTCTTCGTTACCGGCAATCTGTATCGACCGACAAACATCCAGGGCAAGGTGCCGGCGGTCATGCTCGCGCACGGGCACCGCAAGGATGCGCGTTTCGACATCGCGCCCGAAGCTAAGTTGCGTGGTCTCATCGCCGATGGTGCGGAGCGGTTCGAGAGGGCCGGGCGCAGCACTTACCAATCACTGTGTCGACAACTGGCCTTGATGGGTTGCGTGGTTTGGCAGTGGGACATGCTCGGCGACTCGGATTCGATTCAGCTTTCGCGTGAGCTTGTTCACGGTTTTGCCAAACAGCGGCCGGAGATGAACACGACTGAGAACTGGGGATTGTTCAGCCCGCAGGCGGAGGCGAATTGCCAAAATGTCATGGGCCTGCAAACGCTCAACGCCGTGCGCGGACTCGATTTTTTGCTCAGCCTACCGGAGGTCGATCCGGATCGTGTCGCCATCACCGGCGCGAGCGGCGGCGGTACCCAGACGATGCTCTTGGCGGCGATCGACGAGCGCATCAAACTCTCGTTTCCGGTCGTCATGGTCAGCACGTCCATGCAGGGTGGCTGCACCTGCGAAAATGCCAGCCTGTTGCGTGTTGATACGGGCAATATCGAATTTGCCGCCCTGGCCGCGCCCAGGCCGCAAGGCATGAACAGCGCTGATGACTGGACCAAGGAAATGGCTACCAAGGGCTTTCCCGAGTTGCAGCAGCTCTACGCGGCTTACGGCAAGAAGGACAACGTTTTTCTCAAACGTGGCGAGCACTTCCCACACAACTTCAACTCGGTGACTCGCTCGGCTTTCTATACCTTTCTCAATAAGCATTTTAAACTTGGTGCGCAGGCACCCGTCATCGAGCAGGATTTCGATCCATTACCGCCCGAGCAGCTCAGCGTCTGGAACGACCAGCATCCCGCGCCCAAGGCCGCCGATCCGGATTTCGAGCGCAAACTGCTCAGCTGGTTTACCGAGGACGCCGAACAGCAATTGCGCACGGCCGCCACCACATCTGAAGGCCTGCGAGACATCATCCGTCCAGCGTTTGAGGTGCTCATCGGCCGCACTTACGCCAATGCGGGTGAGCAGGAGTGGGCACCAAAAGACGAGCAGGATCACGGCGACTACGTGAAGTATACCGGTGCCTTGCTCAACAAGACCCATGGCGAAGAGGTGAACGTCGTCTGGCTGCGCCCGAGGCAATGGAATGGCCGCGTGGTCATCTGGCTCGATGATGCAGGCAAGGCCGCCGTTTGCAGTGACGAAGGCAGGGTGCAAGCAGAGGTGATCCAGCTGCTTCAAGGAGGCGCAGCCGTAGTCGGTGCCGATCTGTTCCTGCAGGGGGGCGAAGTGGTGAAGCAGGCTCGTGTGGTTGCCAATCCGCGCGAATTTGCAGGCTACACATTCGGTTACAATCATGCTTTGTTTGCTAAGCGCAGCCACGATGTAATGAGCCTCGTCACTTACCTCCGCCACGCGAAAGCAGGACCGTGTCCGAATCCAGAATTAAAAGATATTGCCATTGCCGGTTGGCACGGTGCCGGTGCCATCGTTGCGGCTGCAGGCGGGCTCGCCGGCGATGCCGTTGACCGCATTGCGATCGATACTCAAGGAGGGCGTTTCGGCCAACTGCTCGATTATCGTGACCCGATGTTTCTGCCGGGTGGAGCAAAATATCTCGACCTACCCGGCCTGATCGCCCTGCATGCTCCGCGCCCGTTGTGGCTCGCAGGCGAGGGCCAGGAGCCTGCCACGATCACCGCCGCGTATCGCGCCGCTGCCCGACCCGGGGTGGTGACCTTCACCGGCGAGGTGGGGAAACAGCAAGCTGCGGCCAGCCAGTGGCTGCTGGAGTAGACTCAGCTACTCGTTGCCGACAGATGAAACCGATGAATCACCGCATCCGTTCTTTCTTCGTCCTCGCCCTGCGTCTCGCGCTTTGCGCCGCTTTGATTTTGTTGACGGTTGGTGGCTTCGCAGCACCTGTCGCGAGTGCTTAGAATCTCCGTTTGAAGGGCTGCATCAAATCAGAGTGTGGCCGCCGTCCGATCGCGCGATGGTAGAAAACGACCCGAGTGCCCCGCTGACGATGGAGTCGAGCGTGGACTTTTCCAACAAACTCAGCGGCGCGTGGAGTCTGTATTTCTATGTTCCCAAAGGCACCAAAGTCGTCGGCGGTTTCGCTTCCACTCGTTCGGGAAAGGTGCTCGATGGCGACGGCAATCCAGCGCTCACCTTTTCTTTTCTGAAATCGAAACGCCGGGCTATTTCAAAGTGGAAGTTCCGGCTGGTCAGGATGGCAAACTGTGGAAATTCAGCGGCGCGACGGGCCAGCGATTGCTGATGACGGTACCACCCTTTCTGGCAACGAGCAGGCGCGAACTTTTGTTACCGAAAGAGGTGGTGGAAGCTGATTGGAAGTAGACAAGAGTAACACGTCTGCTACTCACGTTGGGGTGCTCTTTTTATGGAAATGGGTATAGCAATCTTAACAGGATTTCCTCGCAGCCATTTCACTCGAATCGCAAAGAGAAAAGGTCAGCGTCATTGAGCACGAATCGAAGTCGCACGGGGCGGCCCGCCAGTTTGCTCAAGTCCGTATCGCCGGTCCATTTGACTTCGCGTTCAGTCGGGTCGTCCCGATTTCCTGACTCCGAACCGCTAGTTACTCCCGTTCACACCTGTTCCGATGCGAGGCGGCCGAGAACCTCAAGCGCCCGGTGGGCGCGCTCGTCGAGCGGGAAGCCGCAACTGATCCGGAAAAAATTGCGCAACCCGCACGAGGCCGAGAACAAAGGGCCCGGCACCACGCTGATTTTTCTCTTCAGCGCGGCGATGGCGAACGCTTCGGAATCGAAGCCCTCCGGCATTTCGCACCACAGCAAAAACCCCCCTTCCGGGCTGGTGACCCGAATGCCGGGCGGGAATTTTTCGATGATGGCTTCGCGGATCTCCCGCGTTTGCTGGGCGAAAATCCTGCGCACTTTCCGCAGATGGCGATCGGCACTTCCGGCTCTCAAGTATTCGGCGACGACCATCTCCGAAACGGTGGAGTTGGCGATCGATGTCGCATACTTGAGGGTTTTGATCCGCTGGTAGCGGCTGCCGGGCACGATCCATCCGATCCGCAGACCGGGAGCAAGCGCCTTCGAATAGGAGCCGCAATGAATCACCGTATCGGCGGAATCGAACGCTTTCAGCGACGGTGGCCTTACTGTCGAGTGATAGAGGTCACCGTAAAGATCGTCTTCGATGATCGTCACGCCGTGGCGGGCGGCAAGACCGACGATCATTTTTTTCTTCTCGATGGGAATGACTGATCCGACCGGGTTGTGAAAATTCGGCTGCAGAATACAGGCCTTTACCGGATGGTCCGCGAAGGCTTCAGCAAGGGAATCGACACAGACACCGCTGCCTGCCAGCATCGGAATCTCGATAACTTTAAGGCCCAGCTCTTTGACCAGGCTGAGGATACCAAAATAAGTGGGTGACTCGACGGCGACCACATCGCCGGCAACGCAAATGGACTTTATCGCCAGCAAAACGGCGTCCATCGCGCCGGAGGTTGCGATGACTTCATCGGGAGAGATGGCGATCCCCGACTCCAGAAGTCGCTTGGCCATCTGGATCCGCAATTGTGGCAGGCCGGGAGGCATCGAATACTGCAGGGAAGATGCGCCTGCTTTGCGCACCACCGGGCCGAACAGGGACACCATCTTGGCCGTGGGCAGCACGTCGTCGCTGGGAACGGCGGCGCCGAACGCCACCACTCCCGGGGCTGAAGCCGCATCCATGACGCTCTCGGTGATACCCGCGCAACTCACATCCACCGGCGCGCCCTTGACCGGAAATTTTCGCGGCAATCGATCGGGCGCGATCTGCCGGCGGCGCACGAAGTAACCCGATCGCGACCGTGGTTCGACAATGCCACGGTCTTCAAGCAGGCTGTAGGCACCCACCGCGGTGGTTACACTGACCCGCCAGTCCCGGCTCAACGACCGTACCGAAGGCAGTCGGTCACCGGCGCGAAAAGTGCCACTGGCGATCAGGCCCTCGACCTTTTCGGCGATCTGTTGATAAACGGGGTCTCCTGTCCGGGCTTGGGAATTCATGCTGATATACGGGATAAAAAAATATGCCAGCCCACCCGCGCATTGCCAGATACAGATGCGACTCAAATGAACCAGTACAGATCGAAGGATTATCACTGTACTGCATAACAATCGTTCTTTCTGTATCTGTTTCAGTTTTGTTTCGGTGCGACAGTGCAGGGTTATGAATTCACAAACCCATTCCCCAAACCTTCATCCGGACCGCCAGCTTTCGACAGCACATGCGCATTCAGTTCGTCGCTTGTGGGTGCACTTAGTGTCGGTAAGCCACACGCTGGTGGACTACCTCAACAAATATTCGATCGGCTGTGAAGTGCTGGTTCGCCAAATGCACAATCTGCCGTTGACGAGGGAGGGGAGGAAGTAAGCCAGGCGGGTGACTCGGAATTCGGGTCAGAAATCGGCAATCGATGCGAGGCGACAAATTATCAATTTCGTCAAAGTCAGGCTTTGAATTGATCCCGACTCAGGTCGACCTCGCGCAGGAATCTGTTGATCAATCCGGTGCCGGGTTTCTCCTTTCCGTGCACAGGGATCGCCGTTTGTCTGCCGTTTGGAGGTGACAGTCAATGATGGCTGCACCTCGACGCCTTCTTTACCGAGGGCTTTGAAATGGTGCGTTCCGGCCCATGTCGGATAGCGGCAGGAATTCAGTTTGCGCAAGGATGCGTCAACATCCAAATTGCGCGTCAATGGAGAAACGACTGCCGAAGATCATTCGTTTTGCGAGGCGCGTGTTGGGCGATTTTTTCTTTCATAATCACGGTCTGCTACTGACCGCGGCGGTGGCGCACAACATGCTGCTGTCGCTGATACCACTGTGCGCGGTGTTGATGGTCGCGTTCTCCCATTTTTTCGACTCGCACGACTTGATGGCGTCCATTTCCGTTGAGGTTTCGCTCATCGCCCCACAGTTTGCGCCGGTGGTCGATGAAGTCTTGAGCAGTTTTCTGGCAACGCGGGAAGTGATCGGCTGGGTGGGGCTCGGATCACTGTTATTTTTCAGTTCATTGGCGTTCCGCGTGTTGGAGGATGCCATCGCCATCATTTTTCATCGTCCGCTACCGGCGTTGAAACGGAAATTTTGGATCTCGGCAATTCTGCCGTATTTTTTCATCAGCATCGTCGCGCTGGGGCTCATTCTCATCACCACCTTGAATGCCCTTATCGATGCGGAAAGCCAGCGACAAACCGGCTGGCTCGGACTGGATCTCGTACTGCACAATCACTTCACCCAGATCTTCTATTTGATTGGAGTGCTCGGCCTGGTACTGCTGTTTACCTTATTTTACAAGATCATGCCAATCGCACAGGTTCCGTTTCGGCGGGCGCTGGTTGGCGGCCTCACGGCGACGATCTTATGGGAGGGCGTGCGCCACCTGCTGGTTGCCTACTACACCAACGTTTCTATTATGAACTCATTGTACGGGTCGTTGGCGACCGTGGTGATCGTGATGCTGGCGATGGAATTCATTGCCTTGATCCTGCTTCTGGGCGCACAAGTCATCGCCGACCTGCAAGCCAGCAGCCAAGCAGGCATCCCGTGGTACGAAAAGCCACCCGCTAAAAGCGCTCCCGTGATCTGAAAGTTTATGTCCCGTGTAACCGACCTCCACGTCAGCTCGAATGTCGCGCTGCCATCCCCACTTGAAATGCTCGACCGTCATCCGGCGAGCGACCGCGACGCGCAATTTGTCGGCCGCTGCCGCCAGGAAATCCGCGACATCATCTTCGGTGACGATCCACGAATGTTGGTCGTCGCCGGTCCCTGCTCGATTCACGATACCGCTGCCGGCCGCGAATATGCAGAGCGTTTCGCGCAACTCGCCGCGCGAGTCAAAGACCAGATGTTGCTGGTCATGCGTGTCTATTTTGAAAAACCACGAACGACTGTCGGATGGAAAGGCTTGATCATGGATCCGCAGCTGGACGGCAGCAACCGCATCGTCGAAGGGCTCGGAATTGCACGCGAGTTTCTGCTGGAAATGATCGCCATGGGAGTGCCCACCGCCACCGAATTGCTCGACCCGATCACTCCGCAATACATCGCGGATTTGATTTGCTGGTCGGCGGTAGGTGCGCGCACCACCGAGTCGCAAACGCACCGACAGATGGCCAGCGGGCTGTCTATGCCGTTGGGATTCAAAAATGGCACGCTGGGAAACCTTGAACCGGCCATCAACGCGATCAAGGCAGCCACGCAGCCGCAAACATTTCTCGGTGTTGGCATGGACGGCCGCGCTTCAGCGGTGACCACCACCGGAAACCCGCACTGCCATATCATCCTCCGCGGCGGCGATGGCGGGCCCAACTACGATGCCGAAAGCGTCGCCAGTGCTCGTGCGATGTTGGAGAAACATCAACTGAAGCCTGCCATCATGGTCGATGCCAGCCACGGTAATTGTGCCAAGGACCATGATCGCATGCCCGATGTTTTCCGCGAAATCGTCCGCCAACGCAATGCCGGCGATACCTCCATCATCGGCGCCATGCTCGAAAGCAACCTCGTCGCCGGGGCTCAGCAATTTCCCCACCCCACCGGTCAACTTGTTTACGGTCAAAGTATCACCGACGCGTGCATCGACTGGGAAACCACGGTCGGATTGCTCACCGAGTAGACTATTTGCCAAACGTCTACAGATTCCTGGTCACGGACGAGCAACGCAGCCAGACAGGAAAAGGGCTGCCGCCCGCAGGATCGTTTTGGACAGTATTTCGGCGAAGCTTCGTTAAATGTTTGAGCGCTTTTATGAGAAAGATCGCGACTTCCACTATTTGGGTTTCAGACTGAGATGCTTGATGACGCCGGATTCGAATGGGGAGGGCAGCAATCGTTCCGCTTACCGCAATTCCATTTCACGAATCCAGGTCCGCCGCTAATTCATCCCGAACCTCGGCGGCGATTTCGTGAGAGCGAAGCCGGGCGCGATGGTCGAAAATTTGTCCGGTGATCATCAACTCATCGGCCTTGGTCGCCTGGATAAATTCGCGAATCTGTTGCTTCACCGTTTGCCTGGAGCCGATCGCTGAACAGGCAAGCGCGCGGTCGAGGATCGTTTTCTCCAGCGGCGTAAGATTTTCCTCAAAACTCTCCACGGGAGGGAGTAGCGGCGTCGGCTGGCCGAGACGCAGGTTGAGGAAAACTTGTTGCAAGGAACTGGCCAGGTAACGTCCTTCCGCGTCGGTTTCTGCCGCAATCACATTGAATCCGGGCATCACATAGGGGCGTTCGAGATGTTCCGATGGGCGAAACTCGCGTCGATAGGTTTCAATCGCCTCCATCAACTGCACCGGCGCAAAATGCGACGCGAACGCATACGGCAAGCCCAGGGCCGCCGCCAACTGCGCCCCGAAAAGACTCGACCCGAGCATCCAGATGGGAACCTTTAGACCGGCTCCCGGTACCGCCCGGACCAGTTGTCCCGGCTCGGCAGGACGGAAATAGCCGATCAGTTCGGTCACGTCGCGGGGAAATTGTTCGACATCTGAATTCAGGTTTCGGCGCAAAGCCCGCGCGGTCGGCTGATCCGTTCCCGGCGCCCGCCCCAGACCGAGATCGATGCGTCCCGGGAAAAGAGATTCCAAGGTGCCAAACTGTTCCGCAATCATCAGCGGAGAGTGATTCGGAAGCATGATCCCGCCCGCGCCAACCCGGATAGTCGAAGTTCCCTGTGCAATATGAGCGATAACCACCGAGGTGGCCGCGCTAGCCACTCCGGGGAAGTTGTGATGTTCCGCCATCCAGAACCGACGAAACTGCTTGTCTTCCGCGAGGCGGGCCAGATCCAGTGAGTGCCGAAAAGCTTGCGCAGCATCGCCACCGGCGACAATCGGAGAAAGGTCGAGTACTGAAAACGGTATCATTTATGGCAATAAGGTATCCTGAAACCCTCAACAGGCGAAGGGGAACGCGCTTTGCACAGACTGACCCGTTTCTCTGTGCCGGTGAGAAAATAAAACAGCAACCGTCGTGCCAGCTTTGGCTTTTCCAGCGCAGGGAAGGTGCCGTGCTGTTCGATGACGCCAGCAACTTGCTCGAGTGAGGTATGGTATTTGGCATCTCGGGTCACCGGGAGAAGTTGGGCAAAATCCTCGACATGCCGCTTGTCCGATCGCCCCAGCCGATCAAAGCGTCGGATGAAATACACCCTGCTGCTATCGATCGCGGGGAGAAGGCCGTGTATTGGCACTTCGATTCCGGCGACGCCCGCCATGGTCATGGTCACCGCCTCATTGGCCGGCTGACTTCAATCCAATTGAAAGACTGTGACAGCATCTCAAGAGCAATGACGAGCGCTGACTAACATTCACATGACCTCGCTTAATTTCACCTCGCGGCCGAGCTCGAGTGAGCGTTGGCCGGCCTCGAGTGCGGCGATGAGTTCGACCTCTTCCTCGAGGGGCACGCTCACCTTGTCGCGCAGGACCAGATCGAGAAAGGCCTCGAGCAGATAGCCATAGAGATCTTTCAAATCCGGCTCGACCCGGAGGTTGCCTTTTTCTCCGAAAAGTTGGATCGAGAATCCGGTCCGCATCCGCTCGCGCGCGCCGACCATCAGCACGATGTCGAGGTCCTTTTCGTGACGCAGTCGCACGATGTGGCTGCCCTCGACTCCGGTGTTGTGGGCGCTGACGACGCCCGCTCCGAGCACGGCGTAGGCCATCGAGAGCGCGTGGATACCGTAGTAAATCAAGTCGCCGGGGCCGGTCACCGTGCACAGACGGATCGGGCCGATTGCGGCGGCGTCCTCGCGCAGCTTTACGATGTCGGGAACAAAACGCAGGCTGCTCGCGGACATGAATTTAGTGCCGGTATCGCGGGCAATCTTAGCAATGGCGCCAGCCTCTTTTGCGGTCATAGCGAGCGGCTTATCGCAAAAGGTAGGAACCCCTTTGCGCAGAGCGGCCTCGGCGTATTTCCACTGGGCACCGCTGCCGTCGTCGATGAGCAGGGCGGCGTCGACGTCTTCGATGCATTGCTCAGGTGAATCGGCGACCGTGCCGATTCCACAGATGTCGGCGATGGCGCTTGCTGCGGCTTTGTCAGGGTCCCATATCTTGACCACTTTACCGGCGTCGATGCGCTTGTTGGCCTTGACGAAGGTGCCCTTGAAATTCTTGGCCTTTGCCTCGTCGTAGCCGTTGAAGGTGGTCGCGAAAGCGGTTCCGTGATTGGAACCGGGCGTGCGTGGCTGCGGATCGGCACCGTAGGCGGGGCCGTAGCTGGCCGCCGAGACGAGTCCGAGCCGGAGTGGTTTGGCGGCAACGTCCTGGGCGAGGGCCGAGAGTGCCGGCGAGGCGGCAGCGATTCCGGCCAGGGACTGGCGGACGAAGGAGCGACGGTGGATGGGATTCATAGTTTGTTAAGTGGTTTGTCAGGATCTTGGACTGCGGGGCGGACTGGGAGCGACACGCAAGTCGTCGCGGGAAGCGGCATAGAAGTGGTCTATTTGCTGATCGGTTGGGAAATACGAAGATAGGCGAAAAGGTCGCGCCATTGTTGCTGGTCGAGTCCTTCGAGCAGTCCCTCGGGCATGAGACTGCGTCCCATCGGTTCGACCGTGTCGATTTCGGCAGCGGACAGGGTCAGATCCTGGCCGTCGAGGCCACGCAGTACCGTGACCTGGTTGTCGCGCTCGACCTGGAAGCCGCCGAGGGTCCGTCCGTCCTTGGTTTTCACGGTGATGAACTGGAAGCCCTCGCGGATTTCGGCGTTGGGATTAACGATGCTGATGAGCATAGTGCCGAGATTGTCGCGTTGATAATCGGTGAGCTCGGGCCCGATGTTGCCGCCTTTGAAGAACAGCTTGTGACAGCTCGCACAGCGTTGCTCGTAGAGCGCTTCGCCAGCGTAAGGACTGCCCGGTGCCTTTTTCAGAGCCTCCTCGACGTCGGCGATCCTGGCATTGAAATCCATGCCCGCAGTGTCCGCTTTCGGGAAGAGTTTGGCTGCCGCCGTGCGCACGGATTCCGCGGCATGTGAGCGCAACTGGTCGGCGACATCACGCGGCACCAGCGAGAGCGGTAAGCTGCCCGATTGCAGCGCGGTGATGAGTGATTCGGCCCAGGCTGGACGGCTGCCGAGCAGGGTAAAGGCGGCGGGGCGAACCGTTTCGGGCAGTTTTGGGAGATGGCTCAGGGTCTCCGCGGCGATGGCGGGATCGTCGTAGGCCCCCAGAGAAGCAAAGGCGGCACGGCGCAAATCAACATCGCCGTCTCCGCTCGCCAGCTTGAGGAGAACGGGGACCGCTTCGGTGCGTTTGATCTCACCGAAACTGCGGGTGTAGCGGAGCCGATCATCGAGGGAGGCCTTGGTATCAGCGACCAGAGCGAGAGCCTCTTGCACCGCCGCTTCGTCTCCCTGACGCAGGCGGATGCCGAGCGACGCACCGCCGGAGTCGGCCATGGCGGTGATTAGTTCTTCGGGTAACGCGGTCATGGTGCGACCGCGGTAGGCTTCTTCGAATCCGCTCAGCAGCCGGGCGGCTTGCTCCGGTCCGGGGGCGAGGCGAAGCAGCTTGGCGAGGTGTAGCAGATCCTGTGGTTTGCCTTCGACGGAGAAACGGCGCGCGATACGCGGCAGAAGATGTTCTTTGACGATCTTTTTGTCCCACAGGGAACGGTTTTCAAACAGTGCCATGACGTCATCGGTCGAACTCGGCAAATGCGCTTCCAGCACCCACCAGCAGAGCAGGGGAATGTAGGGGTCGTCGACATCTTCGTCATGAGTGAGCAGCGCGGCGAGGAGCGGGAAGGCCTGTTCGTTGGCGAGGCGGCGGGCGGTCGAGGCGATCTGCGAGCGCACCTCGGCGTCGGGTTCGACGGCGGCGCGGGCGAGCAGAGCATCAAAGACATTGGTCGCGAGCGGATAGGCTTCCGTCCGCGTCGGAGCAAGACCGAGGTTACGCTGGATCCCGAAGGCATCTCCTAACAAACGCACCGTCCAGCCCCTGACGGTGGCGTCGGCATGGGCGAGTGCTTTTTCGGCGATGGCGTCGTCAAGTCCGGCGACCTGATACAGTGCCCAGAGTGCCTGCAGGGCGGCGGGTCCGCTGCCGTTCAGGACGACTTCTTTGAGTTTAGGCGCGACCGTCTCATCGCCGCTTTCGCCGAGCAGCCGCACCGCTGTGCGACGGTGCCATTTATTTGGATGACCGAGCAGGGCGATCAGTTCGTCGGACGATTTTCCGGCAAGGGAGTAGTCGCTTTCGAGCTTCATCCCGTCACCCGAGACGCGATAGATACGGCCCGTTGTCGGATCGATCTGGTTTTGATAGTGCTGACCGTGGGCGATGTAATACTCGTACATGTCAGCGACGTGGAGAGAGCCATCGGGCGCATTGGCGATGTAGACGGGGCGAAAGGCCTCGTCGCTGCTTTTCACCACGGCACCGTGATCGACCGTCTCGAATGTCGAGCCCCGCGCTTGCCACTTCGAGGCGATGATCTCATTGTGAAGCGGATCGATGGCAAACAGCATGCCGCGCAGCGCGGCGGGCATCGCCGTGCCGTCGGCGAACGCTCCGAAGTGAGTAAAACGTACCACCGAATCCTTGGTCGTCATCATCGGCAGGTCGCCGAAGGCGTAAGGATTGCGCGGCGGGCCAAACTTGCCGGGATCGACGCCCTGCATTTGGTAAAAGCCACCCTGCACGTAGTGCCAGCCGCGGGTGCCTCCGCCGTTGTGACCGGAGTAAAGTCGGCCGACTTCATCAAACTCGAGCCCGAAAGTGTTGCCACTGCCCTCTGCGAAAATCTCGAAGGCGCGCGTCTGGGGGTGGTAGCGCCAAACCATGCAGCCCTCGAAGTAAACGCCCGGATGCCCTTCGGGTTCGAGTCCGGGACGCGTCACCCGGCAGGAAACGGTGCTGCCCTGTCCGCCGTAGATCCAGCCATCGGGTCCCCAGGCGAGACCGTTCGCGGCGGAATGGCTGTCCTCGAATCCGAAGCCTGCCAAATGCACCACGGGATCGCCATCGGGCACGTCGTCGCCATCGGCGTCGGGATAAAAAAGCAGGTATGGTGCGTTCATCACCCAGGCGCCACCCGTGCCCGGCAGGACCGCATTGGCCATGTTCAGCCCGTCAACGAAGACCTTGCGCGAGTCGTAGTGTCCGTCGCCATCGACGTCCTCGTGGATGGTGACCAGATCTTCGCCGTGATCGTGATGCGGCGGCGCGAGCGGAACTTTGTCGTAGTGGGCGCGGTAGTAGCGGTCGCGGCTGAGCATGCGCAGCCCGGCCGGGTAGGGATACTGCCGGGAATGGATCACCCACAGCCGCCCGCGTCCGTCGTAGCTGAAATGGAAAGGCTGCGCGATGTCCGGCTCGGCGAGGAGTTGCTCGACCTTGAGACCATCCGTGGTCGTGAAGGTTTTGGCGGCTTCTTCAGGGGAGAGCTTCGGTCCGTGCACCTGTTCGGCGCGACCGAGGACGCGGTTCGATTCGCGGAACTCGTCAAAAGCGCCGCGGGCGGGTTTTTCAGCGACGGCTTTGCCGGGAGTGTAGTCGGCGGCAGTGAGTAGCTGCCACTCGCCCTCGAAGACACATTCCCAGAAGTAGTTCATCAGGAACGGCGCTTCCTTGCGGAAACCGATGGCGCCGTCGACCGGCGAAGTTTTCACCGCGATCTCGTTCCACTGTCCAGGCACGAGCGTGCCGACCGGGACTTTGTAGCGGAGAATTCCCAGTTGGCTGCCCGCGCCGATTTTCACTCCGTTGACCCAGACTTCGTGGGTGCCGGGCAGGTCGCTGAAATTGAAGCCGACCGATTCTTCGAAGAGGTTGCGCTCGTGCTTCGCGAAAAAGCTGTCGTGCGGTTTCACCCAACAGCGTAGCCACGCGCTGCCGTCCGCCGGGATGGCACCGGGGACTTCGGCTGGCTGCCAGTCGGCGGCGGAGGAGGTGACGGCGGTGGCGAAGACGAAAAAGGCTGCGCGGAGGCAGTTGCGGAGGATCATAAATTTTAGTTTTTCAAAATGGATCAGTCGCCTTGCTCCAGAAGCTACTACGAAGCCCCATCCGTGGTTGGGGCGACGCGTCGGTTTTAGAGTGAGTTGTCGGACTTTTGCATCAAGAGGAACCACATCGCCGGATCCGTCGGGAAAGTCCGCGTGCATTTCGAATTGAACCTAAACTGAACTGTCGTGGCTAGGCAGAAGCGCAGACATCAGGCCAGTTTTGTCATGTGGCGACGGTAGCGAACGGGGATGCAGAAACAATCCCGCTTTGACGCCATATGAAATGCCGAGAGTGACTACTTGGCGATGCGCGAAGTTGCACACGGGTAAACTGTCTGTTGAAGGATGTGCTCAATAGGTGAGGGACGGCTTCACGCATCTTAAAGTTTCTATGAAATTCGGCTACATAAGGGGCGATGCGGAGGCTGCGCCACGAACAGAAATGATTCCCGGAGAAATGACAAAAATTGTCGCAGCTCTACTTCTCGCCCTGACCCCGGCAGGTTTTGCCGCCGAAGCGGAGATCATCCCCGGGGCCGCCTATCGCCTGACCTTTGAAGTCGACGCGGCTCCGGCCGGAACCCCTTGGGCGATTCACTTGCGCGATGCCGGCGGCAAGCTGCCCTTCGACGGGGCCTTGGAAAGCGACTGGCAGCAGCTCAACGCGGATCAGAAATCCTACAGCCAACTGTTCTACGCACCGGCGGATGGGGCGACCTTCGAACTGTTGATCCGCGATCCGGAGGTCACCGCGCGCAACGTTAAGCTGGAGAAATGGCAGCCGCAAAGCCTGCTCCTCAATGGCGATTTTTCGGAAGGGAACTATTCCGGCTGGTCGGAATTTTATAATGCGCAACTGGCTGACAAAGATGGAAAACCAATCCTTCGGGTCAATCAGAACGGCTACGCGCTGACCGACTATGTTCCGGTGACCGGCGGCGGAAGCTATGTCATGAAGAGCTTGCACGGCGCTCCCGGATTTCAGGTGCTGGCTTATGATTCGTTGCGGTATTTCATCGGCGAGGTCGAACGCAAGCCCGGGGCCGCGCCGTTCGAGGTTCCGAAGGACGTCGCCTATTTGCGGGTGATCTACGCAACGGGACATCACCATCTGCCGACGTGGCGGGTGAACGAGATCGTCAAAGCGGAGTTGCTGGCCGAGCAACTTCCCGAAGAGTCCTCGCCTGCAATATTGGAGAAAAACGGTGAGTGGGAGATCGTGTTGGCGCCGGGCAGCGATCCGCGCGAAGAACACGCGGCGCGGGAACTGCAGCACTGGATGACGGCGATCACCGGAAAAGTCCCGACCTTGCTAGCCGAGCCGTCCCAGGAAAAACTGCGCAAGATTTTTCTCGGTCGCGCCTGGGCGGATTCGTTCGCGGAGGACTTAAAAGCCTTGCAGGGGTCCGATGGTTTTGCGCTACGCACCAAGGAGGAAAATATCTATGTGTTTGGCGCGCATCCGCGCGCAGCGCTTTATGGGGTGCATGCCCTCCTCGAGCGCAACACCGACATCATCTGGCCGCGTCCCAATCTCGAGTTTTCAGCCATCTTTTCCCAGGCAGCGGACCTGACCCTGGCCGACGCAGATTTTCTTTCGCGTCCGGTTTTTAAAGATCGCTATATCAGTGGAGACCAAAGCGTGGAGTTTTATGACTGGCAGGGAGGTGGCGGGTTGAATACTCCGTGGGTCCTGCACAAGGGAAACAACTACCTCGCCTGGCTGCGCGGCGCCGAGCTCGGATACTCGGGGAGTTATATGTTCTGGCTCGGCGATGCCCGGGACAAGGATGAAAAGGTGCTGCCGCTTATTGACGGAGAACGGGTCAACAATGTCTGGCGACAACCCTGCTATACCTACCAGGGCACGGTTGACGCGATCGTCGCCACCTTCAGGAACCTGCTCGAAACGTTGCCGGGCCGGGAAATGGAATACTTTCACCCCACCATTGCGGACAACTGGACGGTTTGCGGGTGCGCCGAATGCATGGCCCCGATCGTTCTCCCGAACGGGGAAACTCTCACGGCAGAGTCCAGCAACGCTGCCAAAGAGCCGCTGTTTTTCTCCACCCGGAATTTCATGATGCTCAACAAGGTGGCGGAGGCTTTGAAGAAAGATTATCCCAAGCTGCGTCTACGCACCCATGCTTATATTTTCACCGCCGAACCGCCCAAAGTAGCGGTGGATTCGGCGATCATTCCGGAATACGCCGCCTATCCGACCCAGAACCTGCGTTATCCGATTCTTTCCGGAGCCGGAAAAAAGATCAGCGACTACGAGAAAGACACCTGGAAACGCCGCTTTGAGCAATGGGGCAAGGATAAGCAGGCTGAACTGGGATATTTCGGCTACTACTACCCGGACGGTTTCAGCGCGGTGGCGGACACGGCGGCGGAGGACATGCGCGCGCTGGCGGACTTCGGCGGGGTGCAGATCCACACCGAGCATTTTCCGAAAGACGGCGAAGAACTTTCCGCATGGGACGCGGACGGCATCGAAAAATGGGTTATGGCCAAGCTCATGTGGGATCCCTCCCGAGATCCGGAAGCGCTGAGAAAAGACTACATCCGGCGGGTCTATCGCGGTGCGGAAAAAGAAATGACGGAGTTTTATCGACTGATCCGCGACGCCTGGCACGAGGCTCCGGAAAGTGTCTTCGTCACCTGCCATACTCCGGCCAGCGAACTTTTTCAGGACCTGATCATCGGCCCCGACATTGAGGAGCAGGCAAAGCAGTTGCTGGCGACGGCAGAGAAGGCCGCCGACAAGCTGCAATCGCAGCGAATTATTCAGCGACATCGCGCTTATTTTGACAAGTTGGGCGACACCTTGGGGCGAATTGCGGTCCCCCATGTGCCGGAATCCACGAACGAATGGCTGGAGGCGTCGTCGCCGCATTGGGAAAAAGCCACGGTCGTGGAAGGCTTTCAAAAAGTGGACGACTG
>JBBKXR010000115.1:0-4563 GCA_037969585.1 Verrucomicrobiales bacterium
AGTCCTGCTCACCGAAAACGAAACCTTCCTCGACACCCGGAAAGTGAAAATCAAATTGCACACCACGCTCTACCAGCAATTCCTTGGGCGGAAGTGTCATGCCACGCGCTTGCCTGATAAGCCTGTCGAATCGGCAGGATGGGAGCTGCCCACGATCAGCGCCACTCAAATTGAGAGCATCGACAATTCGTTCGTGGTCGCGGCGCTCCAGCAGTTAGAGGAAAAGTTTCGCTCGCCACTGACGATTTTTTATCAGGAGGAACTTTCCTACAAGGAAATGGCGGTAGTGCTGGGCTTGCCCATCGACACAATCATGTCGCGGCTTTACCGAGGCAAGAAAATCCTCCGCAAATGCCTCCAATCAACGGTCGCAACGCTTCCTCACACTCCCGGCAGGGCTACAAGCCATAGCCCAGTGGATGGCTAGACTTTTGAAATTTCTCGCAGTCCGTTCGGGGAGATGCCACTGGCGAAGCTTATTATATCATGGACAAAAACACCCTGTCACCAGACCCGCTGCAACGCACTGACGCCTATTGGCGCGCGGCAAACTACCTCTCCGTCGGGCAGATCTATCTCCGCGACAATCCGCTGTTGAGACGCCCGCTAGTAATCGCTGACATCAAGCACATGCTGCTCGGTCATTGGGGCACGACGCCGGGGCAAAATTTCATCTATGTGCATTTGAACCGGATCATCAAAGAGTTCGATCTCAATATGATCTACGTTTCCGGTCCCGGACATGGTGGCCCGGCAGTGGTGGCAAATACCTATTTGGAAGGCTCCTACAGTGAAGTCTATCCGAACATCGGCGAAGATGGAGCAGGACTGCAAAAGCTGTTCAAGCAGTTTTCCTTTCCCGGCGGAATCCCAAGCCATGCCTCGCCCGAGTGTCCAGGTTCGATTCATGAAGGCGGCGAGCTGGGCTATTCGCTCAGCCATTCCTTCGGGGCAGTTTTTGACAATCCTGAGCTCATCGTGGCCTGCTGCGTAGGCGATGGTGAAGCGGAGACCGGACCACTGGCAACCGCGTGGCAGTCTAACAAATTTCTCAACCCGATCACCGACGGAGCGGTCTTGCCGATTCTACACCTCAACGGATACAAAATCGCCAACCCCACCGTTCTCGCACGCATCGAGCCGGAAGAACTGGATCAGTTCCTTCGCGGCAACGGCTGGACGCCCTATTACGTCGAAGGACACGATCCGATGCTGATGCACGAAGCCATGGCATCCACACTCGAAGAAGTGACACTGGAGATCAAACGCATCCAGCACGAAGCCCGAGCCAATGGCAACACCACGCGCCCGCGCTGGCCGATGATCGTTCTCAGATCCCCCAAAGGCTGGACTGGACCGAAGTCGGTGGACGGAGTTCAAATCGAAGGAACCTTCCATTCGCATCAAGTGCCGCTCTCCGATCCTTCCACCCATCCCGAACATCTCAAGCTGCTGGAAGACTGGCTACTCAGCTACCGGCCCGATGAACTGTTCAATGCTGAGGGAAAACTGATTCCGGAACTGGCCGAACTCGCCCCCACGGGCGAACGGCGTATGGGTGCGAACCCGAACGCGAACGGCGGACTATTGCTTCGAGATCTGGTCATGCCGGACTTCCGCAAGTTCGCGGTCGATGTCCCCTCACCCGGATCGGTTTGCGCTGCCGACGCACACGAACTCGGTGTCTTCCTGCGCGACGTGATTAAGCTCAATGACGAGCAACGCAACTTCCGCATCTTTGGCCCTGACGAAACACTATCGAACCGGCTCACGGCGGTGTTTGAAGAAACCGAACGTCAATGGGATGCACGCACGCAGGACAACGACGAGTTCCTCGCCCGGGACGGTCGTGTCATGGAAATGTTGAGCGAGCATCAATGCGAAGGTTGGCTCGAAGGCTACTTGCTCACCGGCCGACATGGACTCTTCAACTGCTACGAAGCTTTCATCCACATCATCGACTCCATGTTCAATCAGCATGCGAAGTGGTTGAAGGTCACCGCAGAACTTCCATGGCGGCGACCCATCGCGTCACTGAACTACCTGCTCGCTTCCCATGTCTGGCAGCAAATGCATAACGGGTTCACCCATCAGGACCCCGGCTTCATCGATCATGTCGTGAACAAGAAAGCCTCCGTCGTGCGCGTTTATCTGCCTCCGGACGCCAACTGCCTGCTTTCCGTCTGGGACCATTGCCTGCGCAGTCGCCACTACGTGAATGTCGTGATCGCCGGCAAATATCAGGCACCTCAATGGCTGACAATGGACGAAGCCGTCAAGCATTGCACTGCGGGCATCGGCACTTGGGAATGGGCCTGCAACGACGACGGTGGTGAACCCGATGTCATCATGGCCTGCTGTGGCGACGTGCCTACGCTGGAGACTTTGGCCGCCGTTTCGATCTTCCGCGAACATCTGCCTGAGCTGAAGATTCGAGTCGTCAACGTTGTCGACCTCATGAAGCTGCAGCCGCAGAGCGAACATCCGCATGGCCTGAGCGAAGACGCCTTCGACGACCTCTTCACCAAAGACAAACCGGTCATCTTCGCCTTTCACGCCTATCCGTCGTTGATCCATCAGCTCACCTATCGCCACACCAATCACCACAACATTCATGTGCGCGGCTACAAAGAAGAGGGCACGATCACCACTCCTTTCGACATGAGGGTGCTCAACGATTTGGATCGCTTTCACCTCGTGATGGATGCCATCGACCGCCTGCCGCAGACCGGAGCCAATGGCCTGGCATTGAAAGAAAAACTCCAAGCCAAGCTGATCGAGCACAAGCGCTACATCGACGAGAACGGTGAGGACATGCCGGAGATTAAAAACTGGAAGTGGGGCGCTTTGCACAATGTGTAATTGGTGCCGGACTCTTCCTTAGCAGTCTGTTGAAAAACTCGGCGCGCCGAGCGGCGAGTCATTTTTCAGGCTGACAAGGCGGCGAGAAGAAGCGGTGCGAGCACCGCGACTGATCGCGAACGAAGTCAGCATGGAAAAGGGCTGCTGCCTGAAGGGGATTCAAAAAAGTATTTGGCGAAGCCCAACATTAAACCACCAAACATCATGCAATCCTCGGCGTGATGGAGTTTTTCAACAAGCTGTTTGGCCAAACGCTGCTATTTGGGGTGAACACCCCATACCCAGATTGCCCAACATCCCCGAGTATAGGAACAGGCGGTCCATCGCCACTTAGCTGTAATAAACAAAAAGATCATGAGCATCATCAAATCGCTATTTACCATCTCCCTCGCGAGCGCTTTCCTGAGCTCTTGTCTGGTGTCTAACTATCCAGAAGGGACTGCTTCTTCTGCCGTCACTTTCGGGACGTACGACACACTTCCCAGCACCTATGTGGGCGACGCCTACCGCTATCAGAACCGATACTACTATGGAGGAAGCTACCAGCGTGGGAGCTACAACTACCGGGGACGTCAATACAATGACCGCTACTATCATGGTGGGAACTACTACTACGGAGGGAGTCATGAAAACCATGGACATAATACCCCGCAGCAATCAGGCAATCGGGAGCACCGCTCCAATGACCGTGGCCGGGGAGATGGCAAAAAACACGACCAGCACTAATCTGGCGGAAATCATTGCCGGGAAATTGGAGACCCGCGAAGGCGTAACGGCAAAGCTGCGCACTCTTCTGGCGCGGACGGACAAGCTCATCGGTCGTGGCGCGTCTGTTTCAGCCAATGACCATGAATCCTCATCCACTTTTTTGGCCCAATCGCCTGAAGTCTGAAGTTTTGGACCATCAAAACGATTACTATGAAACAAACCAACACTGCCAACCGCCGCCTCGTTCTCGCAGAACGACCTGAAGGGGCGCCTACAGAAAGCACCTTGGCTCTCGAAACAGGAGATGTCCCATCGCCCCAAGAAGGCGAAATGTTGCTACGCACGGAATTCCTTTCGCTCGATCCCTACATGCGTGGGCGGATGAGCGATGCCCCGTCGTACGCGCCACCTGTCAAAATTGGCGAGGTGATGGTCGGAGGAACCGTAGCGCAGGTAGAAGTTTCCAAGCTCGATGGTTTTAAAAAAGGCGAGTGGGTTCTCAGTGCCAACGGCTGGCAAGACTACGCCATCTCGAATGGAGAGGGCGTTACTTCCCTGGGCAGTGATCCGGAGCATCCGTCGTGGGCTTTGGGTGTGACAGGCATGCCGGGTTTCACCGCATGGGCCGGTCTCACCCAAATCGGCAAGCCGAAAGCAGGAGAGACTCTCGTCGTCGCAGCCGCCACCGGACCCGTTGGCGCCACGGTCGGCCAGATTGGAAAGATCCTCGGATGCAAGGTGATCGGCATCGCAGGTGGCGAGGAAAAATGTGAATATGCGGTGAATACTCTCGGGTTGGATACTTGCCTCGATCATAGATCTTCCGACTTCAGTAAAGAGTTGGTCGCGGCAACTCCTGAAGGAATCGATGTCTATTTCGAGAGCGTCGGCGGCAAAGTCTTTGACGCGGTTCTCCCTCAACTCAATACCGGGGCGCGCGTGCCAGTGTGCGGCCTGGTCTCGCAGTACAATGCCACCGGCCTCCCTGATGGC
>JBBKXR010000116.1:0-3261 GCA_037969585.1 Verrucomicrobiales bacterium
GCTACTGGGCCCGCCGGGACAGGCGGTCTCACGGGATCGTCCACTGCTGGAGGGTGGGGCGTGTTTCCGTTATGGATTGAGGGGATACTTGAGACGAGAATCAGTTATGGTTCAGGGAGTGAGGAGGATCGCGGTCATTGCTTTAGTAATAGGGGAGATCTGCGCTGCGGCGGCGGCGGCGGAACCGGCGGGGCTTTCGTATAATCGCGATGTGCGACCGATTTTGTCGGACAAATGTTTTGCCTGCCACGGGCCTGATGAGGCGGCACGCGAGGGGGATTTGAGGTTGGACATCCGTGAAGCGGCGCTGACAGCGAAGGCATTTGTGCCAGGAGACTTGGCGGACAGCGAGCTGGTGCGGAGGATTACGTCGTCTGACGCGGATGATCTGATGCCGCCGCCAGACACGGGCCATTCGTTGAGTGCCGAGGAAATTTATATACTGAAGCGGTGGATTGGCGAAGGGGCGAAATACGAAGCGCATTGGGCATTTTTGCCTCCGACTCGTGATGTTGAGGCGGTGGGGATTGATGGCTTTGTCAGGGCACGATTGCAGGCTGGAGGACTGGCTTTTTCACCACCTGCAGACAAGGCTATATTATTGCGACGGGTGACGCTCGATCTGACGGGCTTGCCGCCGACGCCGCATGAGGTGAGTGAGTTTGTTGCGGATAAAAGTCCGGATGCTTACCAGCGGGTTGTGGATCGTTTGCTGAAGTCACCGCGTTATGGCGAACACATGGCACTCTACTGGTTGGATGCGGCGCGATACGCGGACACGCACGGTTACTTTGGCGACCGGCCACGAACGATGTGGCCTTGGCGGGATTGGGTGATCGATGCTTACAATCGCAACCTGCCGTTTGATCAATTCACGATCGATCAGTTGGCGGGTGACTTATTGCCGGAACCAACGCAGGCGCAGCGGGTGGCGACGGGTTTTAATCGCAATCACATGATCAATAACGAAACGGGGATCATCGAGGAGGAGTTTCGGGTTGAGTATGTGGCTGATCGGGTGAAGACGACGACGACCTTGTGGATGGGGCTGACGATGGAGTGCGCACGTTGTCACGATCATAAGTTTGACCCGCTTTCGCAGCGCGAATACTACGAAATGTTTGCGTACTTCAATCAGGTTCCGGAGCGCGGTCTTGATGGATCGAACGGATCGGCGGCGCCATTTTTGCAGGTACCGACCGAGCAGCAGAGAGCAGATTTGGAAAGGGAAAAGGCGGATCTGACGGCCGCGGAGAAGGCCTTTTTGCCAACGACCACGGCGATCGATGACGCGCAGGTAAAGTGGGAAACTGCCAGCGTTCGGGATACCGGTGTCGAGCCGGATAAACGTCAGCGGCTGGTCTGGCTGGATTTTGACGACGGAAAAAAAGTGGGACATGCGATTGGCGATGTGAAAGGTGCTAGCGGGTTGCCGGGGCAAGCGATCGAATTGGCGGACAGCGCGCACTGGGAGTTGCCGATTGATTCGAAAACGGCGTCGACCTTGGATGGCGACCAGGCGTTTTCTTTTGGTGCGTGGGCGCTTTCGAAAAGTGGAGCTCAAGCGTCGTTGGTTTCAAAGATCGACGATGGTAATTCGCTACGTGGATTTGATTTACAGTTTCGCAAGGGCGAGGCGGTGGTGCAGTTGGCGCATCGCTGGAATTCTGATGCGCTGCAGGTTTCGACGACGACCGGATTCAAGACCGGGCAGTGGCAGCACTTCGCAGTGACGTATGACGGTTCGGGCAAGGCGAGCGGTGTGGCCATTTACGTCGATGGGGTAAATCAACCGGTGAAGGTGAATGTCGATTCGCTGAAGGGATCGATCGTTAACGATGAGCCGCTTCGAGTGGGTAGGCGCAAGGCGAGCGCTTCGTTTACTGGCACAGTTGACGGGGTGTTTGTCTACGGGCGGGAACTGTCGGCTGCGGAGGTATTTCGCATGGCTGGCGATCAGTTGATCAGTGGTGTGGCAACAGTGGATAAAGGGAAACGGGACGATGTGGCGGCGGCAAAACTGCGCGAGCATTTTGTGATGCATCATGCGTCGCAGGCGATGCGAGAAGCGGACACTGCGATGCGGGAGCAACGAGCGCGAGTGGCGGCGCTGGCGAAAAGTTTTCCTCAAGTGATGGTGATGCAGGAGGTACCGATGACGGATATGCGGGCGACGCATTTGCTCGAGCGTGGCGAATACAACAAGCCGGGCGCGAAACTCAAGCCGGGGGTTCCGGCGGTGTTGCTGGCGGAAGGAGCGTCGACGCCCCCGCGCGAAGATCGTCTGGGGCTGGCTCAATGGTTGGTGAGTCCTGACAATCCGCTGACCGCGCGGGTGACGGTGAATCGATTGTGGCAGCAGGTGTTTGGTCGCGGCCTGGTGGCGACTTCGGATGATTTTGGTTTGCAGGGCGAATGGCCGACGCATCCGGAATTGCTCGATTGGCTGGCGCTGCAGTTTGTTGCGAGTGGCTGGGACGTTCAGCAAATGTTGCGGCTGATCGTGACCTCGGAAACCTACCGACAAAGCTCAGATGCTGCGCCGGAACTGGTGGCTCGTGATCCCGAGAATCGTTTATTGGCGCGTGGACCGCGATTTCGACTGCACGGCGAACAGATTCGTGATCAGGCGCTGGCGGTCAGTGGTTTACTGGTGGAGAAGGTAGGCGGGCCGAGCGTGAAGCCGTTTCAGCCGGACGGTTTGTGGCGGGCGGTGAGCTACGATGGTGAGGAAAGTTATGTGCCTGATCGCGGTGATGGACGCCATCGGCGCAGTTTGTATTCCTATTGGAAGCGGCAATTGCCGCCGCCGGCGTTGACGGCGTTCGATGCGCCGACTCGGGAGACCTGTGTGGTGGAACGCTCGGTGACCAATACGCCTTTGCAGGCTTTGGTATTGATGAACGATCCGAATTTTATTGAGGCGGCACTGCATTTGGGGCGCGGTGCGATGGGGGCTGAGGATGGAGAGAAGGGAGTGAAAGCGATGTTCCGCAAGGTGCTGGCTCGGGTGCCTGGCGAGGGTGAGGTTGGCGAACTTGCGGCGTTGCTCGATGAGCAGTTGGTGTATTTTTCGAGCGAACCCAAAAAGGCGGTGGAATTGGTTGGTGATGTTGAAGGAGCGGATCGATTGGCGGCTTGGACGACAGTGGCAAATGTGGTGTTGAGCTTGGATGAAACTTTAAATAAGCGATGAAGGGGGCAGGGGAAAATATCGGAGCTCGTCCAGAAGGCCAATCGTTCACGCTCGCAGCTACGGGA
>JBBKXR010000117.1:0-31374 GCA_037969585.1 Verrucomicrobiales bacterium
AGCACCTCAAGCACCTCAAGCAGATCCACGCCGACCAACACAGTCTCTTCCACATGAAAAAATGTCAGCGTAGGCCTATCCCTATCTTATCATCACCAACCAACCTGCCATCAATATAATGCCCGATCAATATAATGCCAGGCATTATATTGTTGCAATGGTTCGCTTTATTGGTGAATGTGTCTTGATGCCTGTTCCAAGAATCCTTGCTGCTGACGGTGGCTGTTACCATTGCGTGTCCCGCGTGGTGGATCGGCAGTTTATCTTTGGCGACAAGGAGAAGCGGAGCTTCGTCACCACGATGCGTAAACTGGAAGCGTTTCTGGATGTCAAGGTCTTGACCTACTCTGTGATGTCGAACCATTTTCACCTGCTCATCGAGGTGCCTACGGATGACGCCAAGGTGCAGCTGAATGCCGACTCGTTGCGGGATCGCTTACCTCTGCTTTACCACGGCGCGGCACTCGCGGAGGCCCTGGACGACCTCGATCAGGCACAGCAAAACGCTGACAGTTCGAAAGGGACGGGGAGTTGGCTTGAGGACATCCTGGGTCGCTATCAGGCTCGCATGGGTAATCTATCGAATTTTCTCAAGGAGCTGAAGTGGCGCTTTTCGATGTTGTACAATGCTCACAACGACCGGGTCGGAACCTTGTGGGAGGACCGCTTTCGCTCGGTGTTAGTGGAGGGTGATGAGCATGCGCTAATGACGATTGCGGCCTACATCGAATTGAATGCTGTGCGAGCTGGCTTAGTCGATGACCCGAAGGATTATCGGTGGTGTGGCTACGGGGAAGCCGTGGCGGGAAAAAAATGTGCCCGCAGCAATCTGCTCAGGATGCACGCTCGGACGCGAGCTTGGAATGGGCGAGGCACTGCTCCAGTGGAATGGCGCGAACTGGCGTCGATGTATCGGATACACCTTTTCGGCCATGGCGAGCGCCGGCTGGGCGACTCCCGATCGGGGCGCGGAGCGAAACCGGGATTCAGCCCGGAAAAAGTCGTTCAGGTGGTCGAGCAGGAACGCGGTGATGTGCCTTTGCACGAGCTGATGCGCTGCCGCATCCGTTATTTCACAGATGGTGCCGTGATCGGAAGGGAAGAGTTTGTTGACGGGGTGTTCGAAAGCCAGCGGGAGCGTTTCGGCAAACTACGCAAGACGGGTGCCCGGAAAATGCGTGGTTCCAACTGGGGAGGGCTGACCACATTGCGCGAGCTTCGCGACCGGGTTTTTGGCAAGTGACGAACGCTGCGCTGCATCATGTTGCTGCTCCTGACTGCGATCGGCAGGCCGGTCTTGTGATTGCCGATCGTGGTCGCCGCGTATAGTCTGCGCGCATGGCAGACAAAAAATCCGGCAAAGCGAGCGACGGACCCGATCGGCTCTACCTTCTCGATGGCATGGCGCTGATTTATCGCGCGTATTTCGCGTTGATCCGCACGCCGATTCGGACCACGGAGGGATTTAATACCTCGGCGATCTTCGGCTTCGCCAATGCCTTGATCGATCTGCTGCAAAAATACGAACCGACCCACATCGCGGTCGCTTTTGACACGCGCGAACCGACTTTCCGTCACGTTCGATATCCGGCTTACAAAGCGCAGCGCGAAGAGATGCCTGAAGAGCTGAGCAAATCACTCGAACCGGTCAAGCGCCTGATCCGTGCCTTCAACATTCCGGTCCTGGAACTGCCGGGCTACGAAGCGGATGACGTCATTGGCACGCTGGCAAAACGCGCAGACGATGCCGGCGGCTATGAGACTTTCATGGTGACGCCTGATAAAGACTTTGCTCAGTTGGTCAGCGCGACGACGAAAATTTACAAGCCCGGCCGGCAGGGCAGCGAGGCAGAAATTCTCGATCTCGCTTCGATTCAGGAAAACTGGCAAGTACAGACTCCGGATCAGGTCGCCGATATTCTCGGTCTGTGGGGCGATGCTTCCGACAACATTCCCGGCGTGCCCGGTATCGGCGAAAAGACGGCGAAAAAACTCATCGCTCAGTTTGGCAGCGTCGACAACATCCTCGCCAATACGGACCAGCTGAAGGGTAAGCAGAAGGAGAATCTCGAAAATTTTGGCGATCAGGCGCGCCTGTCCAAGGAGCTCGCTACGATCAACGTCGAGTCGCCGATCGAAGTCGATTTCGAGACACTGGTCATGGGCGAGTGGGACAACAAAGCGTTGCAGGAACTGCTCGTCGAGTTTGAATTCAATGCGCTCGGCAAGCGCCTGTTTGGTGACGATTTTCACGCCGGCCGAGGTCACGAAGAAAAGAAAACCATAGAGGATACGCCACACGATTACCGCCACGTCGATGCTAACGACACCAACGGGCGCGCGGCGCTGATCATCGAGTTGGAAAAGCTCGACAGTTTTTGTTTCGACTCGGAAACCTCCAGCTTGGATCCGAAAACGACCAAGCTTCTCGGCTTGGCTTTTTCATGGAAACCGCGCGAGGGAATCTATGTTCAATTTCCGTCCGACGAAAAGAAAGCTGTCGCGGTGCTCGAAGAATTTCGGCCTTTGTTTGAAAATGCTGAGGTCGAAAAAATCGGCCATAACCTGAAGTTCGATCTCGCGGTTCTCAATTGGAACGGCCTGCGCGTGGTAGGTCCGTTTTTCGATACGATGTTGGCGCACGCCTTGGTCGAGCCGGATCAACGGCATCAGATGGACTACATGTCGGAAGCCTACCTCGGCTACACGCCGGTTTCGATCACCTCGCTGATTGGCGACAAAAAGGGCGCTTCGGTCCAGCTGAGCATGCTCGACATCGTCGAGGAAAAGTCAGAAGAGGTCGCCGAATACGCTGCGGAAGATGCCGACATCACCTGGCAGCTGGCGGACATCATGCGCGAGCAGTTGAAGGAGAAAGATCAGGAGCGGGTTTTTTACGATATCGAAGCTCCCCTTCTGCCGGTCCTGGTCGATATCGAACACGAAGGTATCGCCATCGACGTCGACGCCTTGGCGGCGATCAGTAAACAGCTCGAAGAACGCATCGATGAGCTGGCCAAGGAAATCGAAGCGGCAGCGGGTCGCTCTTTTAACCTCAAATCTCCGAAACAACTCGGTGAGGTCCTTTTTGACGAGCTCAAGTTGGTAGAAAAACCGAAGAAGACCAAGACCGGTCAGTACGTCACCAACGAACAGGTGCTGCAGACGCTCGCCCACGAACACGAAATCGTGCGCAACATTCTTGACTACCGTGAGGCGACTAAATTGAAGAGCACGTACGTCGACACGCTCCCTGAAGCGGTTCTGCTAAAAAGCGGACGCATTCACACCAGCTTTCATCAGCTGATGACGGCAACCGGCAGACTGGCGTCGAGCAATCCCAACCTGCAGAACATTCCGATCCGTTCAGCTCAGGGACGCGAGATTCGCCGCGCTTTCGTGCCGCGCGACAAAGACTTCATGCTCTTGGCCGCGGACTACTCGCAAATCGAACTGCGCGTCATGGCCTCGCTGAGCGGTGACAAGGCAATGATCGAGGCGTTCGAAAACGGGCTCGACATTCACACTGCCACCGCCGCACGTGTCTATGGGGTGGAACTCGATGACGTGCTGCCAGAAATGCGGCGCTCGGCAAAGATGGTCAATTTTGGAATCATCTACGGCATTTCCGCTTTCGGCTTGTCGCAACGACTGGGCATCCCTCGCGGCGAGGCTGCCGATATCATCGAAAATTATCTGCGCGAGTATTCCGGTGTGGCGGACTTCATGAGCAGTGTAGTCGAGGAAGCCGCCGAACGCGGCTACGTCGAAACCGTAAGTGGCCGGCGGCGCTATCTTCCCGCCCTGAAGGACGGCAACGCCACGGTACGCAAGGCCGCGGAGCGGACGGCGATCAACACGCCGATTCAAGGCAGCGCTGCAGACATGATCAAGATCGCCATGGTTAAAGTCGCGACTGCGCTCGATGAGAAGGAGTTTAAAAGTCGAATGCTGCTGCAAGTGCACGATGAATTGGTGTTCGATCTACACCGCGACGAAGTCGACGCCGTCACGCCTCTGGTCGTCGAGGCGATGACGAATGCCATGATCCTGAAGGTTCCAGTGGTCGTGGAAACAGGATTGGGCGAGAGTTGGCTGGAGGCTCATTGATCCGATGCCAGCGTCGAGTCGGACTTGCACTGCCACCGGCATGAGGTTTCGTTAGCGCATCGTGAAGCGTTTGCTATCTCATATCGTTGTTCTGTCGGTCGCCTTTCTGGTCTCGTTCGGTGCCTACGCGTGGTGGACCGAGCTTCAGCCCGAGCGCTACAATCTTTTCGACTTTCTAAGCGGAGAAAAAGTTCCCAGTGTCCCTGCGAAACCGAAAGAGTCAGCAAGACCGGCTCCGAAAACGGCGAGCTTCACGACGACCACGTCGCCCAGCTTGTTGGCGCAAGTCGGTTCGCAAGCGGTGACTGAACCCAAGCCCGTCATTCGCGCCCAGCCGATCGGTCCGGCGGAAATCGATCCGGCTGGCATTCGTCTGCTCACCGATGTCAACCGCGCCATGGCCGATCTCACCGACGCCGTCGTACCCGCTGTGGTCAGCATCGACACCAGCACGACAGTCAATGTGAAGCGCTATGTGCCGGTCGATCCGTTCGGGCTGTTCGGCTATCAGTCGATGAACGAAAAATCCCGCCAGCCAGGCCTCGGTTCGGGCGTCTTTGTGTCGAGCGATGGTTACGTTTTGACCAATCACCATGTCATCGCAGGCGTCGATGAGATTCAGGTCACCACTCATGATGGAGAGAAATTCGAAGCCGAGTGGGTCGGTTCGGATCCCAGTGTCGACATCGCAGTTCTTAAACTCAAAGGCGCTGAGGAACGGACTTTTCCCCATCTCAAATTTTCCGATTCCGATCAGGCGCGAGTCGGTGAAACGGTGCTTGCAGTGGGTAACCCTTTCGGCCTCACCGAGTCGGTGACGCGCGGCATCATCAGCGCGAAACAGCGGCGACTCAGCGACGGTGCCAACGAATATTTTCAGACCGATACAGTGATCAATCCCGGCAACTCGGGCGGCCCCCTGGTCAACGTGCTCGGCGAAATTGTCGGCATCAATGTCGCGCTTTTCACCGGTCAACAAAATGTGCGCGTCTGGCAGGGTGTCGGTCTCGCGGTGCCATCCAACGAGGCACATTCGGTGTTCGAAGCGATCGCTTTTGACAAGCCACTGCTGCGTGGCTACCTCGGTATCGAGCTGTCCAATGTCACCAACTACCTCGCACGCATGCTGAAAATGTCGTCGACACGTGGTGCCGTCGTGGTCGCCGTGCAAAAGGATTCGCCCGCCGATGCAGCAGGGTTGATGCCCGGCGATGTGATTCTGAAATTTGCCGGCAATGACGCCACCGATGCAGAATCCGTGATGCGTCGCCTGCGCCGCATGAAGACCAATGCCAGCATCGAATTGCAGATTTTGCGCCAAGGTAAAGTCGTCGACCTGACCGCCGTCGTCATTGAAAAGCCCGACGACAAGGCGCTGTCCATGCGCGGCGATGCCGCCGCCTCGGGCCAGAGCCTTGCGGCTTCTCTGGGAGTCGAAGTCCGCAATCTCTCCGACGGCGAGCGATCTGCCCTCCACCTCACCGCGGCGATGCCCGCCATCGTCATCAGTGCCGTAGACGCCAATTCCGAAGCTGCCAAGAGATTTAGCGTCGGCGACCTGATCCACGGCATTAATCGTGATCCGATTCACAGCGCCGAGGAATTTTACGAAATGCTCGGTGAGCTGCCGGCACGGCAAAGTTCAGTGCTGATACTCA
Source organism: Verrucomicrobiales bacterium (assembly GCA_037969585.1). Lineage (GTDB taxonomy): Bacteria > Verrucomicrobiota > Verrucomicrobiia > Verrucomicrobiales > DEV007 > JBBKXR01. The sequence goes on from JBBKXR010000117.1 coordinate 5,769, forward strand.
GTCGTCGCGGCCAACGTTACCACGTCCTGCTGCAGGCCAACGGTTAATAGCGACCGCAGCCACGGGCAGATAGCATTTTGGATTCCGCAATAATTTGCTAGGGTGAGGCAAGACATCCGGCCCAGCCACGATCTCCCTCTTTCAATGTCATGAACAAGAAATCCGCCATCATTTTTCTGCTCATCCTCGCAGTAGGCATCGTCAGTTTGTTCTTCACTTTCAAGCACTTGAAGAAAGAGAGAGAAACACTCGCCGTCGACGAACAAGGTAACACTCAGCCGATCGAGCCGCCGGCACCCGCGCCAGCACCAACCCCAGTGGCACCGCCAAAAGTAGAACCGACACCTCCAAAACCGGAACCTGCACCGCCGGCAGCCCCAACCAACGAGGACCTTTTCCAGAGTCCTGAGAAATTGCTCGGCGCACTCACTGATCTGATCAAAGCGCGAGACGCAGAAGCATTTATCGCCCTGGCTGGAGAAGATGCCATTTCTCCAGAAGATCGTCCCGCTTTAGTCGAACTCCTAAACAACCCTGACTACGCACCAGCTGCAGTCGATCCCATAATCTCGCTTGCTCGGATTGGCGACCTCACCCGATGGGCCATCCAACTCGATCCCGTCGCGATGCCCGCCGATCTCCCGACGAGTTCCGGCCCGGTCGAAGCGAGCGGCTTGCCCAGCGCAGGCAACCCAACAGTCGGCAATGGCAATGCATCAACCGGTGCTCCAGCGGCGACGACGCCCGCACCGGGAACCACAACAAACGGTCCCACCGATGCCGATCTGCCGCCTTCTCCTGCAGCAACAACTGGCCCCGCGACGCCGGGCACTTCCCCCGCTCCCGCAACGACAACCCCCGATAAAACGAAAACTCCCACCGTCGGTGGCACCCCGGTCACCACCTCTGACCCCGCTGATAATTCCACGGCCATCCCAGCCGCGACGAACAGCGTCAACACGGACCCGGGTGCAAAACCTACTCAATCGGGCAAAGGAATGCCGCTTCCGCCGCGCCAGATATACATCGATCTTGGAGAAGACGACAAGAAGCTGGTCACCGTCGAAAAAGTTCTCGTGCCAAGGCACTCCGCCGATGGCTCCACCAGCGTTCTGCCACCGTCGGCGGATCCGGTCACCGTCGCTCACGGATTTGCCCGCGCCGTGCTGAACAGCGATTTTAAAACCGCTCGTGCCTTCAGTGATCCAGAGAAAATTACCGATGAACGCATAGCCGCCCTGATGATCGCGCTCGAAGAAGGTGCTTACAAGCTGCAGAGTGACCGTCCACTCATTCAGACTCTCTCCCGCGACACCGTCAGTTGGATTGTTGCCCGAGTGCAAAATGCCGACACCGTGTCCGAGTTCGGACTCGAGATGTCCAAGCTCGATCCCAATACCGGCTGGCGCATCGACAATATGAGCTTCGACAAGGTTATTCAGATGACCGCCACTGCCGCTGGTGGCGGCAACATCGCCTACGCACCGATTGTGAAGAACCCACAGGGAGGCGACAGCCTGGTGGTATTCTTCGAATTCGACAGCGCAGATCTGAATGTGCGAGCTCAACGCCAAGTGCGCACCATCGCCGATATTTTGAAAGGCAATCCCTCCCGCCAAATCAAAATCAACGGCCACGCCGACGCCCTCGGACTCGACGATTACAACAGCGCCCTCAGCGCCCGCCGAGCTCAAACCGTCCGCAATGCGCTGACCGCTCTGGGAGTTTCCGCCGACCAGATCGTCGCCACTGGCCTCGGTGCCTCGGTCCCGCTCAGCCCCAACTTTAAACCTGATGGCAGCGACAATCCCAGCGGGCGTTCACAGAACCGACGCTCGGAAATCTATCTCGATTTCTGATCTCTCGAGCGGCCTCCTCTAGAGACGTCGCATGATCAGGCGATATCGATCATCATACTGACCGCCGCAATTGGCACGGCAGCATTCGTAACAGGCGACCGCACGACGAAACCGTCTCACGCGTTCGAATTCCGTGTCGCATACCGGACAACGGTACGCGTATTGCCGGCGAATCTTCCGGCCCTGCAGCGGCAACTGATGATACACACCTTCACCCGGAATGCCCACGTCTGCGCATGCCTGACGCCATTCGCGACCGTGCGGCTGAATTTTTCGCCCGCGATTTCGATGATGTGCCACCAGATGTGCCAGTTCGTGCAAAAACGTACGCTCGACCTCGATGGCACCATTTTCGATACCGACCAATCTCGGATTTAGTTCGATTCGACAATCGTGATAGTGCGCCCGTCCCGCCGACGTCCGCATCCTTCGATTCCAAACGACGTGCACGGCATCGGCGAGAGCCCCAAGTCGAAATTCCAAGGCAAAGCCCTTCGCTTTTGCCGTCATCGCAGCTTCCAGCGCTTCAAGATCGCAGTCATTCTCAACCGTTCCAACCGTTCGCTGATTGATCAGCGGGGCAATTTTTGGCGCCGCCCGATCGGTAGATTCCAGTCTCGGAGACGGCAAATCAAAGAGCTCAAGCTGGTCTTCACCGCTTACCTCCCCCTCGGAGAACGAGTCGAACTCGTTCGGATCTGCTCGCATGGATGCCATCGAAAGGGGATGTTCTTTTGATTGTCAGGATCTCGAGCAATTTACTCGCTCTGCTCTGCGTCTGAGCGCGCCGTCTTGTCGAATACCTCGGGTTGTTCTCCCCGAGCAGAAACAAAGGAATCAGGCGGCACCGTTTCGCGCAAGAAAACATTCGCCCCAATCGTGCTCCGAGCACCGATTGTCGTTTTGCCACCGAGCACCGTCGCGTTCGGATAGACAACGACATGATCCTCAACATTGGGGTGCCGCTTTGTACCCTTCACGACCCGCCCATTTTCGTCCTTGGGAAAATTGCGCGCACCGAGAGTGACGCCGTGATACAGCTTCACGTAGTTTCCGATCACGCAAGTTTCACCGATTACCACACCGGTACCGTGATCGATAAAAAAGTGCGAGCCGATCGTCGCGCCCGGATGGATGTCGATACCCGTCAGGCTGTGCGCCCACTCAGTCATGATGCGCGGAATTAGAGGCACATCCATGCCGTACAACACGTGCGCCGCCCGCTGGATCGCGATCGTCTCGATACACGGATAAGCCAGAATGATTTCGTCGAAATTTTTCGCCGCAGGATCGCCTTCGTAAGCCGCCGCAACATCGGTGCGTAACAGCTGTCTGAGTTTGGGTAACTCATTGAGAAATTCGCAGCACAGCCGGTGCGCTTCGACCGCGAAATCCGTGTCAGTCTCGTTGGTCTCCTCACGCAAGCGGAGACTCTTCGCGACCTCAACCTCCAGAACCGAAACCAACTCGACAATCCTTTCGCCGGTGATCATTTCCAGCTCTTCAGACGGCACCGGCTCCTCATCGTGATAGCCGGGGAACAGCAATTGAAGCAGTCTCTCGCAAGACGCCGCGATGGAGCGCTTCGACGGCAGGTTACCGCAGTCGATGCGATTGATCCCTCCCGTCTCACGATAGGATTCGATCAGATTTTCGATAATGGTGCGTTGGCTGCAGTCCATAAAAACTAAATTCAGCCGGGAGCAAACAAGTCGAGTGCTCCAACGGAGAGCAACCTAGCGCGACTCCCCTCCAAACCAACAAAAAATTCCATGTTCGGTCGCAGCCCATCTGTTGAATCGTTGAGCGTTTACGCTACCCTCGCCATACTGTGCCCGACACGACGCCTGATACCGAATTCGTCCGCCACCTCTCGTTTTCGAAACCGTGGCGACCGTATCAGCAACGGGCCATCGATAATTTTGCTCTGCATACGGCCGATCGGCATTTTCACTTGGTGGCAGCGCCGGGCTCAGGAAAAACCGTGATGGGGGTCGAATCGATCCGCCGCCTCAAGCGCCCTGCATTGGTGCTCGCGCCAACGTTGGCGATTCGGGAGCAGTGGGTGAAGCGTCTGATCGATGATTTCCTGCCGGCGGGCTTCGACGAAATCTTCTGGCTGTCTCGGGACATCAAGGCACCGCGCGAGCTGACGCTGACGACTTACCAGTCACTCGGTTCGGAATTCCGGCGCGATGGTGGAGTCGAAGTTCTGCGCAAACTGCGCGAGCTCGGCGTTTCGGTGATCGTCGTCGACGAGGCTCATCACCTGCGGGCGTTCTGGTGGAAATGCCTGAAGACCCTCAAAGAATCCCTCGATCAGCCTTACATCGTCGCCCTCACCGCAACTCCTCCGGTGGATGTGCCTCAAGCCGAATGGAACCGCTACGCCAGTTTCTGCGGCGACGTCGATGAGGAAGTCGGTGTGCCTGAGTTAGTCGCTGAGGGAAATCTCTGCCCCCACCAGGACTACGTCTATTTCAGCCTGCCCACAGGCGCCGAAGCCGATCGCTTGCGCGACTTCCACCAGCGGGTAAAAACTCTGGTCCTCGATCTACAACTCGACACGGAATTCGCCACGCAACTCTCCGCGATCCCCAACTGGGTGCCGGAAAAACCCAGTCGCGATTTTCTGCGCAGCCAACAGGACTTCTATCTCGCCCTGTCGATCTACCTCACCAAAACCGCCGGCTATCTGCCTACCGCCGTCCGTCGCTATTATCCTGTGACCGACATCGAGCTGCCGGAACTGGATGCTATCTGGGTTCAGGCGCTTTTGCAGGGATTGCTGTTCGATTTTCGAAAACTTATCGAAGGCATCTGCGACCCGGCGCTTCAGGCCAACCTGAAAAAATGGACCGCTTGGGTGCGCAAGCTTGGCGGCATCGAAAAAGGCCGCGTCGTTCTGCTCAATACCAGGGAAAACGCCAAAACCCTGCGCAGCAGCCCGGCAAAAATCGACGCCGTCGCCGAAATCATCAGCCATGAATCGTCGGCGATGGGTCTCAGCCTGCGCGCGGTCGTTCTCACTGATTACATCCGCCGCGAAGCGTTTCCCAGCGGTCTCACCGACGCCACGATTCCACCGCTTGAAAAAATTGGCGTCGTGCCACTGTTCGAACGCCTGCGACGCATGCAGTTGCCTGACATCTCGCCCGGGATACTCAGCGGCAGTCTGGTAGTCGTTCCAGTCACGGCGATTGATCATCTGCAACAGATCCTGCAAACGATGGGCGCCTCGGCCAAAAATTTCAGCAGCACACCTCTGCTCCACGCCCCGGATTTCGCTGAGATCAGTGTGCGCGAAGCCGATCGTCAGAAAGTGGTCGAAGCCGTCACTCAACTTTTCAGCAGCGGCGACATCAACTGCCTGATCGGCACCTCATCGCTGCTCGGCGAAGGTTGGGACGCGCCGACGCTGAACACCTTGGTACTCGCTTCGGTCGTAGGTTCGTTCGTGATGTCCAACCAGATGCGCGGTCGGGCGATCCGAACCAATCCAGCGAATCCCGATAAAGCCGCCAACATCTGGCACCTGGCGACTCTGAACCCGAGCTGGATCGACGACGGTAGCGGCGACATCACCGGCGGTGATTTCTCGACGCTCAAACGCCGCTTCAACGCCTTCCACGGTGTCGCCTACCGCAGCGACGAAGACGGCCATGCACGAATCGAAAATGGCCTTGCCCGCCTCGGTTGCGACCAACCTCCGCAACCGGAAATCGAAGCCGTCGATGGATGTAACGCAGAGACATTTCGCATCGCCGAGGACCGCTTCGCGATGCAGCAAGTGTGGAAAAAGGCCATCGCGCCGCGGCTCGAAGGGCGTTTCCTCCGCCCCGTCCGAACCCTTTCCACTCCGACCGGCCTGGTGCGCAGCCGATTTACTGCCTGGCTCGGCGACAGCGAAACAGGACTTCGTGCAAGCGCACGACGCTGGTTGCAGGTTCGTCAGCTCCACAAAATCGCCGCTGCCATCGTCGATCAAATGGCTGAGCTGGTTGACATCGATCCTGATTTCAGCAGTCGGCAACTGCGCGTTTCTCTGTCGGGAAAATCCATTCGAGTCAGCCTCCCCGGAGCCGCCGAAGAAGTTCAAGCCTGCCTGGTGCGATCGCTGGCGGAGTACTTCGACCTGTTCGACAATCCCCGCTACCTCCTGCGCACCAAGGTCGGCTGGTCTGCCGTTCCGGAGATTTTTGGCGCTCGCAAACAAACCGCCCGAGCATTTTCTTTTCGCCTGCAACGCGCGATTGGCAGTCATGAACTCATCTTTGCCCACGACTCATCAGGCATCGCTCATCTTCTCGAAGCCCGCCAACACGGCCTGTTGAGGCACAACCAGTTCCGCACCTCCGCATGCGTTCGCTGGGAGCCTGAGTGAGAGGTCTCAGACACACGTATCCGACTCAGCTCGCCCAAGCTATCGGCTCAAAAATCGCCGATAACTTCTCCACTCGGGCTCGGGCCGGAATAAGCGACGCCGCCCACGCAAATCGCCCGTCGAGATGCGCCAGAAATTCTGGCACGGCGCTACGATTTTGCAATCCCGCCCCGTGACGTGCGCAAATAAAGATATCCCGGCAATATTTTCTGCTCTAAACACTGCCGGCGATCACAATTTCGTCCATCACCAGCCCGACGCCGAGACACAACTCACCCTCGTAAGCGAAGCGATGGAGGCCTGCCCGGTCGAAGCCATCGGCAACGATGGCTGACATCGATGATCGCCTCAACTCACCAAGCTGCGCCCAGTTGTGGCTGCTTCTGCATCCGGTACGGCATCCAGACGATGCCGACGGACTTGGCGGCGCAGTTCTTTTTGTAGGGCGACAGGACGATTTCCTCGAAGGTTTCGTTCATCGGATCCATCGCTTCTTTGAGCGCTTCGATTTCGCGTTCGGCTTCGCGCTCGAGTTCTTCGAGTTCCCCTTTTTCGCGTTCCAGTTTATCTTCGGCTCGCGACACGTCGCGCGATTCTTTCCAGGCGCGTGAGGCACCGGTCATGGCACTGCTGCTGCTGCGTCGTGACCGGCCACCGAGCACGGCACTGAGGATCGACGAACCGATCTTCACAAAGGTATCCATCTTGGCGCGACCAGATTGACTTTTCTGCTCTGCGACGGCGTCTAGAGCACGCTGGATGTCGTCCTCTTCTCCGGCAAATTTCTTCTGCCACTTCTTGCGCAGCTCATCGACTTTGGCGTCGCGCATTTCGTGAGCACTGTGCAGCAGACGGGCACGGAAGTCGCCTTCGCTCTCATCCATCTGCGAATACATATCGGTCAACGGACTTTGAAAAATAGTGATCGACTCGTTGGCATACATCCAATCGACCAGCTCTTTCTCCATCTCGCTGAAGGTCTTACTCTCACTGAATGCGGTCGCCAGATCGGCAAATGTGGCACCCGGTAAAGGCTGCGCGCTCAATTGGCCGAGCGTCAGCCCATTCGGCAACTGCAAGTCGTTCGACCAATCGACCGCGCCGCTCTCGACGTCGATTTTGTTGATCATCGGAACCGCCCGCGTGCCGTTGATGCCCTTCTTGGCATCGCTGTAGCGCGCTTCACCGACACGGATCACTGCCGGCACGTAATTAATTTCCTCGCCCGGTATTCCGGCTCCGACCGGGACAAAATATTCGTCCGCGCCCTTCGGCAACCGCGGCCGGGTAGCCTGCACTTTCTTCTCCGGTGCAGTCGCCGCCACTTCGGACGGAGCCGTCGCCACTGCAGCCGCCTTGGCTTCGATCAGTTTGCGTTTTGGATCCATCAGCCGCTTGATCTGCCGACGCGCCAGGGGACCGCGCAGATAACTCATCACCCAACGCACGTGAAACACCACCGGCGCGTCGTTGTGGACGTTGTTCATCAAAAATACCCGACTGCCCAGACCGGCGAGCAGTTGCTCCATCTCGGCACGATTAAAACCGCTGTCGTTACTCGCTGCCGCACCTTCGAGACCATCGAGAACGCGCATTTTATCGCGCTCAGTTTGCAATCGACCGAGGAACCACGAACCGATATTCGACAGCGCCTTGTAGTCGAGATCGACCGGATTCTGCGTCGCCAGCAACACGCCGAGCCCAAAGGCGCGCGCCTGCTTGAGCATGGTCATCATCGGTTTTTTCGAAGGCGGATTCTTCGACGGCGGTAGGTAACCGTAAATCTCATCCATGTAGAGCAGTGCGCGCAGACTGCTGGTGCCGGACTGCGAACGCATCCAACCGAGCATCTGGTTAAGCAGCAGCGACACGAAAAACATGCGTTCCGAATCGCTGAGATGAGCGATGGAAAAGATCGATATGCGCGGCTTACCCTCCGGCGTGTGCAGCATGCGTTTGATGTTGAGCGCCTCACCCTCCATCCAGGTCGAAAACCCGGGCGATGCCAGCAGATTGTTCATTTTCATCGCCAGAACTTTGCGGTCCTTTTCCGGACACACCGACTCGAGATCCATGACTCCGATCTTGTCGAAAGGCGGCACCTGAATGTGACGAATCAACGTTTCCAGAGTTACGCCCTGATCGCTGCGCCAGCAGTTGGCGAAAATGTTAGACAATAGAATGTGCTCCGGATCTTGAATCGGATCGGCGTCAATTCCGATCAGCGACAACAAACTCGACACCGTGCTTTCGATGCGATCGCCGAGCAGTTCGGCATCGTCGAGCACTTCAAACTCCGGCACGTCGAGCGAACTGAGGATCGACACTGGGATGCCGGCATTGCTACCCGGCGTGTAAACCGTCATGTCGACCTTGTCGCGAAACGCCCGGATGCGCTCCGGCTTCTGCCCCCACTGACCAAGTCCATTTTTCCAAAGTTCGGCCTGCTTGGCGGCGAACTCATCGGGCGTGATGCCTTTCTTGGTCGCGTCTTCCTCATTAATCCACGGCCGAAAATCCTCAGGCGCGAGATCAGGGAAGGTCAGCAGCAAGTTGGGGATATCGCCCTTGGGATCGATGATGATCGCCGGGATGTTATCCATCGCCGCCTCTTCGAGCAGCGCCACGCACAGACCCGTCTTACCCGAACCAGTCATGCCGAGCACGACGCCGTGGGTGACCAGATCCTTGGAGTCATACATCAACAAGTCATCCTTCACTTCGCCCTCGCCGATGTCGTATTCTTTGCCGAGATAAAAAGCGCCGAGCTTTTCGTATTCGTCGTTGGCGGGAGCAGTCATGAGAGATCGAGAATGAAATCAAAAAGGGGTTCGTCGAAGGGCGTAGAATCGATATCTAGAGAACTACAAACAAGTGGTTCCCAAGCCAAGTGTTTAGACTACCTTTCTCCTCCAAAATGTCACTCGATTCTCCATTGAAGCCCGTCGACCAGCTGCGTACCTGGGCCGAAATCGATCTTGGCGCTCTCGCTAAAAATGCCCGCGCCTGCTCCCGCGTCGCTGGAAAAAACTGCAAATTGCTCGCCGTGATCAAAGCCGACGGCTATGGCCACGGCATCTGCGAAATTGCGGCCGCACTGGCTCCACTACCCGAAGTATTTGGCTTTGGTGTCGCCAATGTCACCGAAGCGCAGGCGATCGTGGGCGCGATCGACGAGGGCCAACCGGTGTTGATCCTCGGGCCGGTGCTGCCGTGCGAACGCGAGGCGGTGGTGGCGGGTGGTTTTTCGGCGGAGTTGTCGAATGCGGACGAGGCAGCGGCCTTTGCCAAAGTCGCCGCAACACTTGGCCGCAAAGCATCGGTCCACGTCACCGTCGACACCGGCATGGGACGCATGGGAGCGATGCCTGATGAAGTCGCGGCACTCGTTGCAGCGGTCCGAGCTTCGCAATGGCTGCAACTCGACGGAATCGCCACGCATTTTCCGTCAGCCGATGAGGACGCTGAGTTTACTCGCGAACAGATCGGCGAGTTTGGCCGGCTGACCGACGAATTCGAGGAGCCAACATTAATTCACGCTGCGAACAGTGCCGGCGTACTCGCTTTTTCCGAACGACTCGGCTTCGCCAATCTGGTGCGCCCCGGACTGGCCCTCTATGGTGTCGCTCCGGTCAGTGAAAACTGCGATGCACTGACGCCGGTGTTGAGCTTGAAGTCGCGAGTGACCTTGGTGCGCGACCTGCCGACCGGTCACAGCATCAGCTACGGGCGAACATTTATCACCGAACGACCGACGACTGTAGCGACAGTGGGCATAGGTTACGGCGATGGCTATCCGCGCAGTTTGTCAGGGAGCGGAGCGGATGTTTTGATCGCAGGGCGCCGCTGCCCACTACTCGGTCGCGTGACAATGGATCAGATCATGGTCGATGTCAGCTGTCTCGAAACGCGCGCCAAGCCAGGCGACGAGGTGGTGCTGATCGGTGGCGAAATAGTTGCGACGGAAATCGCCGAAAAGGCCGGAACCATCGCCTGGGAAATCCTCACCGGCATCACCCAACGCGTAGTGCGGGTCTATCGGTAGCCGCGAGCGTCAGCGAGTGATTTTTGGTAGTTCAGCCTCTCGCTGACGCTCGCAGCTACAGACTACAAAATCCTCAGGCGTGTCAGGTCCTGGGTGTCGATCATGCCGAGTGGTTCGCCGGCTTCGTTGACGACGACGAGATCGTCGATGCGGTGTTCTTCGAGCAGGCTGAGAACTTCGGCGGCGAGTTTTCCGGCGGCGACAGTGATAGGATTACGGGTCATGAAATCCGCTACCGGTCGGCCGGCGAGATCGGGCTCGGACTGAAAGGCGCGGGTGAAATCGCCTTGGGTAAAAATGCCGTCGAGACATCCGTCAGCACCGCTGACGATGACCGCTCCAGCACGTGCGTTGGACATCGCTTCGAGCGCATCGCGCACCGTGGTGTCGGGCGTGACGCGAGCGAGGTGGTCGCCGGTGCGCATGATGTCTTCGGCGCGAGTCAGCAGAGCGCGGCCGAGCGAACCGCCGGGATGCAGCAGGGCGAAGTCTTCTTTTTTAAAGCCGCGCGACTCGAGCAAAACCATCGCCAGTGCATCGCCGAGTACGAGCATGTTGGTGGTGCTCGAGGTCGGCGCGAGATTGAGCGGACAGGCTTCGCGTTCGACATTTACATCGAGCACGACATCGGCGGCCTTGGCCAGTACCGAGTCGACGCCGCCGGTGATAGCGATCAGTGAAATCCTCGAGCGCTTCAAATGCGGCAGCACATCGATCAGTTCCTGAGTGTCGCCGCTGTAGCTGAGGGCGATCACTACATCGCCATCGTCGACCAGTCCGAGATCGCCGTGCAGCGCGTCCTGACAGTTGAGCACGGCGGCAGTGGCGCCGGTAGAATTCAGTGTGGCAGCGAGCTTGCTGCCGATGTTGCCGGATTTGCCGATGCCGACGACGATGATTTTTCGGCCGTTCTCGAGCGCCAGTCGGAGGGCGTCGATGGCTTTTTCGAAGTCGCAGCCGACGCGCTCGAGTAGGCGCTGGAGTTCAGCGATCTCAAGTTCGATGACGCGTCGTGCTTTTTCCTGGTAGTCCATTGCGGCGGCAAGTGCTATGCGTGTGGCTCCGCTCGAATTAATTATGTCGTCTCAACCTGTTGCCGCCAGCTTCTGTGCCACTTTTCTGGCTCCAGAAATGCGCCACGTCTATCGACAGATCGCCAGTCTGAAAAATTTCGAGCCGCTCATCCTAACACACAAGCGCCAAAACGCGGACGATTTTCCTTTTCCCGATGAACGGGTGGTTGAACTGCCGCGACCGATGACCCGCGAGCTGCGGCGTTTTTGGTATCGGCGGGTGAAGCAAGCGCCATGGCAGCTCTATCCCGGTGAGGTCGAAGCAATCGAACGAACCCTGAGCGAGCGCGGGGCTTCGGTGTTGCACATTTGGTTCGGCCACATCGGCATGCACCTGCTACCGCTACTCCGGTCAGAATCGCTACCCTGTCCGGCGGTGGTCAGTTTTCACGGCGCCGATGCCAGTGTCGATCTCAACAAGCCAGGCTACCGCGCAGCGATCAAGGCAGTGTTTGCGAACGCCGATGCAATCCTGGTGCGCTCGCAATCGCTGGCCGTTGAACTGTGCGCACAGGGTTGTCCTGCGGACAAAATTCGCCTGCAACGCACGGGCTTGCCGCTCGACGAATGGCCGCTGGCCGAGTCGCGTAGCGTGCCGGAAGACGGCGCATGGCATCTGGTGCAGACCTGTCGCTTGATCGAGAAGAAGGGCCTCGATGTCACTCTGCAAGCACTGGTCAAAGCGCGGCAGTCTTTTCCCAAGATGCACCTGACGGTCGCCGGCGAGGGAGGGTTGCGAGATTCACTCGAAGCGCTGAGTCGCGACTTGGGGATCGGCGACGCGGTCGACTTCGTCGGCTTTATCGATCAGGCCGCGATGCTGAAACTCTACTCGGATGCTCATCTGTTCATGCACCCGAGCCGTGTCGGTGGAGATGGCAATCGCGAGGGCGTGCCGAATGCGATGCTCGAAGCGATGGCGACCGGCCTGCCGGTGGTAGCGACGCGGCACGGTGGCATTCCCGATGCGGTCGACGATGGTGTCGGTGGTCAGCTGGTCGAGGAAAACGATGTCGCCGGGCTGGCAGTAGCGATCACCGAGGTTGTCAGTGACGTTTCACGCTGGCAGGCGATGGGCAAGGCCGCGCGCGGAGCAGTGGTCGATCGCTTCGAGCAGGGTCAGCAAGTGGCCGCGCTTGAGGCGATCTATCGCGAGGTGATGGAGCAGTGGGCGAGGGAGCGACATTAGAAGGCAACCGTCCTTATTGGGACTGCACTTCCGCCTCAGATTTAGGCTTCTCTTTACTTTCCCGTTCGGCTTTCGACTCTACGGGTGTAGCGGGTGGGTCGGTTCTATCTTTCGCTTTGCCTGCCGTTTTCGATGGGAGTTCGTTCTTCACTCTCTCCCAATACCAATCGTACAATTCTTCGAGATCGGTTTCGTCCTGCCAAAACGCCCAATAGACTTCGAGAATTCTTTTGGTCTCGTATTTTCGGTCGAGAGCGAACAGTGCTCTGGCCTTACACATGAGTAAGTTCGGTGAGATCGATCCATCTTTTTCGGCAAGAGCAATTGCTTTCTCAAAGGTCTCCAGCGCTTCCTCATTTCTTCCGATTCCGAACTGGGTGATGCCGAGCAGCCTTATTGCTTTTTCGTCAGTCGGATTTTTGACTAAATGCTCTTCAAGAAGCTCAATAATTTCAGGCCCCTTTGTAGGCCCTTCTTTATATAGTTCTCGGGCATCGTCATATTTGGAGGCGATGAGAGAAAGTTGTGTGAGGCAGATTACAAAAAACGAAAGCGCAGTAGTTTTCATTGGGCTTCCTTCTCGAACGAGCAGCAGCAGCGATGTTACTCCCCGCCCCTACTTCGCCGGCGGCGGCTTTTTGAAATACTTGCGCGGATCGACGGGCGGCTTGGGTTTGCCTTTCTCGTCGGCGGCGGGCTGGCCGTCTTTTTTTGCGGAAGCATCGGCGGCGGCCTTGGCGTCCATCTCGGCTTTTTTCGCGGCTTCGGCAGCAGCGGTTTCGTCCGCTTTTTCCTCGTTATCCGCGGATGGCATTTCGAACGGCTCGTCGGACGCAGTCACCTGTTCGGGATCGATGAGTTTGATCTGCGGCGCGTCTTTATAGATTTCGATGACGCCGGTAACCGACAGGTGTTTGCCTTTGTAGAGGTCGGCCGGTTCGCCATCGGTGAACGGTCCAAGATCGCTTTTAAAAGTGACCAGCGTGAAATCGCCATCGACGAAATTGACGAAGTTGGTGCCGCCTCGAGATTTTCCCGTGCGCTCACATTTGCCTACGACGGTGACTTTCTGGCCCGCTTTCTGGATCAGGGCTTCGGTCTCAGTGGCAGCGAGAATCGGCAGAACAGAATCGGTTTCAGCAGCGGTTTCGCCTTTGGCGCTGACAGCAAAAATGAGCCCGACGACCAACATCCCGAGCCCGAATGCGAGGGGCTGAAAGAGTTCACGATGAGTCTTCATACGGCGAAGTATGCCCGATTCGGATCCGCTTGGCCAGTTCAACTGACCCATCACGACTGCGATCGGTAAATCGACTCTACGCCGAGGGCGCGGTCGGTGGTGGCGTAGCTGTTGAACCTTTTGCTGGCGCCGGTTCCGGACCTCTGACTGGCTGGCGGGCCTGCTCTGAGGCGCGGTTTTGCGCACGAGCCGCGAGGTTGACCTTTTCATCCTCGGGCGCGAGGTGCGCGGCAAGTTCGTCGAACGTTTTTTCCAAATCATCGCGTGCGGCCAACTGCGGACCAAAGCGTTCGCGATGGTCTCTACACACATCGCGCAAGGGCTCGAACAGCTTGATGAAGTCTTCAAAGAAGGCGCTGATACCTTTGCCGAAAATCGATTTCTGTGCGGCCAACAGAGACTCACGATGCGCTTCGATGGCATCCGCGTAAGCGTCACGGATAGCGTTCACGGAACGATTGGCGACCAGTGCACCAATCACGATCAGCAATGCGGAGACGCCGAACGCGGCGAAGTTGAACGGAAACATTTGCTTCCAAGTTAGAAAGCCACCAATGCCGGCGCAGACGATGGCGGCACTCATGACGCTCCATACGCGACGACTGCGTTGGGCAAAAATCGGCTCGAGATGGTGCGCCAATCGCAGCTGACTGAGCGACTCGCGCGTGGCTTTTTCCATCTGCTCGCAAATGCGTTTCTCGCCGGGTGCCCAGTCGGGTTCGCCAGTTTCGCCGACGCTGATTTTGAAACCAAAGTGCTCCTGCATGCCGTTCGACAGCCACTTCCACAGATGATCGACATCGTCGCGCACCACGGCGGCACCACTACCAATATTGCGCTTCACCGCGTGCAAGGTCAGAGTGCGAATCTGCTGCTCAATGCCGTTCGGAATTTCACCTGCCGAACTCAGCGATGACATCACTCCAAGGCGCGAGTCGAGAATGTCTTCGGCCTTGATCGTCGCCGCCAGGTAGCACTTGTCGAAAGCGTCGAACAGCGGCTCGAACTTTTCCTGAGTGCGACTTTCCTGAGACTCGACGGCGGCTTCGAGACTGCCGAGCAATTCTTTGTCAACGCGGATGATCTCGGCGGCGCCTTTCAGCTTTTCCTTGATCTCACCGAGGATATGACCGGCCGTACGCCAAGTATTAACGACTTTCGTGATACGTGTCTCGGAGCCTTCGACGACGTTGGAAATGTAGTGCTCGAAGGGTTCGAAATTGCTCTCTTGCTTGAGCCGATCCTTGTCGACGCCGGACGTCTTCGCCATCAACGCCTTCTTGCCGGAAACAGCGAACGTCGGAAAGGTCGTGCCATAGCGGTGCGTCGTCACCTTTTGCAGATGTTCGAGGATCGCATCAACTTCTTCGGAACTGCGCAGGTCGCTCTGCTGCAGAACGAAAACAATATTTTTGCGCCAGTCACCATGGATCTGGTCGAGCAGTTGCCAGGTCGATGCACCCCACGGATTGGTCACTGAGAAAACAAAAATCACCAGATCGGCCATCGGCACGAAACGCTCGGTGATCGGCTGATGCTCAGATTCGATCGAGTTGGTGCCGGGCGTGTCGACGACGTTGAAGTCCTTGAGAAATTCGTTGGGCCGATACAGCTCGACCAGATGCTCGTCGATCTCGACTTCGTTGACCTCGGCACCGTGCTTGAAGTAGCCGATGCGGTCGGTGGTCGGAATCACGTCCGCCTTACAAAAATCCTCGCCGAACAGGCCGTTGAGCAATGTCGACTTGCCGGCATTGACTTCGCCGACGACGACAAAAAGGAACGGGTCCTTGAGGTTTGCCATCAGATTGCGCAACACATTGACGTGCGCAGGGCTGACACCACAATTTTCCGCCAGTCGTGCCAGAGCGTACACGGCATTGCCGAGTCGCGAGCGGGTGTCGAAATATTTTTCGCCGAGCATTGTATGGCGGATAATCCTAAGCCCTTTCTAGTAGAGAACGTTGGCAAGTTTTCATATCTATCCTAACCACCCTGTTGGCGATCTTCGTGAGATCAAGAACCGGAGCCTTCGAGAGCGATCAGCTGCGTCACGGTTACGAAGCGGTAGCCCTGAGCCAGCAACTGATCGAGCGTACTCGGCATGGCGTCGATGGTCGGTGCGTGAATGTCGTGAACCAACAGGATACCACCGGGACCAGCACCGGATACCAGGCGACGCGTGACGGTGCTGACACCGGGTCGTTTCCAGTCTTCTGGATCTACCGACCACATGATCGACGGGTAACCAAACTCGGATTTAATCAAATTTTTGATGCTGGTATTGGTTGCACCATAAGGAGGCCGTACCGTGCGCGGGGCAACACCCGTCGCAGAAACAATTGCTTGATGCGCTTGGCTCAAGTCGCGCCGTAACTCATCGGTGCTCATCTTGGTCATCGACCCGTGACTCATCGTGTGATTGCCGATCTCGTGGCCTTCCGCCACCATCCGTCTGAGGATATCCGGATAACGTTTAGAATTGGTGCCTACCACGTAGAAGGTCGCTTTGACGTTACGTTTTTTCAGAATGTCGAGCAGGCGCGGCGTGTTGGTGCCGTGAGGGCCATCATCGAAGGTCAGCGCGATGATTTTCTGGTTGGTCGGCACTCGCGAGTAACTGTTCTGGCGGCCGGTGCCGCCACGCGCCAGATTGACCGGAGGATTCCAGCCTGGAGCTCCGCTGTTGGAGCTCGGCGCCGACCCGGGACTAAGTGGCGCGGTTTTCTTATAATCCTTGGTCTTTTTCTTGTCCTGCTCTCCGGCAGCGAACACTTCGCCACGGGCGTCGATCGCCGCCTCTTCGGGCGTCTTACACGAACTGAGCACAAGGGCAAAGCCCAGCGAGAGCGTCGCCGAACGACGCAAAAGGAGTGAGAAGTTTTTCAAGAGCGGCAGGCGGGTTGAAGGGGGGAGGGAAGTTTCGGAAATATAAACATTTCCCACCGTTAGGCAAGGCAAGTTCCAGCTACTATGAAACACCCCTATAAATCAGCTGAGGATACCGGGTAATCGTTCGTCTGGTTGCGCAGAGCGATGAGATTTATTGGTCTCTGTATCGTTTAAATACCAGCGTATTTCTCCGACGGGTCCAGTGCTGTGTGACCGACAGACAGACCAATAAATGCTCAGGAGGTCAAAGATTGACAAAAAGTCGTCGAACTTTCGATCAATTCAGTTGGAAAGCACCAGAAATCTCCCTTCTGGCAGGCGCCGATAGATTCCGGCGTCGATAGATTCCCAGGCTAACTATAATTTACAAACTGGATCATACATTGCTTTAATTCTCTGATCCTTAGTAAGTTAAGTCGGTATTGCGACTACAGAAACCGACCCAGAATCGGGCGCAATTTCTCCACGGTCTCTTCCGGCCACAGCGAACGGTCAGTGACCAGGGCCATGTCGAGCGCCGAGTGCTCGGGCCATTCGGGCGCCTCCGGGATGCGCGTGATGGCATCGGCGACGATCTTTTTGGCGTTCGCCGCATTGGCCATCAGGTGTTCGATGACTGCGTGAGCGCTGACCGCCTCCTCCTCGACTTTCCAGCAATCGTAGTCGGTGATCATCGCCAGAGTCGCCAGCGACATCTCGGCTTCTCGTGCCAGCTTTGCCTCGGCGAGATTGGTCATGCCGATAACGTCGAAACCGAGCTTGCGATTGGTCTCCGATTCCGCTCGGGTCGAAAATGCCGGGCCATCCATGTTCACGTAGGTGCCGCCATCGTGCACCGTGCAGCCCTGACCGCGAGCCGATTCGGCAAGGATCGCCCGCAGGCCATCCGAGATCGGATCGGCAAAGCCAATGTGCGCGACGATGCCATTGCCGAAGAAGGTGCAGTTCGCACGCTGGCTGGTGCGGTCGAAAAACTGATCCGGCAGAACGATGTGCTCCGGCTCGTATTCCTGTTGCAAGCTACCCACGGCGGTCACCGCGATCACCCAGCGCACATTCAGCGAGCGCAACGCCCACAGGTTGGCGCGGTGATTCAGCTCGGTCGGTAGAATGCGATGCCCGCGAGCGTGCCGCGGCAGAAAGCACACCCGGCGCCCGTCGAAGGTGCCGCTCATGATGACATCCGACGGCGCACCGAAAGGCGTGTCGATGCTCAACTCTTCGACATTTTCAAAGCCATCGATCTCATACAGACCAGACCCACCGATAATACCGATCGCCGGTTCGAGGTGGTTCGCTGGGTGGCTTGAAGGATCGGCGTTGCTCATGGAGGTAGTGTGAAAAAAATTCGCAGCCAGACGACCTCAAACGGGCACCCTGACTGCGGCAGTCTCAGGGACCGGCCACCGTTTTTCAATCGCAAGCCGAAAGAAATCGCGTCATCGTCACGTAGACCGCTTCATGCCTTCGATTGTGCTTTTGCTCCGCCGCCGATTTGTCCTCTTTCTCTGCCCGCTGATCGCCCTCGGTATCCTTGGCGGACTCTGGCACTTGCTCGGCAATTCCGTTTCGGCACAGGCAAAAAATCGCGCCAGCATCGCCGCCGAGAAGGTCCGTCCGGAACTCGAAGCCGCGCTGAAGAAAAAAGACCTGCGCTTCGGCGCACCGATCTTTGTGCGCATTTTCAAAGAATCCAATGAGCTCGAAGTCTGGGTTCAGCGTGAGCCCGAAGCCGTCACTCGCGATGATCCACCAGGCAAAGGCGGCCCCGAGTTCGAGTTGTTCCGCACTTACAAAATCTGCTACTGGTCAGGCAACCTCGGCCCCAAGGTAAAGCAGGGCGACGGTCAAGCGCCGGAAGGCTTCTACGTCGTCAGCCGAGGGCGGATGAATCCACTCAGCAGCTATCACTTGTCCTTCGATCTCGGCTACCCGAATGCCTACGATCACGCTCACAAACGCACTGGCAACTACCTGATGGTCCACGGCAGTTGCGTCTCGATCGGCTGCTATGCGATGACCGACGAACGCATCGAAGAAATCTACACTCTGGCCGACGCCGCGCTCGCCGGCGGACAGAAATACTTTCGCGTGCACTGCTTTCCGTTCCGAATGACCGACAAGCGAATGGAAAAAGCGGCGAACAAGGAGGACGAAAAGCAATGGCTCAGCTTTTGGGGAAATCTGCGCGAGGGCTACGACCGGTTCGAGCAAAAAAAGCTGCCGCCGGATGTGAAGGTGGAAGATGGGAAGTATGCGTTCGACGAGTGAAAATCGTTTCATTTCTCACCGCCGCGTTCTACCAGTCATCCACGACTTTGAGCATACTTTAACCGGAAAAACGGGATTCCTGCGGAACCACTGGAAATGGAATATCACCCTTATACAAACGATCAAACACGTCTAACTGCGATGAATCCACAGAGCCTCGCTGCATGGCCCCACCGTTATTTTCGCCATCGGGACCTACAGACCATAGGCGAAAACCTCCCGGAGCTTCGGCATCCTTCTCGTAAAGCATCGAGCTGACGCCGTAGGCATCGAAGGGCACACTGTCT
Source organism: Verrucomicrobiales bacterium (assembly GCA_037969585.1). Classification (GTDB taxonomy): domain Bacteria; phylum Verrucomicrobiota; class Verrucomicrobiia; order Verrucomicrobiales; family DEV007; genus JBBKXR01. Next base: position 25,009 of record JBBKXR010000117.1, read on the forward strand.
AGATAGCGGGGGCAGAGCTCCTCCAAAGTCGAGGGAAACTCAGCGGAATTTTCCAGACGGAACCGATAGATCGCAATGACAATTCGTAACTGCTGGAGAGTCACGTCGTAAGCTTGTGCACCGGCGATTGTATCAGAAAGGCGCTTCCGGACGGCCAGAGCCGGTCCTCTGGACCAGCGCTTTAAGCGAACCAGTGAATCGGCTTCCGTGTCGATCCGCAGCGCCCGCTGACTCAACTCCCTCCACCTCAACTCCGGTGCAATTTTTCCCAAATCGGAAATCAACTGCCAATGACAGTCACCGAGAAACGCGACGTTTGACTGAAACCAGCCTGCCGGCATGGGAGGAACTTCGAAAAAATCCTGTGAACTACCCAGATGCCAAGTCTCTTGAAAGTAGCGTTCCACAGCTTCAGGATTCTCTTCCATCCAGAACACCGCTGAGATCGCGTAGGCCAGTTCCCACTGCAAGTGCGCGAGAATTACCTGTTTTGTATCCACCAGATCGAGCGTTCGCTGCAACTGCGACAACGAAACTCCGTCAGATCGAAACTCGTCCGACCAGAGACAATGCAGGATCGCCACGTTGTCTGCGTCAAAATTCTCCCGATACCAAAACGCGGCATCTGACTTCATCGGATGATTCATCAACCCCTGTACGAGTCGATGCGCTGCACGACATGACGCTGCAGCACCCTCCGTATCGGAGGCATCGAGCGCGCAGATGGTTCTCAGCAGCAGGGAGTTCAATAAATTGTCCAGACCAAAACTGAGAGGGACCGGCAGGTTCGGATGCCCCCACGGAATCGACAGCTCAGAATCAGTTTTTTCAAAGGTGAACGGAATCCGCGCATGAGGCTTCTCAAGAGCTTGCTCCAATTGCTCCCACGTCCGTTCCGATTTTCTGAGATAGGCGGCAATCACCTTCGCATCCCGCGATTCATCAACGAGCAGGCGACCTTCTTCCTCCCTGGATTCAGCGATCGCATCCAAACGAATGCGCCAAGCCCTCAGGTCAACTCTGCTCCCTTGATGGAATCTCGGGGCCTTTGGTGATTGAGGGAACCCATCGGCTTCATCGCCGCTAGCCCCATACGAAGTGAAGTAAGCCAAAGCTTTTCTCGCCTCGCGCCGCCGTTGATTTTCTTCTTCATCGGCATCGTCTTGAAATACAGGCAAGTAGCAGAAATTGCCTTCCGAATGGTGTTTCTCGTCTATGGCTTCGTTCGACTGCAGAATTTTTGAGATATCAGTCGCCTCCCCCTTCGCCTTCAACCTGGCCTGCACCTCACGCCACTCCGCCTTGCCTCCTTGATCAATCGCGATCCAGAGCACAAAGGGCGCGAGCAGAACCAACGCAGCAACACAAATCCACACTCGCCGCCAAAGACGTCGCTGCACCGTCGGCGACATGACATCGGCCTTGTCGTGTTCAAAATGTGAGTGCTCCTCCGTCATCGCCTAGCCCGCTTTTTAGAGCATCCACGAGGGTGGGGCAAGCACCCCGCACCCCTGCAGTGAGCGGTTAAAGTCGAGTTTCCGGACCCACTTACCAATTTCTTCTTGAATTAATTATTATAAATACCATAATATCTAACTCATGAGGGGGTTTTTGATTGTCGTCGGTTTGATCGGCCTCGGCTTGCTGGCTCGGCACAATGGTCGAGAGGCTCTTCTTGACGGCGTCGACTACGCACAGAAGCGTCTCGAGCTCGCGAAGCTGTACGTCGCCGCAGATCTGTCAACGGGTGACGAGCCGGCGGCGAGCACGGGAAGTTCCCACAAGAACGCCCCCGCCGACGTCCTCTTGCCTACCACCGCTGATTTCCGCAACAACAGCCGCACCTGGAATTTCGCCAACGGCAAGCAGGCCGAGGGCGTTTTGATCGCGGCGAATTCGAAAGTCGCTCAGCTGCGTCTGGCGAAAACGCAGCGCATCCACAACCTAAGCCTCGCCAAGTTTGCCGAAACCGACCGCGGCAGAATCAATAATTGGATTGAGACCGACGGACGCAGTGGCGTAGCGGGATATCCCGTCCTTCTCAAATCGCATCGTTGGCCCAGTCGATGGCAGGGACACGCTAAAGTCCCCATCGAACAGGTCGACAACAGCAAAGTTTGGCGCAGCAAGCACTTCGACATCACCGATGCTGCCGGCGTCGATCGAACCTCCATCGAATCGATCGCCTTGATCTGCGAGTCCGTCGATGGTGCCCTGAACGCCTTGCCGCTACCGCTGCCGGTGAACTGGGGCCGCAATAGCGACCGTCGACGACAAATCGTCATCGAAGGCAAATCCGATGATCCGAAGTTGGCCAACGCTGCCGGCTACTGGGATGGCCAGACCGGAAAAGTCCACATCTTCATCGAACAGCTTTACGAACCAGACCAGCAGCGCGTCGTCTTCGAGTACGACAAACCGGCCAAAGTTCAGAAATACGATGTCATCGTCCACGAAGTCACTCACCAATCAATGGCCGCCCTGCTCTACATGGAAGTGCCCGCCTGGGTCGCCGAAGGCATGTCCGAATACATGGCCGCCACCCAATTCGCGCCCGCCACCTATCAGTTCACCAATACCTATGTCTCGCTGCGCTATCACATCAACAAACTGATCCTCGGAGATCGCATCGTCAAAGACCGACGCATGCACTTCACCTTCCTCAAAAACCTGATGAATCGCGACATCCGCGAGTGGAACGGGATCCTCAACACCGACGACGCGGCCGGCATGATGCAGTACCACGAAGCACTCCTGCTGGTCGATTACTTCTTCCACGTCGACCATCCCGACGGCCTCTATTTCAAACGCTACCTCGAAGCCATCCTCAGCGGCATTTCCGAAAAACAAGCCAGGGACCAGCACCTCCTGAGAGGTAGAAGCTATCAGGAAATTGAGAACGATCTGATTAAGCGATGGCAGTCGGTCGGCTTCTCGATCGTCTTTCAAAATCGCGGAGAACTCCGCAATGGCGACGTCGACATCAACTGGGAAGCAGAGGACATCCAACGCACCGTCGCCGCGCAGCGGATGCGGTAGTTAGTGCGGGTAGCCCGAGCGGGCAAAAAACGGCAGCCGTTCGCCTACGGTTCCAGCTCAGGGGCGTCACGCGGCTCCACCGGCCACGGCCAGTCGCCGATATAATTCGAGTCGCGCGGCCGAGGCCTGGTCCGCAATGGCTCCTCAAGATCAAGGGCGAGGAAGCCGCTGTCATCGCTGGCATCGAGACCAATCGAGTAAAGTTTAAAAGCAGGCCGATGTTCGCCCTCTCTACTTCCGTCAGTCGCCAGCGTGTAGCGCATCGGCGCGCCATCGATGGGATCAGCTGGCACACTGCTCAGGTAGTTTGGGACCAGCTCATCGAGAGTCTCAGGAAATGCTCCGCCATAGTCGATCCGATAACGATAAAGAGCGCACATGATGATCGCCTGCCGGCGGAGGGCCTCGAGATAACTGAATCTGTTAATGATGCGCTCGTAACTTCCAAGGCTCATCACCGCCAGCGCTTTGAAAATTTGCTCCATCCGGTTTAGGGAATCGAGCTCAGCAGCCATCAGTGTGGCTGCTGTCCTCACATCCGCATATCGACCACTCCTGCAAGCGTCGAGCAGCGTGCGATCGGTGAGGTCAGCTCCGTAGGCCGCGTTGGCCTGCCACCATCCTGGAGGTACCAAAACTGACCAACTTCCCAAACCGTACTCTCGCAGAGTATCACCACTCAGTCTGGGAATCTGCTGCATCCCTTCGGACATAAACACCAATTCGCTCCGAATCGAATGCGCCAGGATTTTATGTAGGTCCCAACCCTCCAATATGAATTCCAATCGCTGCAATTTCGCCGCATCTCTTTGCAACGAATCATCCCATAAAAACTCAACGATCGGCCCCATTTGAACCGAAAAAGCTGTCACGGCGACCAGACCGCCAATCAGATTGCCATCGTTGACGATCGCTTCCCGCAGACGGGCTCCAATCTCCAAACTACGCAGCGCGGTTTCATGGTCGCCTCTGGCAACCGCAACCGACGTCCTCAGAGCCATAGCACTCGACACACTCTGCGCAATCGATAACGAGGCGTAAGGCATTCGAAACGTCACCCCGTCGACTGCCTCGAGACGCTCTTCGACGAGTGGCAGAAAATACGCGTGAGGTCTGGTGATCGCTGCTTCCGCAGCCTTCCAATGGCTCTCCAACGAATTCATGTGAGTGACGATACGAGCAAGCGGATCGTCACCCGCCTCCTCCATCATGACCGCGTCGACGGCGATTCCCTCCTCTTCAGTGATCAGATCCATCGTCCGCGCGCGTGCCGAAAAATCGCCACGAAACCCCAGCAATGGAGCTCCCTCTGCCTCGTTCAAAAGCTTCGGCTCTTCATACGATGCACCGTCAATTTTCAGTTTATTTTTCAGCTCTTCGACCGCCGGGCTATCGGTGCCGTCAACGTCGAAAATTAGCCACGGTAGCGAGCAAAAATTCTCATCAGCCGGGATATCCCCGCGAGCCGGCAGCTTCAGCTCCTTGATCGTCGTCGCCTCCCCCTTCGCCCTGAGCCTCGCCTGCACCTCACGCCACTCCGCCTTGCCCGACTGATCAATAAAAATCCACAGCACCACCGGCATGAGCAGGACCAGCGCAACAACGCCAATCCACGCCCGTCGCCAAAGCCGCCGCTGAGTCGCAGGCGACATCGGGTCAGCATCGTGTTCACTTGAGTCTATCGTCGCCATCTTTACCGACGTTTTAGCCGAAGGAAAATGGTAGGGCAAGCGCTCCGCGTGCCGACGGTGGACGGGCCGTGTAGGGACCGGTCTGGTTAGCCGGTGGCTTCAGCCACCGGTTCCGATGATTTAAAGCAGGTAGCGTCCCATAGGGACCGCTCTGTTCTGAAGACGAACGCCACCCCGACAGAGCGGTCACTACGTGACGCATGATCCGTCGGCCATACGATGCGAGGGATAAATCCCCCGCCTACCCAAAGCGGTCCCTACGGGACGCCAATCTCGCCAATCTCGCCAATCTCGTTACCTCGTTACCTCGCTGACGACTTGCCGGTATCCGCCCACAAACGGTTCCCTCACTCCTGAAAAAGATACAGTGCACTCTCACTGATCCCGAACGCCGTCTCTTCCGCCGTCAGATGCGTTGAATCGACCTGATCGTGGGCGCTTTGCAGATACAGCGGCTCACGATCATCGAGCAAGTCGCTGATCGTTTGCTTCGGATCTTCGGTGTGCAGCAGCGGCCGGTTGCGGTTGTGGCGAACGCGCTCGTAAATCGCCTCAACCGACGCCCGCAGCCAGAATACGTAACCGCCCGCGGCCAACAGCTGGCGATTTTCCTCGCGACCGACGATGCCGCCACCGGTAGCGACGACTTGATCGCCTTTCTCCAAGGTGTCGCGCAGCACCTCCGTCTCCAGATCGCGAAACCAATCCTCACCGCGCTCGGGATCAGCGAAAATTTTAGGGATCGAACACCCCGCCCGAGCGACGATGCGCTGGTCGGTATCGACGAATTTCCAGCCGAGACTGCGCGCCACCAGCTTACCGATACAGGTCTTACCAGTGCCCATGAAGCCAATCAAAATCAGGTTGCGACGCGGAGATTTCGGGTTCAAAACAGCAGCTTTGGTGAAAATGTTAGGACAGGCAGCACCCGGCGAGGCACCTACCGATGATGCCCGCCACGCCGTCACCCTGCAAGAAAAGATGACAGCCGCCCAGCCCGCACTAAATTAGCCGCTTCAAGCCGCCCCCAACTAGCCCCTTGGACGAGCTCCTAACTCCTGTCTCCCAACTCCTACCTCCTTGATAACCCAACTCGCCCACACCGACTCGAAAGAGGAGACCAACGCCGCCGTCGCCCACGCGGTCGAACTGCTGCGCGAAGGCGAAATCGTCGCGCTGCCGACCGAAACCGTCTACGGCCTCGGTGCCAACGCCTTCGATGCCGACGCCGTGGCGAAAATCTTTGAAGCCAAGCAGCGGCCCACCTTTGATCCCCTGATCGTGCATCTGCCGGATGCAAAGTTTCTGCCGCAGGTCGCCGACGTCCCCGAAGAAATCGCCGCTACCATCAAGGCACTGACCAATCAACTCTGGCCAGGACCACTGACTCTGCTCCTGCCGAAAACCGATCGCGTGCCGGACATTGTCACCGCCGGTTTGCCGAACGTCGCGGTGCGACTCAGTGAAAATCCGATCTTCCAACAAGTCGCCAAGGAACTCGATGCCCCGATCGCCGCACCGAGCGCGAACCGTTTCGGTCGCATCAGTCCGACTTCGGCGGCATCAGTCATGGATGAACTTGAGGGCCGCATCCCCTTGATCATCGACGGCGGCGCCTGCTCGCGCGGTCTCGAAT
>JBBKXR010000118.1:0-31553 GCA_037969585.1 Verrucomicrobiales bacterium
CGCGCGAGCAACGTGTATTTGGCTTCGCCAGTCAGGTCCTGTTGAATCGACCAGTTGCGCAACAGACGCACGATGCCGCAAAGCGCGACGGCATAGAAAACGAAACGGAACAGCCAGAACCCATAGTTAAGGAAACCCTTCTTCCCATACAAGAGGACGTCAGCGTGTTTCTTGTGGTCATCGACGAGTTGATCACGCACCGCGCTCTCGCTGGAAAACTTTTTGGCATCTTGTTCCGCTTCAGCCACCAACTCGCGGGCGACCTCAACCTTTTGCTCAAGGTAATAGGCAAGATTGGGCGATGCTTCAGGCAACTTGCTTTCGACTTCCTTCTCAACCTTGGCGAGATCTGTTTTGGCAGCTTCCACGCTCTGGGCACTTTCGGCCATGGCCTCCTTGACAACATCATCCGTGACGGCTGCTTTGGCGTGCTCTTCGATGCCAGCCTGCAGCGGCAACCATTCCCACAGAGCGTCGCGCGCTCCCGGTAAAACGATGAGCGGCAAGGCCAATACGAACATCAGCGGCATCACTGATGCGAGGTTTTCCATTAATCGGCGCACCAGAACACCCCAGCCCGAGTTGGAAGCGTTGTGCAACAGGGTCCAAAACAATCCACCGACACAGAGCGTCAGGAAAAATACCACGGCGAACAGCCAGGAGTATGCCATCGCTCCGCTCCAATTAGTCGGCGGCGAATCTTTGTCCTCAGCATGGTCATCTTGAGCGGCATGATCAGCTTGTTCAGCGCCACCCGTTTCTGCAGCGATCGCAGCCGCGCTCGCGTGATCTTCCGCATGACCGTGATCGGTAGCGGCATCCGTTGCACCTGGCAGCACCATTGCCAGCACAGCGAACAATAAGGTGCAAGCCACGCCGACTACAAACAGGATCATCTTGGCACGACCCAGCGCAGCGCTTCCGGGAAGGCTGGCGAGCATCTGGCCACCTTTGGGCAGATCATGGGCTGATTTCAGTGCACTCATGCGGGAATTGCGAAAGTCGTAGTCGGGAGGGAAAAAGGGAGAAAAGGATACCGGTCAGATCATTCAGCAGCCGGAGCGACGACGTCTTCCGGAGGAGACTGCAGCGCATCGAAAGCGGTTTTGACTTCGCCTTCGTATTTTGCCTCAGAACCAAACTGAAGCGCGCGGACGTAAGCGACGATCGCCCAGCGGTCGGAAACTGTGATGATGCCGTTGTAGGGACCCATTAAGCCTTTGCCGTGAGTGATGGTGGAAAAAATCTGACCTTCGGGCAACGCCTTGGCCGGCTCCATCAGTAGATTGGCAGTTGGCGGAAAACCAACCCAGTGCTGTGAAACTGCACCGGCACCGTTTCCGGATTTACCGTGACAGGGCGTGCAGTTGATATCGAAACGTTGGTGTCCCCGCGCCAGCAACGCGGCGTCGACCGTGATTTCCTCGGGAAATCCCGCACCGTAAAAGTCACCGAAGCGGCCACTGTTGTAGTAGTCGTCGCCGTGGGTGAAGCCATAACTCGACACCGCCGTGCCATTGGCAGCACGCTTATCGCCTTCCGGCATTTCGAAACCGATCGGCACCGTGCCAGCGACTGGCTTACGAGCGCCCAGGCCATCCGCGAACATATCGCTTGGCTTTTGGTATTTGATCTTCTCCTGGCGATCCATGTCAGGAAAGACTTCGATCGGAGGAGCGGTGAACTTTTCACCACGCCGACCGATGGCCGCGACGACCATCACGCTAAACAGCAGGAGGATGAGAAAGAACCAGCGCATTGGAAAAGGAGAAATCGGAAGTCAGATGACAGGACAGGGCAATCAGGCGTCTTCGTGAACCAGTTCGATGTTGGTCGCACCAGCACTGCCGAGCAGTTCGCGAGTTTGCTCGCGGGAAAATTTTGGATCACGCGCTTCGATCGCGAGGATAAAGCCGTCGTCCGAAAAAGTGTTGAAAAGAGCCGAATTGAATAGCGGATGATTCCACCGAGGCAACGCCAGAAAAATCAGCAGCGCACCGACGACCGCAAATGCCGACAGCAAAATGGTTAACTCGAACGTCACCGGAAAGAACGCCGGGATGGTACTCAGATTGGTCGGCTTACCCTGAACCACCGTCGGGTAGAGATTCACTTGAGTGAAAAACTGCAACGCTAAAGCAACGCTACAACCCGTGATGCCACCACCGAGCACGACCGCCGAGATCCAGGATTTACCTAAACCCATCGCATGATCGATACCGTGAACCGGATACGGCGTGTGCACGTCCCAGCGCTTGAAACCGGCATCACGCACCTTTTCCGCCGCATGATAGAGCGCGGCAGCCGAGTCAAAACTCGCCACGTAGCCGAAAACCGGACTGCTGTTGCTGGGGCTGGAAGTTGAGTCACTCACGTTGGTGAAAACTGGGTCGGTTAAAAAGGGACGTTGGCTAAATTATTTCTCGGCATTCAAAGAAGCAGCGCGCTTCTTTTTCAATTCCTGCCATTCCGGATAATGCGGATCCGCTTCAGGAAGCACACCCTTGACTTCACTGACGGCAATTACCGGAAGGAAGCGCACGAACAAAAGAAACAATGAAAGGAACAGGCCAAAGGTTCCGGCAAACATCAAGCCCTCTACCCAGGTCGGCGCATAATAACCCCACTGCCCCGGCAGGAAGTCGCGAGCCAGCGTCGTCGGAATGATGACGAATCGCTCGAACCACATACCGGCGTTGACGAAGTTACAGACGATAAACACCACCCAGAGGTTGTGGCGTGCCGCATGAAACCAGAAAATCTGTGGGGCGATAACGTTGCAGAAAAACATGCATTTGTATGCCCAGGTGTAGGGACCACTGAAAATCCGCAAGTGGAAAGCATCCGCCTCATACTTGTTGCCGCCATAATAGCTGATGAACAACTCCATGATGTAGGCGTAACCAACGATCGTGCCGGTTAGCAGGATGATTTTCGCCATGTTGTCGATGTGCTTCGGCGTGATCATGTCCTCAAGCCCATAGAGCTTGCGGGCAGGAAGCATCAAAGTCAGCACCATCGCGAAGCCACCGAACACGGCACCAGCGACGAAATACGGCGGGAAAATGGTCGTATGCCAACCCGGCACGATTGACGTGGCGAAATCGAACGAAACGACGGAGTGAACCGAAAGCACCAGCGGCGTCGACAGAGCGGCGAGCAACAAGTAACCCATTTCATAGTGACGCCAGTGGCGGTTGGCACCACGCCATCCGAGAGCGAAAAAGCCATAGCAGAACTTGCGAATTTTGGAGGTCGCCCGATCGCGCAAGGTCGCCAAATCAGGAATCAAACCGATATACCAGAAGATTACCGATACCGTGAAATAGGTCGAAACGGCGAACACGTCCCACAGCAGCGGACTCTTAAAGTTCTGCCAAATGGCGTTGGCGTTCGGCACCGGCGCGAGGAACCAGACCATCCAGAAACGACCAACGTGAAAGCCCGGATAAATACCCGCACAAACCACCGCAAACAGGGTCATCGCCTCCGACGCACGGTTGACCGATGTCCTCCAGCGCTGACGGGTCAGGAAAAGAATCGCCGAGATCAGCGTTCCCGCGTGACCAATACCGATCCAGAAAACGAAGTTAACGATCGCCCAACCCCAGGCCACCGGCTGGTTATTGCCCCAGATGCCTACGCCGGTCGAAACCAGGTAGACAAGAGTGAAACCCAGGCAACCGGCGAGCAGCACCGACGGAAGAAACAGAACCCACCAGATCAGCGGCTGCCGATTCTCGACAATACCGCAGACGCGATCGGTGATCCACGCCATCGAGCGATTATTCAACACCAACTGCTCACGCGCAATGGTGGGCGCATCAGCCGGGTGAACCGCTTGATTGGATGTTGTTGTTTCGTTTGCCATTTGGGAAAATTTTCAGAGTTCAGTGTTCAATTTCCAGAATCACTGACCGTGTTAATGCATGACCGAGGTAGCTTTGCCGACGAAATCGGAACCCGGCATCGCCGGATTTGGATTCTTGATCCGCGCCAGATAACTGGTGCGCGGCAAAGTGCCGATGTAGCGCAGCAAATCGTAATTGCGACCACTGGCCTTCATTACATTCACCTTGTCGTCGGTGCGCTTGAGGTTGCCAAAAACGATCGCCTCAGTCGGGCAGGCCTGCTGACAGGCGACTTTGATGGCATCCGTGCCAACCTGAATATCGGGAGAGTCCTTGGCCTTCACCTTGGCGGCGATCTTGGCGCTACTGATGCGCTGCACACAGTAAGTGCACTTTTCGATGACACCGCGCATGCGCACCGTGACGTTCGGATTCTTCTGCAGTTTCTCGCTGGTGGTGGCGTGACCGGTCGGCGACTTGAGCGGACCCCAACGCAGATTGCCGTAGCCGATCTGACGCTTGTTGTAGTCGAAGTAATTGAAACGACGCGCCTTGTACGGACAGTTGTTAGCGCAGTAACGCGTGCCGATGCAGCGATTGTAAGTCATCGCATTGAGGCCATCGCCAGTGTGAACCGTGGCATTGACCGGGCAAACCGTTTCACAGGGTGCCGCTTCGCACTGCTGACAAGCGACCGGCTGAGTGATCATTTCGACCGCATCATCGTCGATCTTGCGACGCCCCGGCTCTTCGCCATCGGTCCCCTTATCGAACTCGGAAACCGTTTCAGCAGCAAACTCGGGCGTCGAGAAATAGCGATCCATGCGGATCCAGTGCATCTCGCGACCACGCATCACCTCACCCTTGCCAACGATCGGAATATTATTCTCCGCCTGGCAGGCAATCGTGCAGGCATTGCAGCCGATGCACGAATGCAGATCGACCGTCATCGCCCATTGGTGATTCGGATCAACGCGGAACGGGTGATGCATCGGGAAGCCCGGCTTCGGATCCGTCTCCTGCTCAGTCGGATTCTCGTAGTTCGGACCTTTGTAAAGCGAATCATCCGGCGGGATGTGCGCATCCATACCTTGGAACTCGGCAAAATTTTCATCCGCCTTGAGCATGTCGACCGTGCCCTCGCGAGCAATCGCACGACCTTCCATCGAGTAATGCTCAGCCGTCAGAGCCAACTTATACTCGCCAACCGGCTTGGAAACTTTCGCACCGACTACCACATAAGGTGCAGCAGTCGTCTTCAGCGGATAAGCATTGAAACCAACCCCGCTGCCCACCAGGCCCACCTCGTTGATCAGTTCACCATGCTTATCTTTGTCAGCACCGTAGTAACCAAGGTCCAGCTGAATCGTAAAATCCGCCTGACCAGGACTACGCAACACCGGCGCCGTCACCTTGCGTGCATCCGCCCCTTCACCGACCGAAATTTCGATCAAATCTTCATCCTTCAGCCCAAGCGCCTCCGCCGTGGCGAAATTCATCAGCGCCGCATTATCCCAAGTCAGCTTGGAAATCGGATTTGGCACTTCCTGCATCCAACCATTGTTGGCGAAACGACCATCGTAGAGCGACGAACTGGTCGCCAACACGACCTCAAGCGCCTCAGGATAAGGCAGATCCGCGAGCTCAACATTCGCAATATCGACCGGAGCCACTGCCGCCGGAGCCGCAGCGCGATCAAAACTCGAACCAGTTAAATAACCGTCACGCAAGGTGGCATTCCACGCTGCATCAGCCTCGGCATCGGACTTGCCAGCCAACTGGTCAAAAGTCGCACGCACAGCCAGCATACTCGCTGACGGCGCCTCTTCCGCACCAGCAACCGGCTCTTCCTTTTTCTCAGCCGGCGCATTGGTCAGCGCAAGAACCAGGTCAACATCGGAAAGTCCATCGTAAAGCGGCAGAATCATCGGCTGGACGATCGAGTAGACACCCGTCGCCGACGTAAGATCGCCCCAGCTCTCCAAGTAGTGAGCCGACGGAACGTGCCAAGTCGCAGCCTGTGCTGTGGCATTAACGCGCACCCCGTGATGCACCACCGTGATACCGTCGCTGCTCAGCAAATCCTGCAAATACAAGTCGGACGGAGCATCGAAATACGGATCGGCATCCGTCGAGAAAATGATCGTATCAACCGAACCTTCTTCAGCCGCTTTAGCCAACTCGACCAAGCCCGGGAGCTCCGCGTCGCCCGTTTTAAAAGCCGGAACCGGCACATCGCCCGCACCCGTTGCGTTGAGCGCAGCATTCATCGCCGCCACCAGCAAATGCACTTCTTTAGAGTGACGCGAGCCAGCGACAACCGCAGCCTTGCCCTTAGCCGCCGCAAGATCTTTCGCCGCCTCCGCAATCCACGCGACATTCATCACCGAGGATTCCACCTTGGCAACCAGCGGCTTGAGCGCCGCCGCTAGACCAGCATCACCAGCCGCCTCAGCAACTTGTTCAGCCAGCAAAATTGCAATCGCCGGAATTTGACTCGCCGCAAGGCGCAAACGGTGATCCGCCATCCCGCCCGTCGCGGTGAAGGCCGGCTCCACAACGTAGAGGCGATTCATCTCGTGCGAATCGTCATCGACGCGACGACCGCGAGTGAACTCCGCAGGCGAATCTTCGCCAATTTTGTCGAGTCCAAGAAAATCACAGTCCAGTGAGAGAATCTTCTGAGCCTTATCGAGACGCGGCACCTGCGCCACACCCTCACCATACAAAGCCCTCTCAGCGGCCCGCATACCGTTCGGCGCGAGCGCCTCGTAACGGAACACCTTAAGACCCGGCAGCTTCTTTTTCAGCTCGTCGAGCAAACGTGAACGAGTCGGCGAAACCGTCTCCCCGATCACCAGCGCAGCCTTCTCGCCCTTACCTTCGCGGAATCCCTTGAGGAACCCCGCTTCAAAATCTGCCGCCGTCGTGACATCACCCGACTTGAGGTAACCACGCGAACGATCTGGATCATAAAGATCGAGAATCGAAGCCTGAGTCCAAGCATCCGAACCGCCGACCATCATCGGGTGCATGCGATTGCCATCCACCTTGACCGGACGACCCTCGTAAGTCGTTACCACTAAGGGATCACAACCACGACCACCGACACGCGGCTTGGCCGAAGCAAACAGCAGAGGCTTACCCGGCACGACCCATTCTACGTGCTCCTTGTAAGGCACGAGGTAACGCTCGGGACGACGACAACCGCTCATGCCGAAACCGGCCAGCGCCGTCGAGGCACCCATCAATTTGATAAAATTGCGCCGCGAAACCCCACCATCTTCGGCGTCTGCATCCGGATTGGAAAGCTCGGCCGCGCCGCGCGGAAATTCCCGCTGCAACCACTCCGTAAATTCAGGAGAATCCTCCAGCTCACCCAGGCTGCGCCAGTACTGGCGGCCGGTCGAAGGAGCCTCGGGATGGTGCCATTTGCGTTTCATGAAATGCGAAATTCGAATCGAAATCGAAGCAAGCCACCTAAGCGGCCAATAAAAAAATCAACGGTGACAAGTTGTGCAATCTTGCGGCGGGTGAACATCCCACGCCTCCTTCAAGTGCATACCCATCAATTCCTGGCCCCAATCAAGCTTCCAATCGTGCGACAGCTGCTTGAGCTCATCGACCGATTTTTCCGTCTTCTTTTCGAGGTAGGCGTAAAATTCCTTTTCATCGACGTCGGCCACCGTGAAATCGAGGTTGGTGACCTGATCAATCGGCCGCAGCGCCTTTTCCGGAGCGCGGTGACAATCGAGACAGAAGCTCATACTCAGCGACTTCTCGTGATGAACGACCTCCATCTCGTTGACCTTGCCGTGACACTCAACACAGGAAACGCCGCGATTGACGTGGGCCGAGTGATTAAAATAAGCGTAGTCCGGCGTCTCGTGGACCTGCACCCACTTAATCGGCTCGCCAGTGTAGCCCTCGTAATTGGTGTCCATCGCCGCCCGCAAAGGCTCGAGGCTCGGGCTATCCGAGGCAACCTTGCCTGGTCCGTGGCAATTCCAGCACACCTGAGCGGCAGGGATATTCGAATGTGGGGACTCGTCAACGAACGAGTGACAGTAGCGACAATCCATACCCAACTGACCCGCGTGAATGCTGTGATCGAAGGGGATCGGCTGCGTAGGCATGTAGCCGACGCGGGTATACTTTGGCGTGAACGTGTAAGCCACTGCCAGAGAGACCAGTGCGCCAATAATGCCGACGCCCACTACAATTTGCAGAGGAAGCCAGTTAAGCCACTTTGGAAAGATGTTACCCATGTCCGAATTGGAGCGTATTAAAGACTTTGTGAAATATTTCACAAGCGTTTTTCCCATAAATTTTCACGGAATTTCGTAACCAAGCTTTAGCAAGTTTCGAAGCGTATTCAGGACTACTCGAAGTGCTCAGACGACTAGCCATGCAGAGCCCGCAGTCAAAAGGACTTACGCCGGAGCCCACGCAAACGGATGGTTAGAATCGAATCTTTAGGAGATGTTGAACGATTGCTCTCTTTCTCCGTGGAGGATCGCCTGCGCGACCACTGGGCGCTGTTTCAGCTCAAGTGCGGAGAACAACGCCTCAAGATTTACGACGTTCTAACTTAGAGTCACCGCCTTCGCTCAGCCCTCGGCCTCATACTCCGAATACTTCTTCGACGAGCCTTTGACCTTTTCCGCAGGATACTTCCCGGCGTTTTTCTGCATTTTGTTTTCCATCGCCTGCAGCAGATCGATGCCAAGGTTGTCAGCCAGCTCAAAAAGGTAGACCGCAACATCAGCGATCTCGTCACTGATCTCCTCGCGGTGCGACTCAATTCGCGCCTCCACTTCGTCTGGAGTCTTCCACAGAAAGTGCTCCATCAGCTCGCCCGCCTCCAGCGAGATCGCCATCGCCATATCCTTGGGATTGTGAAACTGAGCCCAGTCTCGAGCGTCGCGGAAGGCGCGGATCTTTTCAGTGATGCTCGAGATGTCGTTCATAGTTCCAGTTCGGCCCGATTTGCTTGCGACGCAGAGACTACGCTATAAAATCCACCTCCCGCAAAAAGTCGACCACCTTCTGCTGCGGCATTTCGCAGGGTTTGAGCAGGTCTCCACTTTTCATCTGATAGAAATTCATGCTGATGAACTCTCTTCCGCCCAGCTCTTCGGCGTAGATCTTGCACGAGCGACCGCCGTTATAAGTACTCTTACTGATCGCGTATTTTTTGGCCCGGTAGACCCCGCTCGAATTGCCATCCGGAATTCTCGCGATCAGAGATCGATAGTTCATCGCAGACATCGATCGGCGTCCTGTTGCCGCCCGCAGCGGCTACTTCAGAGCCCGCTCGATCGCGTCCGAAACTGCCTCGTTAGCTGCGTATTTGCGCAGCAGGTAACGTTTCAGCGTCGCCATCCGGCCAGCCTCTCCAGCTGCCTTCAATTGCAGCGCATGATGAAACTCGTCGACATGCTGCGCCGTCATTCCCTGCGGGGCCGCCACCGATTCATCGCCTCGCGTAACCCCGCGTGCGTGACCGCCGTAGATGTCCTTAAGGTGCAAAAACCAGGCGTCCCCACCGTCAGCAGAAAAGACATACCACCCCACCGAGTCATCCGGCAATCTCACTTCGAGAACCCGCTCGCCAGCGACTACCGCAGCCATTTTTTCCATGACCCACTTCCCCTCCTGCTGCACTCCGCTCTCCAACTCGGTACCGTTCCAACGCAGCTTCATAGGCGGCACCGCCCTCTCGTCGGGTTGAAGTTCCCAAACCACTCCGGTCAGGTCAGCGGGGAAACTCTTCACCGCCCGCCGCTCACTACCTTCGGCGGGAGCAAACACCAATTCGAGATCCACTGTCAGCGACGTCACCCACTTCAAATCGTCGCTGAAAAAATACCAACCAGTATTCGGCCCGCGAAAGTCCAAGCGAACGACCCCAACATCAACAAAAGCGGATTCGTAGGCCGAACCCTCTTTGCCACTCGAGTTGAGATTATGCCAACTCTCACCATTGTAACGCAGGTGCTTGAGTGAGGAAGTGCCGCGCAAATCCCAAATCGTACCCGCGATAGACTCGGCAAATTTCTCGATCTCAGGATACTCCGTAGGCTCGGTATCCTGTGCTTTTGTCGCGGTCGCAGCGATGGCTATCATCGCGACAAATCCTATCAATCGGATGGCACAGCAGAACATCATCAAAGAGCGAATCATGATGCGAGAAAGGACGATCAATTTCGCCTCTCGTCAACTGCTACAAAAGCGAGCGCTCCCTCACCTATCGGCGAGAGAGCGCTGTGATTTTTTCAAGAATCAGTGGACGAGCTACTATCTCCTCCTATGCCGCCCACGACACTTCCATCTGACTCCTCAACGCCGCCTTGGCACGATGGATCAACACCCACAGATTGCCGCGACTGATATTCAGTTCGCTGGCGATCTCGTCGGTCGAGTAGCCCTGAATCTCGCGCATACGAAACGCCTTGCTCGCCGCCTCGGGCAAATTTGTCAGCGCGTCGTCCAGCACGGTCAGGAATTCACGCTGCTCAGTCACCTCGACTGGGTCGTTGCCCGCCGAATCTGCAGGCTGCGCCTCCATCCAACTTCCTCGGCTGTCGTAATCGTCGATCGAGATAACATCCGCCTCGCGGACCACCGGACGGCGTGCCGAAGCGCGGTAGTGGTCGATCACCTTATTGCGCAAGATTCCGGTCAACCAAGTGCGTTCGGTGCAGTCGCCGCGAAAACCGCGACGACCTTTCCAGGCGGCGACAAAAGTATCCTGCACGAGGTCTTCCGCCTGACCGCGATCACTGACTTTGCTCATGGCAAAATTCAGAAGGTAGTCACCGTGATGAGCCGGCCACAAACCTGGCTGCAATTCAGTGCTGGGTTCATATGTTGCTATTGCGTTCATTTGTTTATCTGGGGTTGGGAATTTTTGTTTGTTGAAAATAAGAACAGACAAGTCTGTATTTTATTCCGAAAAATTTTTTAAAGGGTCGAAACTGGAGACTTTTCACCGGCACTCATCGCTGTCGCGCAGAGTTCGCCCGCAGCGCAGCGTGCTGCTTCGACCGGCCACATTTCGCGCAAATTTTGTGCCTCGGTGATCGCTCCGGAGTAGAGCACAAAAATCGCATCGCCGAGCCGACTCGGGCACTGCCCTTCGTTCATCGCGCGTTCACCGACGATCTGAGTAGCGAGTTCGCGAAAGAAATCACGGATAGCCTGCTTGTGATCAGCAACTTGCTTAATAATACCCGTGCATCCCGAAGCGATGACTGCCGAAGTATTGGAATACGGGCAGCCGCGAAAATCACTATTGGCCAGGAATTCTTCCATATTGGCAAAATTCTGATCGATCTTTTCCGCCGCCGTTCCGGGTCCCTTGAGGATCGCCTGACGCCGAATTTCCGAGCGTTCATGCGCCATCTCCAGCCACGCCTCGCACAGCCGCTCCTTGGAAGGAAAATGCTGATAGAATGTCGCCTTCGCCGTCTCGGCCTTGGCGATGATCTCGTTAATCCCGACCTCCGAATAACCGCGCTGATGAAACAGCTTCCCAGCTGTCTCAAGAATTCGGTCTTTGGCATTCGGCTTTTTCATTAGCGTGATATACCAATAGAACAGACAGGTCTGTCTGTAAAGTGTAATTTGAAGAATTTCTTCACTTTTTTCCGTTCAGCCAATTCCAAGGTCGCGCCTCGACCACCACAGGGATCGGGGCAACTGTCTCGAACGGTTCCGGCATCTGGAGGCTCAAAAAGCCGACGACGACGTCCTTGTCTCGAGGAGTCCACACAAAGCAATACTCGTTTTTGGCACCAGGCTCGAGCGTTTGCCAAAACGGAGGACAAATGTCGCTCGCCTCCAATGGGCTGTCTATATCTGCATCCGGCTTCCTGGCGAGGCCAATGCCGGCACTGTCCATGACTGTTACCTCACACTTGATCTCGGTGAATCACGGCGGGATACGAATCGTTTTGTGTCTATGGTTCACCGCTTGCAACCAGACAACGACCTCCTCGCCTACTACAGAGTGCCTCTCCCAAATAATGCCGGTTGCCTGCCTCGATGCACCAACCCGTGGCGTTACCCCACCGCCGACAGAAATCCAGAGTTCGACACTCGGCTGACAAGCTATCCGCTACGAAACGCATCCCGCCAGCGACACCAGCAAGCCAAGCCCCGACCGCAGCGCAGCGTTCACAAACGCCACCCTACTCCGCCCTCGCCGGCCCCTTGCCTTTGCCCTTCGCCTTTTGCTTCGGCGGATTCACATCTTCAGCATCGGCTGGGACGGGTGTCGCTCCGGGCATCACCAAGCCACTCGACTCGAGACGTTCGAGCAGGACTTTGCGAATTTCGATCTTCATCGCCGGACCTTTGTGAACCTGAAAAGCGATCGTGCCATTGAGGTCGCGCTCTTTGACATCGTGGTCGAAAATTTCCACCGTGGTGACACCGTCGATGGCGTGACGCAAATGATTGCCGCGCGCTTCGATGGTGTAGGTGTGCCATTCGCCGGGATCGAACACTTCGTCGCCACCGCCGTCAGGCTTGCCGATGACCTTCGCTTTCCCGTCCTCTGTGAGCACGACTTTCTGACCGCGTTTGGCGAGGATGCCACGCTCCTTTTCATCGTAGAGCATGCCGTTGGCCCACTCCGCCGGGTGCATGTCGCACTGGTATCCGGTGACCACAAAGTCGCCGAGATCGGGGTTCACTTTGCAGCGATACTGAATGCCGCTGTTGCTGTTGCCCGTCAGCCGCATCTCGGCGCTGAGTTTGAAATCTTCAACCGGTTCGCCTTTAAAAATGAGGAACTGATTGTACTCGAGCGGTTTTTCATCGGTGGTGACGCCGGTGATGACTCCATTGACCACGCTCCAGATGTCTGCCCCACCGTCCCAGCCTTTGAGATCCTCGCCATTGAAAATCGCCTCACCTTTAATCGCGTCGGCACCCGTATCTCCTTTATCAGCGGAACAGGAAAGAACCCCGACGGAGGCAGCGACGGCGGCGAAAACAAATAGACGGCTCATTGTGTTGGGGAACGGTTTAGTAAAACGCATGATCACTGATCATCGCCCAACGACGGCACCGCCGCCAAGGCAAAAAGTGGCACAGATTTTAAATCTGCCTCAATGGACCAGCCAACACAGCAAAACAAAGAACAAAGACCAATCCCCTCACTCCGCCCAATCCGGCTTGGGAAACGTGCGGACCTTTGAGAAGCGCTTGTAACTTTCCCATACCTCGCCACCGTCCTCGTCGATGACGCGTGGATCGCGGTTGGTGTGAAGTTGTTCGGTCAGTTCAGCGACCAGTTGGTCGCGCAAATCCTTGTCGACTTCGGCGACATCATTCAGGCAGGCAGGATCTTTCTGAATGTCAAAAAGCTCATACCTGGGTCTGCGATCAACCGCCAGGTAAAAGAACTTTCCTATCTCTGCGTCGTCACGATTCTCGATCAGGAAATCGAGTGACGGACAGGCATCAATATCGTGATAGCCGCCATGCATAGGACCAGGCTCCGCGACGTCCTTTGGGTAATTTCCGTCGCCCATCTTCTGCGGCGCACCGGCCGGCCAACGTTCGGGACGAAAATTCTGGATCAACAGATACCGCTCCGTCCGAATCGCACGCTGTGGGTAAGTGTTGTTATTCCATCGCGCCGATGAGTGCCGCTCGCGACCGGAGAAGGTGACATTCTTCCAATCCGTCGCATCGCCGTCGTCGGACAATAGCGGCATCAATGAGCGCGCGACAATCGGATGCTTCAACTCGGGAACGCCGACACCAGCGACCTCGAGAATGGTCGGGCAGATGTCGATCAGATTGACGACCTGCCCCGCCGTGCGCCCGCCGGAAAAACCCTTCGGCCACGAAATCGCCAGCGGCATGTGGATGCCGTATTCGTAGACGTTGGCCTTGGCTCGCGGAAAGGCCATACCGTTGTCGGAGGTGACGATGACCAGCGTATTTCCCAACTCACCGGCGGCTTCGAGCTGTTTGAGCATGCGCCCGAGGTGCGCGTCGAACCACTCGATCTCGAAGGCGTAGTCGAGCAGATCGCCGCGGATTTCTTCCGTGTCGGGCAGAAACGCCGGCACCTCAGCATCGGCGAGCGCCTTGCCGTGCTCGAGGCCGATGCCTCGCTTGAAATCGCGATGCGGCTCGGTCGCACCATACCAGAAAAAGAACGGCGAATCGTCCGGGCGCTCATCGAGAAAGTCGGCAAAATTGGCGGCGTAGTTTTTATTACTGATCCCCTCGGGGTTATCTTTCAGCTTCTGCTTGTCGAATGACGGTCCCGCCGGATTGCGTTCGCGACCGCTGATTTTCCAATTTCCCGGTCCCCAGGTTTTACCAGTGGCGCCGATGAAATAGCCGGCCTTTTCCAGCAGGTCGGGGAAGGCCACGAACTTGGTCGGGAAATCACTGGCGTGCGTGCCCGCGCCTTCGATCATCCACGGATAGCGCCCGGTCAGAATCGCCGCCCGCGACGGACTGCAGCCGGGAGATGCCGCAAAGGCGTTGGTGAAAAGCACCCCGCTGTCGGCAATCTGATCAAACGCCGGCGTTTTCACCCATTCGGCACCGTAAGCCGAAGCATGCGGGAACGATTGATCGTCAGAGATCGCGAACAGGATGTTCGGGCGCCCGGAGGGTTTGTCCTGAGCCGCGAGGGTGCTGACAGAAAAAGCGATGAGAGAAAACGTTACGAATCGGCGGAGAAAGTTCACGGCAATTACTTACCTCGCCCGCTCTGCGAAGTCAGGAAAAATCCGCGTCCGATCGTGCCAGTTGCCAGCGGTCACCAAGGTGATCCCGGCGAGGGCATTTTTTGAACGAACGGCACGGTGAACAGTCTAAACTTTCAGGAATGAAATCGAACCTTCGAAAGCCAAGCGGCTCCTTTCTGTTGCGTCGCACCTCCATCTGCCTGGCGATTTCGTTCTCGCTAAGCGGTATCTCCGTCATCGCTGAAGACACTGCGGAGGCTTCAAAAAAGATCGACCAACTGCTTGCGGCTGACTGGCAACGCGACGGGAAAACTCCGGATCCGGCTATCGACGACGAACGGTTCGTCCGACGCCTGTATCTCGATGCGATCGGGCGAATTCCAACGGCGGCGGAGATGCGCGCTTTCCTGGCGGACGAATCTCCCTCCCGGCGCAATGACCTGATCGATACCCTCCTCGATTCCGCTGGATACGCGAATCACATGTTCACGTTCATGGCCGACCTACTGCGCATCGATGAGTCACAACCCGGCGGGAAGTTTTCGACACCTGCTTACGCGGCATATGTCCTGGAAGCGCTGCGAGCCAACCAGCCATACGACGAGTTTGTCCGCGAACTGATCGTCTCTGAGGGTGGTGCCTTCGGCAATCCGGCGACCGGATATTACTATAGGGATCGCGGCATGCCGCTGGATCACATGGCCAACACCGTGCGTGTTTTCCTCGGGACGCGGGTCGAGTGCGCCCAATGCCACAATCATCCTTTCGACGTCTGGACGCAGTTGGATTTTTATCAAATGGCAGCCTTCAGCCACGACATGACGGCCCGGCTGGAGCGACGCTCAGGCCCGTTTCAGGAGTTGCAGCGTGCCATCAACAGTGAGGCCGAACTCGACAGCTTAGCTAGAAGAGAACGGCAAACGGCTCTCGTCGAAATCCGCCGCCGGGCCACGACGAATGCCATGATTGAACGGAACTCGGATCTCGTGCTGACTCTCCCCCACGATTATTCCTACGATGATGCCAAGCCAAAGGACGAGGTGACGCCGCTGCCCCTTTTCGGAGACATGCCGGAGCCAGGCAATCCTGATGATCGATTACAGCACTACGCAGAGTGGTTGACCGCACCGGAGAATCCGCGCTTCGCGAAGGTCATCGCCAACCGAATGTGGAAAGAAGTAATGGGCGCCGGATTGGTGGAGCCGCTCGACGATTTCACCGAGTCGACGCGTGCCTCGCATCCCTTGTTGCTGGATTTTCTTGAAGAGCAAATGAAACGCCTCAAGTTCGATCTAAAGGCCTTCCAGCGAATGCTGTTCAACACTGAACTCTATCAGCGGCAAGCCCATGGAGAGGAAGTCGCAGACGGAGCGAAGTTCACTTTCACCGGACCGCTGATGCGCCGGATGAGCGCCGAGCAGATCTGGGACTCACTGGTGGTATTGATCAATCCGCAGCCGGAGCAAGCCAACTGGAGACGGCTCGCGGAGAACTTTATTCGCTACGACTGGGCAGAGATGATTAGCGAAACCGTTCGCCTCAAGTCGCAAACCGAACTGAGGCAGGATGTCGAAAAAATCGCCGACATACAGCGAGATCATCGAAAAGAAATCGACACCCTCCGTGAAGCGGAGAAGCAGGCCGCGCGTGCCGGCAAGCGGGAGGACGCAAGCGCCTTGAAGGAGCAGGTCGCGGAGACGAGATCTGATCTGCCACACAAGATCCATCGCGAAGTTTTCGCGCCGGCGTTGCGCAAAGCGGGATTGGACCAACTTGCGCCACCGCTGCCGCACAGCGTTGGTAGCTGGAGCGAAATGGCGGACCCTTTGCTTTTCGACTACAGCGATAGTTACTATAGAGGCGTGGCGCTGCGCATATTGACGGAGATGGAACTGCAATTCTATCAGGATGAGATGAATCAAGCCGGGCTGGAGGACCCTTCTCTGCGCAGCCAGTATACGGGTTACCGCAAAACTAACGTGGCGACCTATGTGCGTGCTGCGCATTTGCCTTCACCGGCACCACCGGGACACTTCTTGCGGCAACTGGGGCAGAGTGATCGCAAGGTGATAGAAAATGCCGAGACCGGCGCCAATATTCCCCAAACGCTAAGTCTGCTGAATGGTCCTGTATTCGATCAAGTGATTCACCCATGTTCCGTTCTCTCCCTTGGACTCCGACCGTTCGATGCTACGGAAGATCGAATTGAGACAATCTACCTCAGTCTTTTGGGTCGCAGTCCTTCTGAGGTCGAACAGGAAATCGTGCTCGAACAGCAGAAAGCCCGTCCCGACCGCTTCGAGGAAGATCTGATTTTCGCCCTGCTCAATTCCCGTGAGTTCTCTTTAATCCAATGAGCTCCATCAACGACCCTATGAAATCTTTCCTGCATCGATCCGATGAGATCACCCGGCGTCATTTTGCCAATCGGCTCGCCGCAAATCTGCTTGGTGTAGGCTTGCTCCCCGACCTTTCCAAAAGTCTGGCAGCAGCCGAAGGAACTGGTCCGGCCGCAGCTCAACCGCACGCCAAGCGGGTGATTTATCTCTACATGACAGGCGGCATGTCGCACATCGACACGCTCGACGTCAAGCCAGGCACCGAGAATCAAGGGACGACGAAAGCGATCAGAGCACAGGGAGCGGATTTCCAATTGTCCTCCGACCTCTCAGGCTTGGCGAAACACGGCAAAAACCTCTGCCTGCTGCGATCCATCAGCTCGAAAGCAGGCGCCCACGAACAGGGGGATTATTTGATGCATACCAGTTATGAACCGCGCGGCACCATCCGTCATGCGGCGATGGGTGCCTGGCTGGTGCATCACCGTGGCCGTGAAAATCTCTCGCTTCCCGCGAACGTAGTCATCGGAGGTGGCAATCGACATCCAGGCGCCGGCTTTCTCGATCGCAATCTGGCGCCGGTCACGATCGGCGATCCAACCAAGGGACTTCAGCACGTCACTTCGGCGGTGCCGCCCGGGGACTTCTCCGCCCGTCTCGATCTCACGAAACGGCTGGAAGCGGAATTCCTGAATCAACATCCCCGGACAGATTTGCGCAGCGCCGCCGGCTTGTACGACGAGGCAGTCCAACTGATGAGTTCAGCGGACCTCGCAGCATTCGATCTCTCACAGGAACCCGCCGAAGTTCGCGAAGCCTACGGTGAAGATCATTTTGGTCAAGGCTGCCTGCTGGCACGGCGACTCATCGAGAAAGATGTTCGATTCGTCGAAGTTGCGCTCACTGGATGGGATACCCACATCGACAACTTCGCGCGGGTCGCCGAACTATCCACGATTCTCGATCGAGGCATGTCCCAACTTCTCTCCGATCTCGAGCAGCGTGGCCTGCTCGACGACACGCTGGTGGTTCTGGCCAGCGAGTTTGGTCGGACACCAATCATCAATCGCAACAACGGCCGGGATCACTATCCGAAAGCGTTCAGTTGTGCCTTCGCCGGCGGCGGAATCGTCGGAGGAAGAACCTTCGGAAAAACCGACGCTACCGGAGAAAATGTCATCGAAGACGAAGTCACTCCCGCAGACGTCAACGCCACCATCGCCTATGCGCTGGGCGTGCCGTGGGACGAAGAAATTATGACTCCGGAAGGACGCCCGATCAAACCGGCCAATGGCGGTGTGCCGATTCGGCAGTTGTTTGGCTAAATGTTAGAGCGGATGACATCAATCGTAGTGAGTCCACATTCGCAAAACTTTGACGATTCGTTCCGCGTCCAGAACCTGATAGACGAGCCGGTGCTGAATATTGATTCGACGGGAGTAGGCGCCTGACAGGTCCCCTTTCAAAGCTTCGACAGGGGGCGGATTCTGAAACGGGTCGACTTCGAGTAACCGCAACAGTTCCCGAACCTTGGTCGCCAGATGACTGCCTTTGATCTTCTTCGCGTCCTGCTTCGCCTGTTTGGTGTAGACGAGGCGATAGCTCACAGATCAATTTCCCCGTCACAATCTTCGACCCGAGTTTCCATCCCTTCGACAATCGAGTCGCGCATACCTTTGATGTTTAGCAAATACAACGTCTCTTCGATCGCGGCGTAATCTGCCTCGCTGATCAAAACCGCACTACCGCGCTTGCCCTTGATCTGAACCGGCGTGTGCTCTGAATCGACCCGGCGAATCAGGTTGAACAGATCCGCTCGTGCATCTGTGACCGATATCGTTTCCATGTTTTAACTGTACTTTATTCGGTACGCTCGTCAACATTTGTTCCACAATACTGAGCATTGGACCCATCGCTTTCTCCTTCTCTTCGGCTGCGTTTCCTACTGGAAACAGCCGATGAGCCGATCGTATTCCCTGTGATGTCCAATCCAGAATCCGACTATGTCGGAGCCGCCCTCCACAGCTGGAGCCCTATAAAGATTCCCGACGCGGACGGACCACATCCGCCCGACCTTTTTGAAGGGCAACGACGGATGGCGGGGATCGTTCTTGAGGAGCTTCTAATTCGCCTTGGCGAGCTTCTGAACTTGCTTGGGAAGCTGCGAATAAAACTTCCAAAACTTAGGGTTCCCACGATGCCTCACAGATCCGAACAGCGTCCTTCACGCAGGTCGCGAATAGCCTCGTCAGCGAGAGCGTCAAGTCGACCAGCGGCGACATCGTCTTCAGATTGCTGATCCCAAGCATCGGCGTCAAAACTGAGAAACCAATCGCGAAACGCGCTCAAGTCGCTGCGAGAGAAATTCTGAACGGCGCTTTTAATCTCAAAACCGGTGCTCATGATGAAAATATGCCGGCTGTCGATTTTAGGTCAAGGCGATCATTGCTTGCTGGTCGTCGACGTCCACACGCTTCGATGCGGAAGCGCTCGAATCTATGCAGGTGAGCCGCGTTGGATTCAATCGACGTCCGACAAGTCCAAGGTCACGCCCGAAACCTATCATTGGTGTTCGGACTTCGGACTTGGTGCGATGAATTCAGGGAAACTGGGCGTATAGGCCCTCCGCTTTGATACCGCGTCCTCTCTAAGGCTTAATTTTGTCTGAATCGAATCGAAGACAGGCTTTATGCCCACCCCTGCTTCGAAACCTACTTCTGATTGGATGTGGAAATGTAGGTGGGGTTCACTTGAGTTTCCGGAATTTCCACATCTTCCGAGAAGTTCCCCGGCAGCGATGATGTCATTTTCGCTGACGCAAACCGACCCTTTCCGCAAATGGGCATAAACTGACACAGGCCCATCTTTATGTTTAATCATAACCGTATTACCATAAACCATCTGCGAGTTCAGAACACCGATAGGATTATCGGGTATTCCATCAACTGATAGCACTACCGTTCCAGCATGAGCGGCCAGTATCGGTTGACCGAAACACCTGTAATTACCTAACTTATTCCGATCAGATTCGTAAGTCTTGCCAGAGTCGGTTACTGCAATACAGAAATCGTAAGCGAACTGCTGAGCTTTTGCGGGAATATGGTGATTTGGGAAGACTCGTCCTCCTACCGCTACATACCACCACCCTTCAAAGGGGAGCTGAATCCCGGAAATCGAACGATGAGATTTCAGGAGAAACCGCAATCTAGGGGACACCCATGGAATGATGAACAAGAAAGCAATTATTGCGCTCCATAGAAGCCATTCATTTGTCATTGCAATTGCAAACCTAACAACTGGTTAAACGACGGTTGGGATCGGTAGCCTGCACTATATTCAGAGATATTGACGGTTATCTTCACCGGCAGGCCAACGCTCATCCAATAGTCAAGCTCAACGCCCCACCCCTACGGCAGTTGCGTCTTGCCCATGAGGTAGCGGTCACACTCACGTGCGGCTCCGCGGCCTTCGTTGATCGCCCAGACGACCAAACTCTGGCCACGACGCATGTCGCCGGCGGCGAACACGCCTTCGACACTCGTGTTGTACTTTTCGAATTCTGCGGCGACGTTGGACCGCGGGTCGGTTTCGAGGCCGAGCTTTTCAACGATCGGCTGCTCCGGTCCGAGAAAGCCCATAGCGAGAAGCACCAAGTCGGCCTTGATAGTCCGGTTTGAACCTTCGACTTCTTTCGGCGCGTAGCGACCGGTGGCATCGTCGCGCAGCCACTCGATGCGCACCAATTCGAGTTCTCTGACGTCGCCGTTCGAGTCACCGATCAGGCGCTTCGAGGACACCAAAAATTCACGCGGATCTTCGCCCTGAATGGCATGTGCTTCCTCCTGACCGTAGTCGACCTTGAACACGCGCGGCCACTCGGGCCACGGGTTGTTGTCGGCGCGTTCGCCGGGAGGCTTGGCCATGATTTCCAACTGGATGACGTTTTTGCATCCGTGACGCAGCGAGGTGCCGACGCAGTCAGTGCCGGTATCACCACCACCGATGACGACGACGTTTTTGTCACGCGCATCGATCGGCGGGCGGCTGTCGTCAAAGTCGTTGTCGAGCAGGTGCTTGGTATTCGCGGTGAGGAACTCCATGGCGAAATGCACCCCGTTGAGATCGCGTCCGTCGATCGGTAGATCGCGCGGCTTGGTGGCACCACAGCAGAGCACGACAGCGTCGGACTCCTCGTGAATTTCACCGATGTCGTGACTGACACCGATGTGCGCATTAGTGACAAATTTCACGCCCTCTTCGCGCATCAGCTTGACCCGACGGTCGACCACTTCGCGCTTGTCGAGTTTCATGTTCGGGATGCCGTACATGAGCAGTCCGCCGATGCGATCCGCGCGTTCGTAAACGGTCACTTCGTGTCCGACTTTGTTGAGCTGGTCAGCACACGACAGACCGGCAGGCCCCGATCCGATGACGGCGACTTTTTTACCAGTTCGCTGCGCCGGCGGTTGAGCCGGAAGCCAACCTTCCTCCCAGCCACGATCGATGATCGAGCACTCGATATTTTTGATCGTCACCGGCGGATCGATAACGCCGAGCACGCATGAGCCCTCGCACGGAGCCGGACAGACACGGCCGGTGAACTCTGGGAAATTGTTGGTCTTGCGCAAACGCGACAACGCTTCCTTCCAGCGACCGCGATAAACGAGATCGTTCCACTCGGGGATCAGATTGTTGACCGGGCAGCCGCTGGCGACACCTGCCAGGGTCATGCCGGTGTGGCAGTAGGGCGTGCCACAATCCATGCAACGCGAGCCCTGTGTCGACACGTCTTCGTCGACGCGATGATCGTGAATTTCCTTCCAGTCCTTGACCCGATCCAATGGTGGACGGTCGGGAATTGGTTGGCGTTGAAACTCGAGAAATCCGGTGGCTTTGCCCATGATCTGTTGATCTAAACTCTAAAATGTATGATGAATTTTTCTGCCAATGTCAGGCTCAGTGACCGGCTTTGACGTTCTCTTCGAAGGCAGCCTGAATGGCTTCGTCGCCCTTCAAGCCTTTGCTTTCGGCACGTGCCAGCGCGTCGAGAACGCGCTCGTAGTCGCTTGGCAGGACCTTGATGAATTTCGGCAACAGGTTCTGCCAATCGTCGAGGATCGACTGCGCGCGAACGCTGCCGGTCAGTTCGACGTGGCGTTCGAGACGCGCTTTTACCGCCGCGATTTCGCTGTCGTTGCTTTCGATCAGTTGGTAAATGCTGACCATCTCCGGGTTGAGACGTTTGCTGACAAAATCGCCGGCGTCGTCGAACACGTAGGCGACACCGCCTGACATGCCGGCACCGAAATTTCGTCCGGTGCTGCCAATGCAGATCACCTCGCCTCCGGTCATGTATTCGCAGCCGTGGTCACCGACACCTTCGATGACGGCTTTGATGCCACTGTTGCGAACACAAAAACGTTCGCCAGCCATGCCCGCGATGAAGGCTTCACCTTTGGTCGCACCGTAAAACGCGGTGTTGCCGGTGATGATATTCTCGTGCGCCACGAAGGTCGCCACTTTCGAGGGGTAGACGATAATCTTGGCGCCGGACAGGCCTTTGCCGAGATAGTCATTGGTATCGCCCTCGACGGTCAGCGTCATACCATTCGGACAGAACGCGCCGAGGCTCTGGCCAGCGGAGCCGTTGAACTTCAGCTGAATCGTGTCGTCAGGCAAACCTTCACCTCCGTGGCGGCGGGAAATTTCCGAACCGACGATGGTGCCGACCACACGGTTGATGTTGATGATAGGAAACTCACCACTGACTTTTTCGCCGCGCTCGATGGCAGGCTTGCAAAGTTCGAGCAAGTGGGTGTTATCGAGAGCGAGCTCCAAACGGTGATCCTGCTGAATCGAGCAGAACTGGCCAACTTCCGGGCCGACCTCTGGCTTGTAGAGAATTTTCGAGTAATCGAGACCTTTGGCTTTCCAGTGATCGATGGCTTTGCGCATCTCGAGGCGCTCAACATTGCCGACCATTTCCTGAATGGTGCGGAAGCCGAGCTCGGCCATGAGTTCGCGCATTTCCTCGGCGATAAACATCATGAAGTGGACCACCGAATCGGGAGCGCCTTTGAATTTTTTGCGCAAGCGCGGGTCCTGCGTGGCAACGCCGACCGGGCAGGTGTTTTTCTGACAAACGCGCATCATCAGGCAACCGAGAGTCACCAGAGGCGCGGTCGCGAAACCAAACTCTTCGGCACCGAGCAGACAGGCGATGACGACATCGCGACCGGTTTTCAACTGGCCGTCGACTTCGACCACGACGCGGCTGCGCAGGTCGTTGAGCATCAACGTCTGGTTCGTTTCCGCCAGACCGAGTTCCCAGGGAGCGCCAGCATGCTGGATGCTCGAGCGCGGCGAGGCGCCGGTGCCGCCGTCGTATCCGGAGATCAGAATAACGTCGGCTTTGGCCTTGGCAACGCCGGTGGCGATGGTACCGACGCCGACCTCAGAGACCAACTTGACGTTGATCCGCGCGTGGATGTTGGCATTTTTCAAATCGTGGATCAGCTGCTGCAAATCCTCGATCGAGTAAATATCGTGATGCGGCGGCGGCGAAATCAGGCCTACACCGGGCGTCGTGCCGCGCGTCTTGGCGATCGGCGGCAGCACTTTGTGACCGGGCAATTCGCCACCTTCACCGGGCTTGGCACCCTGAACGATCTTGATCTGCAACTCGTCGGCGTTGACCAGGTAATGACTGGTGACACCGAAGCGTCCCGACGCCACTTGCTTGATCGCTGAGCGACGCAGATCACCATTTTCGTCGCGCGTGAAACGATCCGCGTCTTCGCCACCTTCACCGGTGTTCGACTTGCCGCCGATTCGATTCATGGCGATCGCCAGCGCCTCGTGCGCCTCTTTGCTGATCGAGCCGTAGGACATCGCGCCGGTCTTGAAACGCTTAACGATTTCCGAAGCTGGTTCGACTTCTTCGATCGGGATCGATCTTGACGAATCGATCTTGAAATCCATCAATCCACGCAGCGTGAACATCTCGCGCGTCTGGTCGTTGACCGTTTTTGAGTACTCTTTAAAAACGTTAAAATCGCCTGCCTGCGTCGCCTGTTGCAGCTTGTGAATGGTCAGCGGGCTGAACAGATGCCGCTCACCGTCCTTACGCCACTGGTAGACACCGCCGGAGTCGAGTGCTTCCTCAACTTCGTCCTGGCGTTCGCCGAAGGCGTTCTGATGACGCATATAAACTTCGTGCGAGATGGTATCCAGATCGATGCCTTCAACGCGCGACTGAGTCTTGGTGAAATAGCGATCGATGACTGCTTCGTCTAAACCGATGGCTTCGAAAATTTGCGCACCGCGATAACTGGCGACGGTGGAAATGCCCATCTTCGCCATGGTCTTGGTGACGCCCTTGATGTTCGCTTTGATGAAATTGGCCCGCGCTTTCGCCGGATCCATGTCCATGTCTTGATCACGCAACAAGTGTTCGACCGTCTCAAGAGCGAGGTACGGATTGATCGCGTCACAGCCGTAGCCGAGCAGCAAAGCAAAGTGATGCACTTCACGCGGTTCGCCGGACTCGAGCAGGATCGAGACCTGACCGCGCACGCCTTCGCGAATCAGGTGATGATGCAGACCCGCCACCGCCAGCAGCGCGGGAATCCCGGCACGATGGGCATCGATGCCACGGTCAGAAAGAATGATAAGATTGACATCATCTTTAACCGCGTCGTCGGCCATGATGAACAACTGCTCGAGCGCGTCATGCAACCCTCTACGGCGATCGACCTGGCGCGGTTCGTCGCCCGCCTGATGGCTAGACTCGAGACCTTCCTGATCAGCGTATGGATCGAACAACATTGGCAGCGTCGCCGCTTTGAAGCCGTCCGCTTTAAAGTCGCGAATCTGCGCCAGCTTCTCGTTGTCGATGATCGGGTTTTCCAACTTGATCATCCGACAGTTTTCCGGCCCCGGGTTGACCAGATCGGCCTCCGAACCAAGGAAACTCACTGTCGCCGTCACCAGCTCTTCGCGGATCGGATCGATCGCCGGATTGGTCACCTGCGCGAACAACTGCTTGAAGTAATTGTAGAGTGATTGCGGGCGGTCGGAGAGAACCGCCAGCGGCGCGTCGTTGCCCATTGAACCTAGCGGCTGAACGCCTGTGCTCAGGCTCGGCTTGATCAACAAACTGACGTCTTCGTAGCTGTAGCCAAATGCTTTCTGGCGCAGCAGCAGCGAATCCTCATCGAGTCCCGGCACGTCGCCGGTCGGTGCGGGCAGTTCGCTTTCGTTGATCAGACTCTGCTTCAGCCAGTCGCCATACGGTTTTTCCGCAGCGATGCCTTCCTTGAGCTCATTGTCGTCGATGATGCGACCTTCCTTGGTATCGACCAGGAACATGCGACCAGGCTCGAGGCGGCCCTTCTTGATCACCGTGGCCGGATCGATCTCCGGCAACACACCAACTTCCGACGCCATGATCACCAGATCGTCGCTGGTCACATAGTAACGCGAGGGACGCAGGCCGTTGCGGTCGAGAACGGCGCCGATTTGGGTGCCATCCAAAAATGCGATCGAAGCAGGGCCATCCCACGGCTCCATCATGCATGCGTGATATTCGTAAAAATCCCGCTTGGTCTGCGACATGTTTTGATGGCGCTCCCACGGCTCGGGAATCATCATCATGACCACGTGCGGTAGCGAACGCCCAGCCATCATCAGGAACTCCAAGCAGTTGTCGAACTGCTGCGAATCGGAACCGTAATCAGCGATCACCGGCAGGAGTTTTTTCAAATCCTTGCCGAAAAGATCGCTGTGCAACTGCGTCTGACGCGCGTGCATCCAGTTCTCGTTGCCGCGCATGGTGTTGATCTCGCCATTGTGACACGTGTAGCGAAACGGTTGAGCGCGCGGCCAACTGGGGAAAGTGTTAGTGCTGAAACGCGAGTGCACCAGGGCCATCGACGTCTTCATATCCGGATGATGAAAATCCGGAAAATATTCCATCAGCTGATCCGTGGTCAGCATGCCCTTGTAGCCGATGACTCGACTGGAAAGACTGGTCACGTAGAAGTAACCGTGTGCCCCACCCGCGCGATAGCGGATGCGATACGAAGTGATGCGACGAATCAGATACAGGGCACGCTCGAAGGCGGCTTCGTCTTCAATGTCATCGCCGCGACCAACAAATATCTGACGCATCTTTGGCTCGCTGGCTGCCGAAGCTTTGCCGAGTGTGTCATTTTTTACCGGCAAATCGCGCCAGCCGAGCAGCTTCTGACCGATCTCTTCGATCACTTCCTCGAGCGCCCTTTCTTCAACGGCAGCCTGTTCGGCATCTGACGATAAAAATACCACGCCGACTGCATAATGCCCAGGCTCGGGAAGTTCGATGCCCTCCTCTTTAGCGACCGTGGCAAAAAACTCGTGTGGCATCGCCATCAGTAGGCCGGCACCATCACCCGTGTTCGAATCGCAACCGCAACCGCCGCGATGATCGAGCTTCTGGCAAATCTCCAGCGCACCCTGCACGATGGCGCGCGAAGGCACACCTTTCATGTTCACCAAAAAGCCGACGCCGCAGGAATCGTGTTCGTTCGCGGGATCGTAAAGGCCTTGTTTTTCAGGCTGTAGCGACTGGAGGGACTCGGTTTTCAAGGACATAGGACGTGGAAAATGCCAAAAGGGGCTCTTACATAGCGGATCAGACCGTCTTTCTGCGAGAAAAAACGGCGGCGCATGTAGTAGCCCGTAAACGAGAGATTTCAAGTCGGCGTGTACCGTGGGGCGACGCGAAAAATTGCTCTCAATTTAGCGCCAAATCAGCATTAACGGGGCAAAAAACGCATAAAGCACAGGTCATTCTAAAGCCGAACGGCCACGCATTGGTGCTTCGATCGCTCGATATCGACTATTTCGCCGCAAAATGGCCATTTCGGCACCCTATTGATGGCTTGGGCGATCTTTGGAGGAGCGCTGATCCTCCGCTTTCTAAGGAATCAGCGGGGTAAAGCCATCCGAATCGAGATCAAATGCTCTCAAGCGACTGCGCCGTTAAATTTTTCCAGCGCTTCACCAAGAATTTTGCCGATCTTGGCTCGCAAGGGGTCCAGAGATACCTGTTACCAGACGCTCGACGCCGTGCCGGTTGTCGGTCTAAATTGGCGCGATGAAAATCCGAACCACGATACTGATCGGTGTAGCAGGCCTGCTGCTGCTGGTCGGATTGTGGACCACGCTCTCGATTCTTTCTGCACACGCTGAGCGGGATCGCTCACGAAGTGCCGATCAACTGGTGTCGTCTTTGCATCTAGCGGCGCGTCTTCGTCAAAGTTCGGACGACCTCACGCGCATGGCGCGGCTCTACGTCTCAACGGGCGAGGCGCGATACCAGGATTATTTTCTCTACATTCTCGGTATTCGCAACGGTAGCGAACCACGTCCTGTAGACTATGGCGGATCGTTCTGGGATCGCATGCTTAGCGGCCAGGTCGAAATCGCCGAGATCCGCGGCAATAACGGCGAAGCGGTCGCGCTACGCGAGTTGATGCGCCGGATGGGATTCACGGCGACAGAGATGGCGCTGCTCAATGAGGCGGAAGACAATTCCAATGATCTGGTGAAATTGGAAGACATCGCGATGAATGCGGTGGGCGGCCGTTTCGCGGACGACGACGGCGGCTTTACCCGCGAGGCAGAACCCGATTTCGATCTGGCACGTTCGATCATGTATGGCGAGCGCTACCATGCCGCCAAGGAGAAAATCTCGGAGCCGATCGATCGTTTCAATCGACAGATCGAACAGCGTCTGCGCAGCGAGATGGAACGGTTGCACCAGCGAAGCCTGCGCCTTGCCGACTGGCAGGTGATGATCGCTCTGCTGACCGGCAGCGCCATGCTGATCGGATTGTTTCACCTGCGTTCCGCAGTGCTGATTCCGCTGCGCAAGTTGACCCGCGATGCGCGTGCTCTGCGCCATCGCGATTACTCCACCCGCGTGCAGATCCGTCGTCGTGACGAAATGGGCGAACTCGGCGAGACATTTAACGAGATGGCGCAGGCGATCAGTGAAGACATCACCAATCGCGATGCGGTCGCGGTCGAGCTGCGCGCCGCCCGCGACACGGCCGAACAGGCGGTAAAAGCGAAAAGCGAATTTCTCGCCAACATGAGTCACGAGATTCGCACGCCGATGAATGGCATCATGGGAATGACCGATTTACTGCTCGGCACCGAGCTCAGCAAAGATCAGCGCGAGTACGCCGGTCTGATCAACAGCTCATCGCAATCGCTGCTCACGGTAATCAACGATATTCTCGACTTTTCCAAAATGGAGGCAGGGAAAATGGCGCTCGATCTTCACGAGTTCGATCTGCGCGATTCCATCGGCGACACGCTGCAAACGCTGGGCTTTCGTGCGCAGGAAAAAGGCCTGGAACTCGCCTATCAGGTGCAGTCCGACGTGCCCGACTGTCTGATCGGCGACCTCGGTCGGGTTCGTCAGATCCTTGTTAATCTGGTCAGCAATGCGATCAAGTTCACTGCCGATGGTGAGGTGGTTGTCGACGTGCAACTCGAGTCACAGACCCGAGATCAGGTGTCGCTGCATTTTCTTGTGAAGGACACCGGCATCGGCATCAGCCCGGACAAACTGGACACCATTTTTGAATCGTTTACTCAGGCCGAAGGTTCGACCACGCGCAGCTACGGCGGCACGGGCTTGGGCCTGACGATCTCACAGAATTTGGTCGAACTGATGAAAGGACGCATCTGGGTGGACAGCGAGCCGAACCAAGGCAGCACCTTTCATTTCACGGGACTGTTCGGTCTCGGATCGGAGACCGAGGGGCTGAACAGGTCCGCGGTCGAAACGCTCAACGCATTGCCGGTGCTGATCGTCGATGACAACAAAACCAATCGAATGATCCTGCAGCAAATGTTGAAGAATTGGGAGATGGCGCCGAGCACCGCCGCCAGTGGATCCGAAGCATTGAAGATGCTCGCGATCGCTGACGAATCCGATAAGCCCTACCAACTTGTTCTGCTCGACGTGATGATGCCGGAAATGGACGGCCTGGAAGTTGCCGCTCGCATAGGGGAACTCTATGGCAAGAACGCGCCCGGAATTTTGGTGCTGTCGTCGGCAGGACAGACGGTATCCGCAGACGATGCTGAGCGACTGGGTATCGAGCGCTCGTTCATCAAGCCGGTCAAGCAATCCGATTTGCTCGACGCGATTACCCGATTATTCGGATCGTCGACGCGCGACGAAAAAGGCGACAATTCCGCTCCCGGTGACGGGCACCGCAAGGTCCGATCGATGACGGTACTGCTCGCCGAAGATGGCCGCGTAAACCAGATGGTGGCTATCAAGATACTCGAAGACCGCGGTCACAACGTGGTGCTGGCTAACGATGGCCAAGTCGCGGTCGAGCTGCATGCGAAGCAGACTTTTGACGCGATCCTTATGGATGTGCAAATGCCGCGGCTCGACGGTTACGCCGCTACCAAAGCGATCCGTGAACGGGAGAACGAACGTGGCAAAGGCGAGCACATCGCCATCGTAGCAATGACTGCCAACGCCATGAGAGGAGATCGTGAGGCCTGTCTCGAAGCCGGCATGGACGACTATCTGTCAAAGCCAGTGCGCTCCGCCGAACTGTTCGCTGTGCTCGAAAAATATGCCCAAGCGGAGGCAGACGATGCCCCGGGAGGAGGAGTGGCAACACCCTCGGTATCGGGCGAAGCCGACCTGAACCTTTTTGATCGCGAGCAGTTTCGCAAAGAGTTTTCCGATCCCGGATTGATGCGCCAGTTGATCGATTTGTTCGCTGAGGAAACCGCAGGATCTTTGAAGGAAGCCCAACAGGCAATTGAAGACAAAAATGCCGCTGATTTGCACGCCGCAGGCCATGCGCTTAAAGGCACCTTGGGAAATTACTGTGCCGGAAATGCACTGCGATCCGCCAACGCGCTCGACGAGCTAGGGCGCGGCGAGGACCTGGCCAAGGCTTCGTCATTGCTGGCGGACTGCGTGCGAGATACCGCCGAGTTGCACGCGGCTTTGATCGAGTTTCGCGACACTCTGAAATAAACTTTACCACTGGACGTCGCTACCAGGAGCGGGAAACGGTAACGACTCCTCCTGTCTTGATAAAGTGATGGCGCTCTTCGCCAGCGCCCGATACACTCCGGCCATGGCCGAAGCCTCGCATCATATACTGCTGGTCGATGATTCGAAAGTGAACCGTTTGGTCGCGGAGGCGCGCTTGAAGGAAGCCGGTTTCGCCGTCACCTCTGCGGAAGACGGACAGCAGGCACTGGATCTTCTCGAAACTAGCGACCAGACTCCGCCCTTCGATGCCGTCCTGCTCGACATCATGATGCCTGAAATCGACGGGATAGAAGTCCTGCGCCGCACACGAAAATTATGGAACCCGGTCCAGCTGCCGATTCTGATGGCGACCGCAAAGGACCAACCGGAAGACGTTGTGCAAGCCCTGGAGTCCGGGGCCAACGACTACGTCACCAAACCGCTCGACATGCCGATCCTGTTGGCGCGGCTCAACGCTCACCTGAATATCCGCCATCAGCACGAAGCGCTGCGCAAAGCTCAGCAGTCACTGATGAACGCCGCACGCAGCGAATCGACCGGCCTGCTCGCCGCCGGCGTCGCTCACGAGATTCGCAACCCGTTGGCGCAGATTCAAATGGCCGCCAGCGGCTTTGGCATACTCATCAATGAACTGCCAAAGGCGCAACGGGAGTCTGCGCAATTTGCCATCGACACAATCGACACAGCTGTGTCAGCCGCTGATGTCATCGTCAAGAATCTCATGAAGGCGTCGCAAGCCCGGCAGCTGACCCTCACGGAAACCGACCTGAATCAAGTGCTCGACTTCGGCATCGATATGGTGAGCGCCAACCTTGAGGAATCCGGCGCCACTTTGTATCGGCAACTCGATCCGGACCTACCGAAGGTGCTGCTAGCCGAGGACGAGTTTTACCAGGCCTTTATCGCCATCGTTGGCAATGCACTGCAGGCAATGAAGATAGCGGACGAACAACCACGCGAACTGATCATTCGCACCGAATCCACGACAATGACTGGAATCGGATCGAGCGAAGGGAGTCGTTCAGGCAATCGACCGCGCGACGGCGACGAAGTGGCAGCTCTCTACATCGAAGACACCGGACCGGGCATGTCGAAGCGTGAACTCGAGTCCGCTTTCGAAGCATTTTTTACCACCAAAGCGACCGGAGCGGGCACCGGCCTTGGGCTGACGGTCGCTCGCAAGATTATCGATCTCCACCACGGAGTCATCCGTCTCGAAAATCGACAAGATGTCGACAGCGGTCTGCGCGTCAGCATTTTCCTGAAATCCCCCAAAGTCTTTCGAGCCAGCGTCTGATCCAGCGATCGGGCGATGGCCGGGCGCCCCAGGCCAACTATTTCGCCGCGAAAAGGTCATTCTGGCACGACTTCTGCGACCCTGGTGGAGTTGACCGGGATTGTGGATCGGGTAATGTCTCAACGTCCCGCATGACACCGCCGAGGGGTGCTGCGCAGGGCGTGTTCGCCTAAGGAACACGGGACACTGAGCCTGATCCAAGCGCCAGGCGATTTGAGCAATTTTGGCAGAACTATCACGATGAAACCGACCCCCCAC
>JBBKXR010000119.1:0-27494 GCA_037969585.1 Verrucomicrobiales bacterium
CCCGTGTTACGTAACACGGGCCTCCCGGCCCGTGCGCGTCCAGCGGGTCTCCCGGCCCGCTGTTTCCCATTAATTTGACGCCCATGGGAATTGTACCCCATTTTTTCGTTCGGTTGATCCTACCCACCGGGGCGGCTACCGAGACTGGTCGCTACGCGACAGATTCGCGTTGGCTGAACACTACATCCCTGCGTCGTCATTCCCCACACCCAAAACCCACCACTGGAAATCCCCCTCCCCCTGTGCGAACCGTCCCTCTTTGAAGATCACCTTTCCAGAAGCCCTGCCGGTGTCGCGCAAACGCGCGGACATCCGTGCGGCGATGGAGCGGCATCAGGTGGTCATCGTGTGCGGCGATACCGGCTCGGGAAAAACCACCCAGCTACCGAAGATTGCGCTCGAAATGGGACGCGGGCAGAACGGCTTGCGTATCGGCTGCACGCAGCCGCGGCGCATCGCCGCGACCTCGGTGGCGAAACGGGTCGCGGAGGAACTGCAAGTCGAACTCGGCAACGAAGTCGGCTACCAGATTCGCTTTGAGGACCGCACCACGCGCGACCTGACTTCGGTGAAATTCATGACCGATGGCATCCTGCTCGCCGAGACGCGCGGCGATTCCTCGCTTAAGCAATACGATACGCTGATCATCGATGAGGCGCACGAGCGTTCGCTGAACATCGATTTCATACTCGGCTACCTGCATCGCCTTCTGCCGAAGCGGCCCGATCTGAAAGTCGTAATCTCATCGGCGACGCTCGACGCAAAAACCTTCGCGGATTTTTTCTCCGACACCGAAGTCATCCAAGTCGAGGGCCGCGCCTTTCCGGTCGAGGACGTCTACCTGCCACCGCTGCACGACAGCGAACGCCTCGCCGATCACGTCGCCCGCGCCGCCGAAGATCTCGCCGAGTTCGACCCGCTCGGCGACACGCTGGTATTTCTGCCCGGCGAACGCGAGATCCGCGACGTCGCCGAGTTACTCGACGGACGGCGCTATCCGTACACCACGATCCTGCCGCTGTTCGCCCGCCAGGCCGGCAACGAACAACAGGCCGTGTTCCGACCGTCGCCGCACGAGCGACGCATCATTCTCGCCACCAACGTCGCCGAGACTTCGCTGACCATTCCCGACATTCGTTCGGTCATCGATTCCGGTATCGCCCGGGTCAATCGCTACGATCCGCGCTCGGGCATTCAGCGACTGCAGATCGAAGCCGTTTCCAAAGCCAGCGCCCGGCAACGGCGCGGTCGCTGCGGACGCGTCGCCGAAGGCATCTGCGTGCGCCTCTACGACGAGGAGGACTTCGAAGAGCGCTCCGACTTTACCGATCCGGAGATCCTGCGCTCGAATCTCGCCGGCGTGGTTTTGCAAATGGAACATCTCGGCCTCGGCGATCCGATGCAGTTTCCCTTCGTCGATAAGCCGCAACCGAAACGTATCACTCAGGCTTACGACACGCTGCAGGAAATCGGCGCGGTCTGGAAGAAGGGTAAACAATCCGGGCTCACCGACATCGGCCGAACGCTCGCCCGCCTGCCCCTCGATCCCCGCGTCGGTCGCCTGCTGGTCGCCGCAAATGACGAAGACTGTCTGCGCGAAGGACTGATCATCGCCAGCGCACTGACCGTGCAGGACCCGCGCGAACGTCCACAGGACAAACAACAG
This sequence comes from Verrucomicrobiales bacterium, assembly GCA_037969585.1. GTDB lineage: Bacteria > Verrucomicrobiota > Verrucomicrobiia > Verrucomicrobiales > DEV007 > JBBKXR01. The sequence goes on from JBBKXR010000119.1 coordinate 1,667, forward strand.
CAGGCGGATCAGGCGCACGCCAAGTTCCGCGACAAGGGCTCCGACTTCACCGGCTGGCTGCGCTGGTGGCACGCCATCGAGCAGAACCGCAAGTCGAACAACTCGCTGCGCAAGTTCTGCAAAACCAACTTCGTCAACTACCGCCGCCTGCAGGAATGGCTCAACCTGCACAGGGAATTGCGATCGTCGCTGCGATCGCTGAAGTGGCAACTGCCCGATCCGAAGCAGCCGTTGACCGATCCCGACGGCAGCTATCACGAGCCGCTGCACCGCGCGATCCTGACGGCGATTCCGTCGCACATCGGTTATCACGAGGAAAAGCAGAAGGGCTACAAGGGCCCGCACAACAAACAGTTTTTCCTGTTCCCCGGCTCGGGAGTTTTTAAGTCTGCGCCGAAATGGGTGATGGCGTTCGAGATGGTCGAGACGGCCCGACTCTACGCCCGCAACGTGGCGTTTTTCGATCCGGCGTGGATGGAAAAAGTCGCGCCGCACCTGTGTCGCTACCGTTACAACAACCCGCACTGGGTTGCCGAGCAAGGTGCCGTATACGGCGAAGAAAGCGTGCTCGCCTTTGGCCTGCCGATGATCGAGAAGCGGCGCATTCACTACGGTCGCGTCGATGCCGCGGTGGCGCGCAAGATTTTCATTCTCGAAGCGTTGGTCAACGGCGAAACCCGCTCGCCGCTACCGGCGCTGGCGCGAAATATCGAAACGTTGAAGGCGGCGGAGCGACTCGAGCACAAGCTGCGCCGCGGCGGTGGGCTGGTGCACACGCCGAACGTCATCGCCTTCTACGAAGAACGCGTGCCGGCCGATGTCTGCACGCAAAAGGCTTTCGAAAAATGGGCATCGCAATTGCCGGACGGCGAGTTCGACCTGCAACTCGAGGACTGCATCATTCCACTCTCGGATCCGCTGACGCCGGAGGACTATCCGGACTCGCTGCCGAGCACGGATGAGCAGAGTCATTTCGAATTGGTCTTTCTGCATCATCCGACCGATACGGCGGACGGCATCACCGTGCGCATTCCGCTCGGCGATCTACCGCATTTGCCGGCGTGGTTTGGTGATTGGTTAGTGCCCGGTTGGCTGGCGGAAAAAGTCAGTGCCCTGCTGCGTTCGCTCGGCAAATACGTCCGCCAACGATTGCCGTCGAATCGTGAGGTGGTCGATCATTTCATCGATATCTGGGACGGCTACGTGCCGCGCTGTTCGCTGACCGATGCGATCATCGATTTTCTCGACACCGAATATGGCGTCGAGATCACTGAAGCATCGTTCGATCTAGCGCGGATTCCCGAGCATCTGGTGATGCATTACGAAATCCTCGGCAACAAAGACAAGGTGCTGGCCAGGGCCAAAGACCTTGGCGTGCTACAGGAAAAACTCGCCGTCGAGGTTCAGGCGCGCTTCTCAGAAATCAAACGCGAGGTGCGTTTTGAAAAAGCCAACCTGCAGCGCTGGAGCATCGGCGACCTGCCGAACGAAGTCGAACTCGACCGGCACACGGTGGGCCACCCGGGCCTTCACGATCGCGGCGATTCGGTCGACCTGCGCCTTTGGCCCTGCCCCGAATGTGCCGCGACGCAGCATCGATCCGGCGTCGCCGCGCTGTATCGGATCGCCGAAGCCAATGTCGTCGGCGATCTCGAGAAGCGCCTGTTCGCGGGTGGTTCGCCTACCGCTGTCGCCGCCCCAAAGCCTACGCCGAAAAAACAAACGCCCGCAGCCAGGGACGATTTCGGATCGCTTGCCGCCGCGTTCGGCGGACTCGGCAAAGCTCCAAGGGCGACGCCGCGCGTTTCTGAACCCGCTGCACCGATTCGAAAAGCGGATCCCCTGCAAATGCTCAACAAGTCCGAGTTGCTCCTGCTCGGCCAACAGGGCCGCGAACCGCGACGCAACCGCGATGACCTGGTCACTCGCGTCCTGACGGAACAACTCGGCGAGCCGCGCACGCGGGAGGATTGGGAATCGGCCAGCGCCTGTTCGCTCGCCAGTTTGATGAAAACCGCCGGTCGGCTTTGCGGCCCGCTGGGACGCATTCTGATCACGGCGGAATCGATCAGTCGACTGCTCGCCGACAACGCAACGAAGGCTGGTTATGAAACTTCGCTCAGCGATGCCGGCGAGCATTTCGATCAACTGCTGCGCCCCGGCTGGACGCTCGATGGCGACTTTGCCAGCAAGCTCCTTCACTTCCGCGGTCTCGAACTTCGGCTGACCCGGATGCTTGGCTCGCCGCCTGCCAAAGATCTGGCCAAGTTGGAGCGCTATCACGATGCCAGCCTCGAGCTCTGGGAAATGGACACGACTTGCGAATGCGGCGAGTGCCCAAACACCGCAAGCGCTCAACAGCAGTTCGACAGCGACAACGACTTGCGTCTGATCCACTTCGCTCAGGAACTGAGACGCTAAGCGGGATTTGGCGGCTAGATATTGCGATAATTCCCCTCGCTATTCCCAAAAAAGAGCGGAATCTCCCACCCCTATTATGGCCGTTTCTGTAAAATCCGAAAACATCCGCAACATCGCGATCATCGCCCACGTTGATCACGGTAAGACCACGCTCGTCGACGAGTTGCTCAAACAAGGCGGTGCATTTCGCGACAATCAGATCGTCGCTGAGCGCGCCATGGACTCCATGGATCAGGAACGCGAGCGCGGCATCACCATCAAGGCGAAGAACACCGCGATCCGTTGGAAAGACAACATCATTAACATCGTCGACACTCCCGGCCACGCCGATTTCGGTGGTGAAGTCGAACGCGTCATGAAGATGGTCGACGGTGTCATGCTGGTCGTCGACGCCTACGAAGGTCCGCAGGCTCAGACCCGTTTCGTGCTGAAAAAAGCGCTCGCCCAGGGCCTGACGCCGATCGTTTTCGTCAACAAGATCGACCGCCCGCACGCCGATCCGCTGGCCGTGCATGACAAGGTCCTGGAGCTTTTCCTCGACCTCGAAGCTTCCGAAGAACAGTTCGAAGCCCCTTTCCTCTACGGCAGCGCCAAAAATGGTTTCGCGGTTGCCCATCCCTCCGACACCAGCGAGGACATGGTCCTGCTGCTCGATACCATCATGGAAAAAATCGCCCCGCCGAATGTCGATTCGGATGGCGAGTTTAAGATGCTGGTGTCCAACATCGACTGGAGTGATTACGTGGGCCGAATCGCCATCGGTAAAATCCAAAGCGGCACCGCATCGAACGGCAAGAACGCCTTTCTGCTGCGTAAAGACGGCACCAAGGTGCGCTCGAAAATTTCCAAAGTGTTCGAATACAGCGCCCTCGGCACCATCGACACCGAGCTCGGCATCGCCGGCAACATCGTCGGTATCGCCGGCTTCGAGGACGTCGACATCGGCGAAACCCTCGCCGCTTCAGAAAATGCCGAAGCGCTTCCGTTCGTCGACATCGATCCGCCCACCGTGGCCATGTCGTTCTCGATCAACGACGGACCGTTCGCCGGTCTCGAAGGCACCAAGGTCACTTCGCGAGAAATCGGCGACCGTCTGCAGCGCGAAGCGCGCACCAATATTTCCATCCAGATCGAAGACACCGACGTTGCCACCACGTTCCGCGTCAACGCTCGCGGAGCCATGCAGGTCGCCGTTGTCGTCGAAGAAATGCGCCGCGAAGGCTTCGAACTTCTGGTGTCTCGACCGACGGTCATCAAAAAGGAAATCAACGGCGTTAAGTGCGAGCCTTTTGAAACCGCCTACATCGAAGTCCCCGACGAAGCTGTCGGTGGCCTGATGAAAACGCTCGCCAACCGCAAGGGCGTGACCGATTCGATGAATGCCTCGAACGGCCGTACCGCGATCGAAGTCACCATCCCGACACGCGGCCTGATCGGTCTCGAGTTCGAACTGCTCAACCTGACCAGCGGCGAAGGCATCATGTCGCATCTGTTTAAAGAATACCGCCCCGACTCCGGCGATATCCGCACGCGCCACACCGGCACGCTGATTTCGATGGAAAAAGGCGAAGCGATGGCCTACTCGCTGGACACCATCGCCACCCGCGGAAAACTCTTTATCGGCCCGACCGAGAAAGTCTACGAAGGCATGCTGATCGGTGAAAACCCGCGCGCAGACGATCTTCCCGTCAACCCCTGCAAAGCCAAGCAGCTGACCAACCACCGTGCCAGCGGCACCGACAAAAGCGCTCAACTGGCCCCGCCGGTCCGCTTTTCGCTGGAGCGCGCGATCGAATACATCGCCCCCGACGAACTGGTCGAAGTGACGCCCATCAACATCCGTCTGCGCAAGCGCATCCTCGACAGCAACGAACGCAAGCGCGCCAAAAAGCGCGGCGTCGATGAGGAGTAAGCCTCTCGTCGCATACTGATTCGTCGCCGGGCGCCAAGGCGACTTCTACCAACCGGAGGGATCGGTCGGTAGAAATGGCTGATTGCGGACATTGAAGATCCGGAAGCGTATTCAATATACGACACCAAAGTTGATCAATGAGCGTTAAATCCCGACTCTCCAGTATCGTTCACTCAACCCTGAATCGTTTTGGGCTTGAGGTTCGATCTCTGAATAACCTCCGCGACCTTCGCGAGCAGGAACAGGCTCGAGCTGAACTTGAACCATGGCAATTTCTCCGCCACTGGAATGTCCGAACCGTGCTCGATATCGGTGCCAATACCGGGCAGTTCGCCACTCTGATTCACAAAGTTCTACCGGACGCGTCGATTCATTCGTTTGAGCCGCTGAGCGAATGTTTTCAAGAGCTCATAGTAACCTTGAAGGATATTCCCGGGTCGAGAGCGCACCATCTGGCCCTCTCCGATGAGAGCGGAACGGCGGCGATGATCCGCAACAGTTTTTCGCCCAGTTCGTCGCTACTGAAAATGACAGATCTGCACCGCCAGGAGTGGCCCGAATCGTCCGATCTCGAGCCGGAAATCGTCGAGCTGAAGACGCTCGATGAGGTCTTCGCCGGACAGCCCCTCAACGATGAGCTATTGGTGAAAATCGACGTGCAGGGCTTCGAACTGCAAGTCATCTGCGGCGGTAGAAAAGTGATCCGACAAGCGCGCGCAGTTGTCGCCGAAGTCTGCTTTCAATCCTTTTACAAACAGCAGGCAAGTTTCGACAAAATCTTTGGTGTCCTTCGCGAACTCGATTTCAGCTACGCCGGCCAAATAGAGCAGTTCTGCTCGAAGGCTACCGGTGATCCCATGTTCGCCGACATTCTATTCGTCAACGACAGCTTTGCCGCCGACAAGGCAAGTGGCAAAGCCCTATCGACAACCCCGCGCTGAGCAGTTCCGTGTGGCAATTCGTCCCGCCCATCAACATCCACCTGCGCAAGCGCGCCAAAAAGCGCGGCGTCGATGAGGAGTGAGTCGCCCCTTCAGTAGTCGAGATCGTCATCGGTCGATGGCAAGCCTTCCTTGGATTCTGCTAGTGCCTGCATCTCAAGTTTGCCCAACGAAGAACTATCGTAGCCACCGGTAGCGCGTAGGCGAATCGATTTTCCATCGTCAGCGACTAGCGGTGAGAGATCTAGCATGTAATAGCCGTAGTCGGCTTGAATAAGCGTCGACGACACGCCTCCTTCCTCGAGTCGATGACTTGCAGCCGGGACGTCGCTAAGCAACGATCGCATGTCGCCCAGCTGTGTAAGGGCAAAGCAGTCTACGTCGACATCAATGGCGCTTTCACCATCGTCGACCGATGTTGAAGTGAGTTTCAACAAGGTGAAAATCATTTCTCCCGCCTCACCCGTGAATGTCTCCCCGACAGTCCATTCACCCGACGAAACCACTTCATCGATCTCAAACTTGGTCGGCAGATCGAGTTCGTCGGAGCTTTCCAGATACTCACTCCAATCGGCGAGCGAATCATCTGGCTCCGAATCAAAGTTAACTCTCAGCGAGTGAAAATCTGGCCCTACTCCGAGCGGCAGCAGGGCAACGCTCACTTCAGTATCAGCGCTTTTCCGCTTCGAAACCAATCCCATCCCAGAAAAACCCCGCAGCATACAGCGATCCCTGGAACGAGCATCCAAATGGCGGGACGGATCTTCATGACCTACGCTACCGCTGTACTTCGTTAGCGGTCGACAAATCTACACACCGCGAGATGGGTACATAGAAACGGCAGGCTCGAAGGCCTGCCGTTTCCGGTTATGTCCGCGGGATCCCGCGAAGAAATGTTGTTTGATCAGAGATCAGTCGTTCGGTCGACTTAGTAGTAGATGCGACCACCGACGAAAGCGGAGTTCTGGTCTTCGCCGATGAGACCACCGACCTTGATGCCGAAGTATTGGGAGATATCAAAGATCGCGCCGACATTGACGTCGATGCCATCGGTGTCAGCCCCTTCACCGCCGAAGTCGGTGTAATAGACGTTGGCGAACAGTTCAAAACCCTGGCAGATGGCAAAGCGCACGCCGGGTCCGACGAAGTAGCCCCAATCGTCTTCACTGTAGTAGTCGTAGTCTTCCTTCGACCAGAGAGCGCCGCCCTCAAGATTGATGTGCATACGATCCATGACCGGGCAATAAACGCCGAGACCACCCGAAGCACCGTAGAGATCAACAGGCTCGTAGTCAGCTTCCGTGTCTGACCAGGCAAATGAACCGGTCAGGTAGAGCGGGCCACCGAGGCTTTTCGAGAGATTGGCACCGGCGCCGTGAGCGTCGTCGATCCAAGGACTGTCGAAATTCGTGTAGATGTACTGAACATCGAGGAAATCGTAGGTGAACATTGGCACCGCCGCAGGAGCGGGTGCAGGTGCGGCGGCCACAGGACCTTTGGCTGGGCCGGCGTGAACTTGGCTGACGGCACTGCCGAGCAGGATCATAGCGCCGAGGAGCAGAGATTTTTTCATAGTCTGGATTGTATTGCTTGGCTGGTTTTAGTGAGCCCACATCGGTTGATGCGGGAGAGTCTAGTCCGAAAAAATAACAGTAATTATAACATTGTCAATATTTGTTAATAACTAGCTTATATTTAGTAATCTTCACAAACATGGAAACTGGACTCCGCCGCTCGGTGCTCCCCCCAGCCGCCACGCCAAAATACCCGCCTCTCCTTTCCTCCCCTCGCTCAGCCAATAACCCGGGTCGGTATCTCTCCGCAGTCCGCACAGGCCTCAGCGGTGGAGTCATATTGAGTGGAGCATCGTGGACAGTAGCGTTCACACCCTGGCTCGATTGATTCCGCTGCCGGCGGACCGTCGATTTTTTGCCACTCAAGCCCCTGCCTCAGGCAAAAACGCTGTACCGCCGGCCGCAAATGTTTTTCAAAAAAGTCGACCGCAACCGCATCGCTCGAGTCAGTCAATGCCAGCGGATGAATCAGATCTCGCAGTACCTTCGATGAAAAACGATTCACCTGTCTTGGCGTCGACACTACCTGGGCGACTGCCAGCGGATGATAACTCGCCAACCATGGCTTCGATAAAGCATCGACTGCCCGCATCGCGAACTGCGGCACAAAAACCGAAAACACAAAGTACTGCCAGCGCTCCGTGCCCAGCGCCGGATAGAGCCGCCGGTGCAGAAAGAAAAATCCGAAGCTGATTTTCAGCATCAACAACCACATCACCCCCAGCGTATACCAAAACTGCGGCGCCGACTCGAAGCGCCAGTAGGCGAACGGCACCATGCCGAAGGCCACGAAAAATAACATGATGCAGTCGACACGCGGCCACACGGTTCGCGACGACAACCAGCAATGGCGTTTTTCTACCTGACGAACGCTCAGCGTCCGATCGAGTGCACGATCGATGATCGCCGCCCGCTCATCTGACTCAGGGCAGTCTCGCAAGCGACGCAATAGATCCGCTATTTCGATCGCTCGATTAGGTGAACAGACGTCGATTAACTTGTCACCATTGACGTAGACGAAACGCCCCTGCGCGCCGACCAGTTCGACCTCGCTCCAACGAAACTTTCGACGCACTCGCGGCGGGTGCGCTCCCGGATTCGGCGTGTCCCGCATTTGGGTAGAAAAGCCGTCTACGGTCAGCGAAACCGGCCACAACTCGGTGAGATAAACCGTGCCCAGCGGAGGGAACGGATTCAGCATCACCGCTCCAGCGCGAGCCGTGCCGATGTTACCGCTGGCCCGCTGCGGACGCGGACGGCGCACGAAATGGGTGACAAACGGAACACCGCGCTTGCCGACCCAGACAACGCATTCGCCGAGGTAAATCAGCGTGAAGACCAAGTAGAAAAGTTCGCCGTCAGACATCGCGTTCCGTGGGGATGTCCGACAGCAAAAATAAGGCCATGCAGCCTCGTCGCGATCGAACGGTCAGGAATCTTCGCGCCCCGTGAACAGTCGCTTGATCGCCACACCGATGGCGACAAAGCCAGCGATGATCCATTTAAAAAACTTGCCGACCACCGCGAACAATCCAGTCTTCGCGGCGACCGCAGCCCCACCTCCGAGGATCAAGGCCGCCAGACCCATTTTAGCGATTTTGTCGCCCTCTTTAAATTCTGCGTAGGACTGCCCATCCTTGTATCCGAAGTCACCGACCATGTTCTGAAAGTCTCCGAGGATCACTGGCAGCTGCTCCTCAGAACAGATCAGCGTGACCTCCATCACCCCATGCCGCCCGAGTAGACGCGTGTTGTAGTTCACATTTTCGTTGCCCTCGCCATCAACCAGCACGGTCGCCCATTCGAGGTTGTTGGTAGCTTCATTATAATTTGGCTCCTGCGCCCACCGATCAACGAACAGCGGCCCCATACCGAGACTTTCGCGCTGCTCGTTGGCCATTTCCTGCCCTTCCTTCATCGACTTGAGCATCGCCGAAGCATCAAGACTGTCCTTGTCTTCGTCTTTCACGTAGCCCGATTCATCGAACTCAAACAGAACCCACCAGTCGAACTCCTCCGGAGCGATAATCCCCAATTCGCCGCCACCGGGAATGTTGTTGGTGAACTCCAAAAATTGCTTGGTTCCCGATTTTCCCGTGAACCGATACCCCTTCGGGATCTGCACCTCCGCCCACTCGCCGAGTTCGCCAACCCCTTCGCGCTTCCACCCCATGGCCTCCAGCGCCTGAGCAATCGCCAAGCCTTCCGCGTCGACTGCTCCATCAGCCGCAGCCGGCGCATCAGCCTCTGCAGGCGCTTGAGCCGCGGCAAATTCCACCCCCACAAGCGCGATCAAACCAACCGCAAACACGCGGACCCACAGTGGATTGCCCTCAATTTTCATAGCAGGCACTCTGTCCATCGATGCGCCCGCTTGGCAAGCGAATTTCCCGTTGCTCCCCAATTGTGCACAGCTAACTCGCTCGCGAGAGCTCACTTCATCGGCGAGTAGTCCGTCGGCACCAACAAGGTCGACTGCACCCCATCCTTGATAAGAATTTTGCCATCCGCCTCTGAAGCGTCACGGGCAGCCGACCACTTGGGATCGTCGCGAAACGCATCGAAGCTCGCCGTGCGCGCCGCATCATCCGCGTGAGCGAGAAAATAGATCAAGGTAGTCGCTGCCGGGAGCGCATCTTCTTTCTGCCCGGGCAACACCTCAAAGTACCAGAGATTGGTCATGCCGTGCTTGCCAAAAAGATCGATCGTGTGATCGCGAAAACGCGCGTGCAAATCGTCGAGCTTGCCCTCGTTGGTCGTGTACTGACGCAATTCAAACAAACGCAGCGGGCCCTTCTTGGCCACCGTCACCGCCGGCGACCACGCCGTCGGCTTGAGAAAAACCGAGTCGACTTTTTTCACCAGCTTGCCGTCCGCCGTCGACGCCGTATAGGCCGCTTTCCAATCGGGATCATCCATAAATGCCTTCCAGCTGGTATCCCGCGCTTCGCGATTCGGATACGCCATCAGATACACCAAGGTGTTGCCGTCACCTTCCTTCGGCACCCAATAGCCGATATTGGTCATGCCATGCTTTTCAAAAAGCGGAACCGTGTGGTCGCGAAACCGCGAATGCAGCGCGTCGAGCTTGCCATCGTTGGTGTGATAGGTGCGCATTTCAAACACCCGACCATCGATATCCGCCGCACTGACAGTGGCGGCAAGGACTGGGAAACAAACGAGGACGGCAACCGCGCTCAGGCACCGACGAAGCGAAAGGTTTTGGTAGTTCATGGCCCCACTCTAAGCCCCGTCGACCGCTGACAGCAACGCCACAATTCCACCAGTTTTATCGTTAAAATAATTAGCATGTGATTTTTCTCCGGAAAAGATGAATAGTTCACCAATCTCTTGCGTCTCAACGGCAGAGGTTCGCCGTCTCGGATGGCGTCGTACTATCACTCCCCCCAGAAAACCCATCCCTCCACCTATGAAAAAGTCCGTCTTACAACTCAAACAACTTCTCGCCCTGCCCTTGCTTGCAGCGCTGGCGATCAGCCTCAGCTCATGTGCCGCAGGCCCTAATGCCAAACGCGGTGCCGTCGGCGGAGCCGCGCTAGGTGGCGTCGCCGGTGCGATCATCGGCAACCAAAGTGGTCGCGCTCTGGAAGGAGCCGCTATCGGCGCCGGTGCCGGCGCTCTCGGTGGTGCTGCACTCGGCAGTGCCAGCGACGACGACAATCGCGCCCGTGGCAGATACTGATCTCTCAGCGCTGAACGCCAGTTCTGGAATCCAATAATGAAAAAGCTCATCACATACTTAAAGGGCGCGGGAGTTACTACGGCACTCGCCGCAGTCGCTCTCAGCTTCAGTTCGTGTGCCGCAGGCCCCTACGCCAAACAAGGCGCAGTTGGTGGCGGTTTGGTCGGCGCAGCTGCCGGCGGCATCATCGGTCACCAGAGCGGACGCGGACTTGAAGGCGCAGCCGTTGGCGGTGCTCTTGGCGTCCTCGCCGGTGCCCTGTTCGGTAGCGCCCAGGACGACGTATACGGAACCGCCCCGCAAGGCGGTTACCCTCGCCCGCCGGCCCCTCCCGGCTCACCGCGTGGCAATCCGTCCTACGGCAACCAGCCGCAGTACGACAACCGCCCGCCCCACGGCGATCGCTACATCTACTAACACTTAACGAAAAAGCCGGGTTCGCCCGGCTTTTTTGTGCCCTGATCACTCACTCGGCCATCCACACCGTCAAGCGCCCTACCTTGCCGAGCGGCCCCGCGACGTGCATGCCACCCGCGATGATGTCTAGTTTGCCATCCCCGTTAAAGTCTCCGACATCGACTGTCGCCAGATTAGTCGGGTGGTCCGCGATCTGTCGTGCCGTGAAGTTCTGCTGGCCGTCATTCTCCAGCCACACCAAACTCGGCACCGGAGTCTCTTTCCATCCGTAAAAAAGACTCGCCGCCACCACATCCAGATCTCCATCACCATCGAGATCGCGCGCTACCGCCCGATAACATCCCGGCAAAGAGACTAGCTCGTGCGGCACAAACTTGAACGAGCCCGTATTCTCGAGCCAGCGCACCCCGTGGTAAGGCTTGGTGCTGTTGTCGGTATCCATGTAGTCACCGTTACTCATCAGAATGTCGATGTCGCCGTCGCCATCGAAGTCAACCAATTCAAAGCCGGACGAGCCAAAAGCAGGGTGCGGCGCACGGCTGAGCACCTCAGGGAAAAAACCGACGCCCCGATTGCGATAGGCGATTAGCACCTCATGCTGCTGAGTGATCAGTCCGACAAAATCAAGCAAGCCATCTTCATCAAAATCAATCGGCTCAACCAGCATCGCTCCATTGATCGCACCGATCGGATGCAACTGCGGGGGCAAGCCACCCGCCCGCATCTCCAGCCACGCAAAACCGCCCGTCGTCCGCCAGCCGAACATCGCCAGCAAGTAATCGAAATCGCCATCGTTGTCGAAGTCGCCCGGCTGCACATCCGAAATGCGCGGCGTGCCACTGACCAAAGTCGTCGACGTAAAATTCTGCTCACCATCGTTTTCCAACAAAATCGCTGCGCCTGTCAGCTGATCGTTGGGATGCATGAAGCCCATCGACGCGACTACGATGTCGAGATCACCATCGGCGTCATGATCAAATGTCTCGCTGTGCACCGGCGCATCGACGCTGGCCAATACCGTCTCCAGCCACGTTCCGTCCGACTGATAGCGAAGCCACGACACCTGCGAATTATCATTGTCCGTTACCACCACATCATCCGTGCCGTCACCGTCCAGATCCGTCACCTCGACATGTGTCACCGTTGGCCGTTCCCGCTGCGGAGGAATGCCAACCGCCTGCTTGGAAAAATTCAATTTTGCCGCTTCGAACTTCCCCTTGAAAGGCGGCATCGCATCCGGCGCCGAGGTTTGATAAAAGCGCAAAATGTTCGTTGCCTCGTCCTTCGTCATCGGCGCGTTGGCCTGCGCCGATAACATCACCATCTCGTTCATAATGTGCGGCCACGACGCCTTGGGAATCGACGACGGCGGCGGCACCAAATGACAAGTCCCGCAACGCTGTGTAACAATCTGCCGGACCTCCGCAGGCACGTCTCCCGCACCCTGCTGCGCCTCAAGTTGCCCTACAAAAGACAACCCAACCCAACAGCACAATCCAAACACTGACTTAACTCGAAAATTCATAAACAAAGCAGGCAAAGGCTCGCTTCTCGAACCCGCGAAAGCAACGCACGATTTGCGCGACAACCTTCATTCGAGACGGTCCATGCCATTGATGATTCGAGCGCCACGCCGATAACGCACGTAGCCGTAAAACCACTGCAGCAACACCGCGAGTTTATTGCGAAAGCCGACCAGGAACAGCAGATGGACAAACAGCCACATCAACCAGGCGATCAGTCCGGTAAACTTCAGCCCCATCGCACTCGCCACCGCCGCCGAGCGCCCGATTGTCGCCATGCTGCCCTTGTCGAAATAGCGAAACTGCGGACGCACCTTGTAATCTGAAGCCGCCGCCCCGCGCGCCTTTCGCTTCAAGTCATCAACGATGACCTTCGCCGCATGCTTGCCCATTTGCATCGCCGCCGGCGATAGCCCCGGCACACGAACACCCGCCTGGTCGGTGCAGCTCGCGATATCGCCCACCGCAAAGACCTCCGGGTGTCCCGGCAGACTAAGGTCGGTTTCGACCACCAAACGCCCCGCCCTATCGCGCTCCACACCGTCGATCGCACGTGCGATGGCAGGCGCTTCGACGCCGGCCGCCCAGATGATATTAGCCGCCTCGATTCTTTCACCACCGGCCACTTCGACGATGCCTTCGCTGACATTTTCCACCGAAGTGTCGGTGCGCACTTCGACGCCCATCGAAGTAAGTTTCTCCGCCGTGTAATCGGACAGACTCGGGTCGAACATTTGCAGCAGTTTCGACTGCGCTTCGATCAGAACGATTCTCGCATGGGTCGGATCAATTTGGCGAAAATCGCCGCGCAGTACGTGTTGGGTCAACTCGGCAAAGGCGCCCGCCAACTCGACACCCGTCGGACCGCCGCCGACTATGACGACTGTCATCAGGCGTTTGCGCTGTTCCTCATCATGACACATTTCCGCACGTTCGAAGGCTAGCAACACATCGCGCCGAATCGCGGTCGCATCATCGAGCGACTTCAGCCCACGGGTATGGGGTGCCCATTCGTCGTGACCGAAGTAGCCGGTCTTCACCCCGATTCCGATGACCAGATAGTCATAGTCGACCGGCGTGTCTTCGGCGATTTCAACACGGCGATTGTGCACATCAATGGCGGTGACGTCAGCCATCAGCACGTGCAGATTTTCCTGCTGGTTGAAAATCGACCGCACCGGTTGAGCGATCTCCGGCGCTGCCAATCCCGCCGATGCTACCTGATACAGCAGCGGCTGAAACAGGTGATGATTCTGCCGATCGATCAAAGTGATCCGAACATCGTCGCGCTTACTCATCGCGGAGCAAAACTCGATCCCGGCAAAACCTGCACCAAGGACGACGATATGAGGAGTCGAGTTTTTCATGACGATTAGCTGGGTCGAGATCGCACGCATTCGCGGACGCATTTTGCCGCCACGAATGATACACTCTGGCTGCAATGCTCCTGATGCGAAGATTCTTATACGGTAATACGATGCTGGCCACCGTTTGGTTGAGCGCGATTGGCATTTCCGCACTCGCAGCAGAGCCAACGCAAAAGGCTGAATCCCCACAGACAGCACCCACCCCGAAAGTGGAAAAGGTCGGTGAAAACCGCTACCGGCTCGGCGACATCCGCTTCAACGGCAAGACTCGCGAAATTCGGGTACCGACAGCGATAAACATGCGCGAGGGTATCCTCGAATACGCGCTCGTTCACGGTGACGGCAAGATTCATGAGAGCCTCCTGGTCACCAACATTATTCCGTCGCAACTCCAGGTCGTGATGAAGCTGTGCCACTACAAAGATGGCGAGGGTGACGTCTTCGATGTGTTCTATCCCGAGGACGAAAAGAAAGGTCCCGCCGGAGCCAAGCAGCGCGGCCAATCGGTGGCACTGACGGTTGAATGGGAAGTCGACGGCGAACACAAAGCCGCGCCGCTCTCAGATTGGATCTTTGATCGCAAACGCAACGCGGTGATGCCGAACGAGCCATGGGTCTACTCGGGATCGTATTTATACGAAGGCGATTTCGCCGCAGATATGGATGGCACGTTGATCGCCATTTATCTGTATCGAGGCGCGATGCTCAACACCATGACCGATGGCAGCGACGACGACGAACGCTGGCTAGCCAATGCGGAGAAAACACCTGAACTCGGTACCGAGATCACCCTCGTAATCGCGCCGGTAGCGAGTGACCAAAAATCGCAATAAATCCTTTCGAAACCTTAACATTACCTCAGAAAAATGATCCGCTTGTTGTTCTCATATTTCTCCATCCTGTTGGTCGGCCTGTCTCTTTCGACCTCGTCAGCACAGGACACCACTGCCTCGACTAGCGACAAAGTGAAAACCCGAACCGGCGCGGCTGGCAACGTTTCGCTGCGTCTCGAAATCGAACATGCTATCGACCGCGGCTTGAAATATCTGGCGACCCAACAGAACGCCGAGACCGGCGCCTGGAGCGAAACCGATTATCCCGCGCTGACGGCATTGCCGGTGGCCGCCGTTCTCGGCGACCCCAGTCGCAATCCTGAAGCTGAGCTCTCGGCGGAACTGAACAAGGCGCTCGATTTTATTGGTAGCAACGCGAAACGCGGTGGCGGCATCTACGGCAAGGGCTTGGCCACCTATAACACGGCGCTTTCGATGATGGCACTGGTTCAATCCGGACGCGAACAGGACCTCGAGCTGGTGCGCAGCGGACGACGCTTTTTAATCAACCAGCAACAGGACTACGATGTCCAGGGAGTGGTCGACAGCGAGTTCGACGGCGGCATCGGTTACGGTGGTAGTTATGCGCACTCGGATTTATCAAACACGCATCTGGCGCTGGAGGCTCTACATTATTCCCGAAAGGCACTGACCGAATCCGGCGCCTTGAAAGAGGATGCGGAGTTTGAACTGGACTGGGATGCTGCGATCAAATTCGTCAGTCTTTCGCAGAACTCCGACGAAACCGCCAAGAAACTCGAGTTCGCCACAGTGACCGATGAAAACCGCGGCGGCTTCGTCTACTTTCCCGGCGACAGCAAGGCCGGTGAAGACGAAATCGCGGGCGGCGAAAAAGTGGCCCTGCGTTCTTACGGCAGCATGAGCTACGCAGGCTTGTTGAGCTTTATCTACGCCGACCTCGACGCCGACGATGAGCGCGTTGGTGCTGTGATGAAGTGGCTCGGTCGCAACTTCACCGTCGAGGAGAATCCCGGGCTCGAAGCGCAGGGGCTCTACTATTATTATCACACCATGGCCAAGGCACTGACCGCTGCCGGCGTCAACCAGCTGGCTCTCAGCGATGGCAGTAGTGTCGACTGGCGCGAGCAACTGGCAGTCAAACTTTTCGACCTGCAGCAGCAAGACGGCTCATGGCTCAACGAAGATTCGAGCCGCTGGTGGGAAAACGATCGCGTGCTGGTCACCGCCTACGCCGTGCTCGCTCTGGAGCACATTCATCGTGGGCTTTAAAAACCGGCCAGCCGACAAAAAACGGCAGCGACGCGAAATAGACTTCTCATTTAGGATCCAACTGACTAACCTCGTGGCAATGAAACCCGCGCCGAGGAGCCAGATGCGATGACTGACGGGTCAAAAACGCAACGTTTACCCCGCGAGACTTCGCGTCAGAACCTCCAGGAAACCCTTGACGTTCTGCGCCACAACGAAGCCTTTCTCGGCACCGTCCTCGATAATCTACCGGTCGCGCTGTTCGTAAAAGACGCCACCGATGACTTCCGCATGATCCTGTGGAACAAAAAACAGGAAGCGATCACCACAATTCCCCGCGCTCGAGCGCTCGGTAAGACGGACTACGATATGTTCTCGACCGAATCGGCCGATTACTATCGGGAGGTAGACATCAGCGTGGTCAAACACGGCATACCGCTTGACGTTCCCGAGGAAATCGTCGACACCGAAAAAGGCGGTGAAATCTGGCTGCACACCACCAAGATTCCGGTCAAAGACACGGTCAGCGGACGCGATCTGGTCGTTGGCATCGCCGAGGACATTACTGAGCGCGTCCACGCCCGTCAGCAGTTGGAGAGGCTGAATCAGAACGTCAGCCAGACGGCGGCCGAACTTAAATCAACGCAGCTGCAGTTGATTCAAGCCGAGAAAATGGAATCGATCGGGCGCATGGCTGCCGGCGTTGCCCACGAAGTGAAGAACCCCCTCGCCCTGCTACTGATGGGTGTCGAGTATTTGACCGGCGGCATCGATCCAAACGACCCGAACGTCGAGGAGATCTTGACGGAAATGCGCGAGGCCATCAGTCGGGCCGATAAGATTATTGGTGGCATGGTCGACTTTTCATCCGACCGGCAGTTGCAACTCGAACTCGGCGATGTGCGTCCATTGATCGAACATGCACTGCTTCTGGTCCGCCACCAGGTCACCCGCTCCAGCGTCGAGGTCGTCACTGACATTGCAGTGGATCTGCCACCGCTGAAGATCGACAACAGCAAGTTCGAGCAGGTGCTGGTAAATCTTTTTAATAACGCCATCCACGCGATGGATGAGGCCGCCCACGCCAAGCTGGAAATCACCGCCTTTGCGACAAAGCTCGGCGAGGTTCCACGCGACCACGGTGCCCGCACTGCCAATCATCTGCGCAGCGGCGACGAGGTAGTCGTCATCGAAGTCTGCGACAACGGCAGCGGCATCAGCGAAGAGAATTTACGCAAGATTTTTGATCCCTTCTTTACCACCAAAGCCACGGGAGTCGGAACCGGCCTCGGCCTTTCCGTAGTTAAGAAAATCGTTGAGCTGCATCGTGGTGCCATCGAGGTAGAAAACCGAATGCTCGGCGGTGCGCGGGTGCGAATTACCATCAAAGTCCCCAAGGCCGAACGGGACGCAGTTGACAGCTGAGGCGCACACAATAGATAGTTAATTAGTATTCAAAGGAAGGACATACAGACGTGAAAAAAGTAATGGTTGTAGACGACGAGGAAGGTTTCACCAAACTCCTCAAAATGAATCTCGAGAAGACTGGTGACTACCAGGTTCAGATCGAAAATAAATCGACTCGAGCCCTCGATGTCGCCCGCGAGTTCCAGCCGGATGTAGTCCTGCTCGACATCGTCATGCCCGACATGGACGGCGGCGACGTCGCTGCACAGTTTCAAGACGACCCGATGCTGCGCAAAGTGCCGGTGATCATGCTGACCGCACTGGTCGCCGAAGGTGAAACCAGTTCAGGGTCGGTGGCACAGGCGGGAACCATGAACGTGTTGCCCAAGCCGGTGAACATGGAAATCCTGCTGTCCTGCCTTGCCGATGCGATCGGTAAGGATGATTAGGGGATTTTAAAAAACCGCCGCTTCCAAATCCATCGACACGAATTTGAGCAATTCCTCGTTGCTCATCGCGGTGAGCATTTTCTCGGCACCGGCGGACGTGCCGAGAATTTCGTCAGCCAGTTCCTGCTTCTCGCTGATCACCCGATCGATGCGTTCTTCGATCGTTCCCGAGCACACGAACTTGTGCACCAGCACGTTGTTTTTTTGACCGATACGAAATGCCCGATCGGTCGCCTGGTTCTCGACGGCGGGATTCCACCATCGGTCAAAATGAATCACGTGTGACGCGGCGGTCAGGTTCAAGCCCGTTCCGCCCGCCTTCAATGAAATGACGAAAAACGGCGGGCCGTTGTCATTCTGAAATTGCTCGACCAATTTCTGACGACGCTTCACTGCCGTGCCTCCGTGCAGCAACAACCCGGCGCGTCCAAAGATGTCGTCCGCTTCGAGGAATTCGGTCAGCGGCCCACACATCTCGCGGAACTGAGAGAACACCAGAACCTTCTCGCCGCGTGACGCAATCTCCTGACAAATCTCCCGCAGTCGGCGCAGCTTACCGCTGTCCTTTGCGTCAAAATTACCACTCCCCGTCCACAGCGCGGGATGGTTGCATATTTGCTTCAAGCGCATCAGGTAGGTGAGCACCAGTCCGTTACGCTCGATGCCTTCCGCATCCTTAAGGTCTTCGGCGAGTTGCAGAACCGTCTTCTGATACAGCGTCGCCTGCCCTTTGGTCAACGAACACAGCGCCCTGACTTCGGTTTTGTCCGGCAAGTCAGAGATCACCGTGCGGTCGGTCTTCAGGCGGCGTAAAATATACGGGCTGACCAGCGTTCTAAGCTTGGCATAGCCTGCCGATTCGCCACCACTCTCGGCGAGACTCGAACTCACTTCGCGAAACCGGGTCGCCGTGCCAAGCAGTCCCGGATTGAGAAAATCAAACAGTGCCCACAAATCACCGACACTGTTTTCGACCGGGGTTCCGGTCAGTGCGAAGCGCGTCGGAGAACCGCTCGCCACTTCGCGCACTTTTTTCGACTGTGCAGTGCGCGGATTTTTGATCGCCTGGGCTTCGTCGAGCACGACCATCCGCCAGTTAATTTCAGCGAGCCCATCGATACGCCCGAGCATGCCGTAGGTGGTAATTACGACATCGATCGTTGTCTTGCCGAGTTCGTCCGCCAAAGTCGCCAACTCATCACGCGGCATCTGCGAAGCATGCGCATAACGCGCCTTCAGAGACGGGGCAAAACGCTCGATCTCCGCCCGCCAGTTTCCGACCAGCGACGCTGGCACCACGACCAGACTCGGCGACACGCCATCCTCCTCACGCGTGCGGCGCAGCTTGAGCAGCAGCGCGATCACCTGCAAGGTTTTGCCGAGGCCCATGTCATCGGCAAGGCAACCGCCCAGCCCCAGTTGTGACAGCTGCCAGAGCCAATCGACGCCCGCCTGTTGATAAGGCCGGAGATCTGCCTTAAGTGCCTTGCCAAGTTTTACCACCGCCTTGCCATCGCCTGCGCCCGGATCGCGCAGCTGATCGAGCAGTTCACGAAACTTTCCACCCGCGGTGATCAGCGACCAATCGCCGCCACCTTCCGCCGACATAGCAGCGTCGAGTTCGCCGATACCGCTGGCTTCGCCAAAAGTGAATCCGGCCAACATTCGCATTCCCTGCGCAAAACTCAGTCCACCCTCCGCCACGGCTGCCGACGCACGACGCCAATGGTCCAGCGCCTGGCTGAGCCGCTCGCGATCGATCTCCACCCAGCGGCCTTTGATCGATACCAAATTGCCCGCACTTTCCATCAAGGCTTGCAACTGCTCCGGCGTCAGGTTTTCACCTTCGAGGCAGACGTTGACGTCGAACCCAAGCATCGCCGCGAAGCCGACCGTGGTTTTTTTCTTCGAATCCAAGGTCACCCCAACCTGCGGCTTCGACGGTCGGCCGCCAGTCCACCAATCAGGTACTTTTACAATGACGCCTCCGGCTTCCATCCGCGGCACCGCCTGTAAGAACCGGAACGCCTCTGCAGGTGTCCACGCCAGAGCCTGAAACACCTTGCGCGAATCGAGCAACTCCCGCGCCAGATCCGACAACTCGGCGGCACGCTGCACCGGTGCCAGTAACGCCTCCAAGCGACGCAAATCGTTGCTCTCGATCGACTGCTTAAGCGCTCTCCCCAAGGGAAGATACTGCAAGCGCGCCCCCTTCGACAGCCGATGCGTGTAAGTCGCCAGAAACGCGAACGGAAACTCCTCGCTCGATTTATTTTCGGCCAAATGAAATGTCACCCGCCCAACCATCCGCCACAGCGGATGACGCTTTTTCAACCACCCATCGACCGCGCCTTCATGCTCTGCTACCTCGGCCGCCGCGTACCCATTCATCGATGCCCAAAGGTCCGCCAGTCTCTCAGCTGATAAATATTCCATGCCCGC
The DNA here is from genome assembly GCA_037969585.1 of Verrucomicrobiales bacterium. GTDB lineage: Bacteria > Verrucomicrobiota > Verrucomicrobiia > Verrucomicrobiales > DEV007 > JBBKXR01. Next base: position 21,886 of record JBBKXR010000119.1, read on the forward strand.
CGCCGGCGGCGCTTTACGTTGCCACCCCTGCAGTTCGCCCCCGTCCGGGCAAGCCACATCGATCCATTCACCCTCACGCTGGGACGGCGGAGCCTGACAGAGGCGGACCAGAAATTCGCCGCCGAATTCACGCCAATAAGCCGCCGCCGGATCAAGGACTTCCTCAGCCGCATCAGTCGCCAGAGCGATCAACCCGGCGCCCGAAGATTTCGAAAATGCCAATCTTACCGGCTTGGAAAAACCGGTTGATCCCGCTGCCGAACCGCCACCCGACGCGGTCGCCTCACCCAAGGCGAGGTGACCGTTCGGCAGGAGTCTGAGATCTGCGTTCGCCACCCCAAAGGCATAGCGCCGACCATGCGCATTGCCAGCAAAACCGCGCAGAAAAAACCGACCCTCTCTACTGCGGGCCGGCGCCTTCAACAGGCTTGCCGTCATCGCCGAGCTTACCAACCGACCACAACAGACCGCGCGTCACCAGATCGAGATAGATCGGATCCATCATCGTTTCGTTGTGGTGCCCGATGGTGGTCGCGAACACTTTGCTACCCTCGTATTCGTTCAGCCAGATGCAGGTCTGAGGTTCCGGCGTCAGCGGCATGCTGCCTTCGCCCAGCGGCGTTGCGCTGTCCCACATTTTTGCGTCGGGATGAGTCTTCGGGTTGGTGTTGTAGAGCTCTCCATCGACCGTCGTCCAATCGGCGGGCACGGCGGCGATCACCGGATGTTCGCCATTCATTTTTTTCACCGAAATCGGATGCTTCTGGCCGTGATTGAAGGAACTGGCACCGATCAACTTGCGCCACGAATCCGTCTCCGCAGCGCGGTAGCTATGCATCGAGCAATGCAGCATGACCGCACCGACATCGCCATCGGTGTGGGCTTTAACGATGCTGTCGACAAAGGCACTGTCGGTCACGCCGCCGTAACATTCGTTGTGCACGACCACATCGTAACCTTTCGCCCAATCCGGATCGAGGTAGCGCCCGATCTTATGATCTTTGCCGCCGAACTGCTCGTAGACCAAATCCCATGTCACGTTGGCGCGCTCGCTGATGCCGCTCATCAAGATGTCCTTCTGCATGTTGTAGTCGTGACAACAACCGCCAGTGATCATCAGCGCACGAATCGGTTCTGCCTGCTTCGCTTTCTTCTTTTTGTCATTCTGGCCCTGGCTCGCAGTCGGTTGGCAAAGAACAAAAAGTGCTACGCCAACCAGCAAGGTCAGCGGAATAAAGATTCGCAGGATTTTCATGGCTCTCTTTTGCCACGGACTGGCCACTTTTGCCAAGCCGCAATAGCGCGACGCACGCTGGTTCACTCAAACTGGCAAGTATTTCCACAGGTAGATCCAGTTAGCCACCGCTGCGAGACCCAAAGCGATCAAGGCCCAGCGCACCCGATTCGACCCGCCCAGCCTAGCGCCGGAAACTTCTGGACTCCACCGCCACGCCCGGCACACCGCAAGCGCAAACCAGATGACCGCCGCAAAAACACCGACCACCACCAGCGGATTAAACTTCAACGCCACCAACCAATCCCCTCTGGCCAGAGCCTGCACCGCACGCGTTCCACCACACGCAAGGCAAGGCAATCCCGTTGTCGCCCGAAAACTGCACGGCTTAGCCAGCCAGCCGATCTTGCCGATCAAGGGCGAAGCTAAAACTCCGCAGAGCACCGCTATAAAAGTCACCCCGGCAGGCGTCAGTATCTCAAGTCGTCGACGCAGGGTAGGATTCATGGCGCTTTCTTGTCGATCGGCTGAGATTTCAGTGCTTTGCCCAGCGCAGGGCGAAGTCGATTCGACAGCACGTCATACCCTTTTGCTGTCAGATGGGTTCCGTCGAGCGTCAGCCCCGGCTTCCATCGGCCCTCGCTATCGACGAAAGAGTTATGCGCATCAACAAATTCAACCCAAGCCAACCCATCGCAAGTTGCCGCCAGCAGTCGATTGGTCTCGGCAATATTTTCGCGCAGGTCACTTTGCGGAGCATCGCCGTTCGGCAAAATCGATACCAGCAGGATCTTGGCGGACGGCCGCTTTTTTTTGATAAAATTCAACACTTGGACGATGCCGCTGACAACCTTTGCAGGCGGATCAGCCGGGGTTGCCGCGAGATTATTGGTTCCCATCATCAACACGAATGCTTTCGGCTGCAGCCCGCCGAGATTGCCATTCTGCAAACGCCACAAGATATTCTCCACACGATCAGCCGCGATCCCGAAGTTACCCGCGTTGAGTGGCGCATAATCCAAAGCCCACACCGCTTGCCCCTGATTCTGCCAGAACTGCGTCAGCGAATCGCCGAGAAAATACACGTCGACGGGGCCACTGCGGGCGATGCCGTTCAATCGAGCCACCATGCTGCGCCAACCTTTGGAGGCACCCGGCACCGCGTCGATCGGATTCGCCCTGCTCTCCTCGTGGTAGTGCTTTTCGTCCTGCCCAAGTGCGGGTAAGCTCAGAGTCGCACTCCAAACAAAAATCACCAACGAACCCATCGCCGTAACCCGCTTTTGGCCACTGATCATATCGCGCTGCCATTGATCCGTCATCGCGCTTGAAATGTGTCATGAATCCCTGCCACTGTCCCCAAAAATGAACGATACCGAATCCGACGAAGAGCTAGACCGAGACCACGAGTCCGAAAATAGGAAGCCAACCCGGGTCAACCTTAGCTTCGAAGAAGCACGCGTACTCGGCTGCCTTCTTGAAAAAGAGGCGACCACACCCGACCACTACCCGCTCACCCTCAATGCTCTGGTCAGCGCTTGCAATCAGTCGAGCAGCCGCGAACCCGTGGTCGCCTTCGATTCCTCCTTGGTCGAACAAACCATGGAAGACCTGCGCTACGGCGGTCTTGGCATGTTGGTTCACCAGGCAGGTGCGCGAGTCGCCAAATTTAAGCACCAACTGGAAAACAAGTTTCCCGACCTGACCGAAGCCCAGCGCTCTCTAATCTGCGTGCTGTTGCTGCGCGGCCAGCAATCTTCAGGTGAGCTTCGCCAGCGAACCGAACGCATGCACGCTTTCAATGACGTCTCGAAAGTCGAAGCGGCTCTCGACACCCTGATTCACTACGAGCCCTACCCGCTGGTGAAAAAATTCCCCACTGGTGGAGGTCGGCGCGTCCCCAGCTACGTCCATCTGCTCAGCGGCGAACCGGCGAACACGGTGACCGCATCACCCCCGTCATCATCATCGGCAAGCACCAGCAACACCGTCATCGAAACTCCCACCTGGCGCGGCGAACTCGAAACTCGCGTCGAGGATCTCGAATCCGAAGTCGCCACTTTGAAATCTCAACTCGAACAGCTACGCGCCGACCTCGGCGCCTGAAACAATCCCTCATCCCAACGCCCTAAACCGATGACCCGCCGTCTCACTACAATCCTCGCCCTGCTCGCCCTCTCTCTCACCCTCGCCCTGCCCACTGCGATCGACGCCAAGCAACCTTCCGCACCACTCTGGCCGGAAGGTGAAGCTCCCTACTACAATGCCGAGATTGACAGCGACCGGCCGAAGCTGATCGACTACCCTGCCGACCCCGAAAAACGCAACGGTGCCGCCATCGTCATTTGCCCGGGTGGCGGCTACGGCGGACTTGCCGGCGATCACGAAGGCCACCAGATTGCCCAGTTTTTCAACGACCTCGGCGTCAGTGCTTTTGTCCTTCACTACCGACTTGGTGGAAAAGGCTACCACTACCCCGCCCAACTCGCCGACGTGCAACGCGCCTTGCGCACCGTGCGCCATCGGGCTGCCGATCAGAAAGCAGGCATCGATCCCGATCGCATCGGAGTCATCGGCTTTTCCGCCGGAGGTCACCTCGCCTCGATGGCTGCCACGTTGTTCGATCGCAAAGCTTACGACGCCGATGAAAATGATCCTATCGATCAAGTCAGCGCACGCCCCGATTTTGCCGTGCTCTGCTATCCAGTGATCAGCATGATCGACGGCATCACTCACAATGGTTCACGCATTAACCTCAGCGGCGAAAAGGATCCCGACGATCATTCGGCAAAAATCCGCTCGCTCTCCTCCGAGTTCAACGTGCCCAGCGACGCACCGCCGACTTTCCTGTTTCACACCAGTGAAGATGCCGCCGTGCCAGTCGCTAACTCCCTGCGCTTTTATCAGGCGTTGATCGACAACAGCATCCCAGCCGAATTGCACATTTATCAACGCGGCCCCCACGGCGTCGGCCTCTATCGCGGCGATCCGGCCACCGGCACCTGGTCAGATCACCTTGTCACTTGGCTGCGCAACAACGGTTTCTTCGTCGAGAAATCCGAACGCGCCAGCGTCTCCGGCACCGTTTCGCTGGATGGCCTTCCGGTCAGTTGGGGAGTGATTACCTTCAGTCCCGACGATCCGAACCAACCCGTCACCTCGCTGCGCGTCCGCGGTGGAAAATTCAGCGCTGATGCTGCGTCCGGACCCATCATCGGCAAATCGGCGATCACCTTCGAAGCATCGATTTGGGAGGAGACGCAAAACCCCGACGATCGTGTCATACTGACCGATCGGCTGTCACAAAACGACGCCGAGCCGCTATATCTGACACTGAAATCCAGCGCCGAGTCCCCACTCGAAGCGCTCAGTTTTGAGATTGAGTCAAAATAACTCCCGTCATGCCGTCCAGTTCACGACCGTTCGCCAGCTCATTGATTTGCGCAGCTCTCTGTTTTTCCCAGCTCCCGCAGATCCTTGCATCTGACCCGGCGTCCCGTGAATTGATCACCCGCGACGGTGGCGAAATCGACTTTGGTGAATCCGTCCCCGGCAAGATCGGCATCATCGCCGACGACGCAATCAGCGTCCTTTCCAGTTCCGACGGAGGCGTTATCGCCGCCGCATCGCTCGCTGGCAAAGGCGCAGCAAAGGGACGAGTCGTCGCCTTCACCCACGGCAGTTTCCTGAAGGACGGCGGTTTCCATGATCAAGAATCCGTCGCCAATCTGATCGCCAACGCCGTTCGCTGGGCAGGCAGATCCGGCACACCGTCAGTCGGAGTGCACCCCGATCTCGCGCCATTGGTAACCAGGCTCAACAGCGCCGGCTGCAAAGCCGAGGTTATCGACCCTGCCGACTTTCCAGCGCCTGGAATCGACGTCTACTGTATCGTCGGTCAGCCTGGCGGAACCACCGACAGCCAGCTCGATCGGCTCTCCGATTACGCAGCCACCGGCGGCGGATTAATTGTCTCGGCCACCCCTTGGGCCTTCGGGACAAAGTTTCCCAAATTTTCAGAATTTCCCGGCAACCGCTTACTCGCCTCGTCGTCGATCCGTTTTCTTCCGAACGGCACGGCCGGTGGCGGAGGAACACCGCTCGCCATCGGCAAACCGAGCACCGTTGAACCGATTAAAGGGCCCAAAACCATGTCGCCCAAGCCGCCGATTGGCGCCCCCGGAACCGACGCCCTGTCCAGTTCCTCCGCAAGCGACGCCGCGCATGCACTGGCGGAAAAACACCAGTCGCTAAGCAACGCCGAACGCCACGCCCTGATGATCCGCGTCGAGACCGGCATCGAACTCAACGGTGCCGAGCTCGATACTTTCCTCAACAGCTTGCTCAAGCTCAACCAGGCAATTGGCCCGATCAT
>JBBKXR010000120.1:0-7604 GCA_037969585.1 Verrucomicrobiales bacterium
ACTCGGACCGCCCTGCTTCAAAATCGGCAACGCCGACGCTATCTGAGTCCAAGGCGAAACGCCGCGATGATCTTACCTTCGCTCGCCGCGTGATGGATGGCTGGCCGGGAGAAGTGAGCCGCTTCCTCAACGAATTTCGTCCTGCGGTTCAGGCTTATCTTTTCAAGCTCAGCTGGGACGCTCGTTCCAGAGAAGAGGCCAGCAACGCGGTTGACGATGTCTTTTCGGAATGCTTCGGCGGTTTCGCCGGCAAGGGCCGCAACGGCAAAAAGCGCGTACCACTGCTGCAGCGCTACCAGGGATTCGGTTCCCTGGAAGGCTGGCTGAAACGCAGCGCCCGCAATCGATTCTACTCAGCGCTGCGCCGCTCGGAGTATCGCCAGCGCGCCGCCGGCGTTGAACCGGAAGCTGATTGGATCGATGCCGTGTCGATCGATCCGAAAACGGCCGCCAACCGTGCCGACGCCGGACTGAACGGACACGCGTCGGAATACTCGGTGACCAGCGACGAACGGGAGCGCATCCGCGAAGCCATCGCCGAAGCGTTTCAGAGTCTTGCCGTCGTCGACTCGCAGGCGCTGATTTTTCTGCGTCTGCACTTTCTCGAAAAAGTGAAAAAGCAGCGCATCGCTGAAGCCTGGGATCAGCACCCTGCCACCGTCGGACGACGGATCAATACGGGGCTCGAACATTTGCGCGAGCAACTCGCCCAACGCCTACCTGACTATACAAACGCCAGCTCCACCACTTCATCGCAAGCGACCGAATCGCTGATCCTCCTGTGCCGGGATTTGCTTGACAGTTGTGTCGACTGAGGCCCGAATGAAACTAACCCTTCCCCTATCTCCCCCGCTATTCCACCCCACAAACTTTTTACACGCCATGAATGAATTTAACATCCTCAGCCAATTCCTCGACAGCTTCGAGGACGAAACCGAAGGCCGCGCCGCACACGATCTGAGCGACGACGACAAAAGCCTCCTGACCCGCATCGCCGATGGCAGTGCGAACAGCCAAGACCGCGATTCAGCGGTTGCCGTTCTGGTCGAAAACCGCAACGCGATGGAGTTCCTCGCCGGGTTGCTCAATGGGGCGGCGGCGTAGAGGCCTACCCTTTCAGCAACGCGCTGGCCATTTCCAGCTTGCTGAGCTTGTAGCGCTTTTCGAACACGCGGAAGCCATCCTCTTTCATGCGCAGCAGAATACGCGAGTAGATGACGCGCATGAGTTCGGCGGCGCGCATTGATTTTCTATCGCCGTCGGGCAGCTCGGCGACAGCTGCAGCGTAATACTCCTCTGCACGCTGGCATTGAAAGGCCATCAACTTCTGAAACCCGGCATTATCGGCGGCACTGCGATCGAGTATCTCAGACTCGCTGACGCCGAAGCGTTGCAGATCGTCGAGCGGCAAATAGACCCGGCCCTCTTCGGCATCTTGTCCGACATCGCGAAGGATGTTGGTCATCTGAAACGCGTAGCCGAGCTGCTCGGCATAGTCGCGGCAAGCGGGATCCTGATAACCAAAAATTTCGATACTGGCCAAGCCGACGGCACTGGCGACGCGGTAACAATAGGCTTTCAGCTCGTCAAAGTTGGCAAAGCGTAACGATGCCGCTGGTGCGATATCCATTTCCACACCGGCAACAATTTCGAGCAAGGTCTCGGGCGGCAGTGGGTAGCGTTCGCAGAGATCGCGAAACTCGCTCTCGATGCCAGAGCGCATCGGTGGATCGAGAGGCAGGTTATTGATCAGCGCACGCCAGCGGTTGAGACCGGCGCGTCGGGCATCCGGTTCGATGCCTTCATCATCGGCGATGTCGTCAACGATCCGGCAAAAGGCGTAGAACACCTGCATGTCGGCGCGTTTTTCACGCGGCAACACCTTCAGCGCGTAGGCAAGATTCGATCCGCTCCGAGCGACGATCTGTTCGGCGCTGGCGTCGGTGACGGTCGGGTCCTCAGACATCTTGTTGTCGTTGGAACAGTCTAGCGGATGCGTCCGAAGTGCTGACCGAACGGCCAGTAAACTACCAGCGCCCGGCCAACTATATTTTTCTGCGGAACCGGTCCCCAGTTTCGCCCGTCAAAACTCGAAGCGCTGTTGTCGCCCATCGCGAAGTATTGCTCCGGTCCGAGCGTGATGCCGTCGGCGTGTTGCCCCATAGCGAAATAGCCTTGATACCCATCCTGCTGTGACATCACTCGACGAAAACCGAATTCTTTGGCGAGTTCGCCGTTGACCATCAAGCGAGGCGGCGCCACCGACAAGCGATCACCGGGCGTTCCGGCCAGCCGCTTGATGTAATGCTGAGAACCGTATCGCGAATCGAAGCTGGAACTGTGTTCGATACCGCTGATGCCCTTAGTCGTGAAAACAAACACCTGACCGCGGTTCGGTCGCGCCCAGTGATACGAAAATTTATCGACCAACACCTGGTCACCGGTTTCTACGTAGCCACGCGCGATGACCTGCCCTGAATTGACCAGCCCACCGGACTGCGAAATTTCCGGGTTCAACAATTGTCGGGCCGCTTTCTCTGGCGATGGAATCACGAACTTGGTGCCGTCCTCCATGTAAAACACCGTCGCCACCATGAACTTGAATCGCTTGATCTCGTCCGCCTTGATCTGGCCACTATTGTCAAAAAGTAACCGGCCGCCCTCCTCTGCGACAACATCGACGTAGTTGCGACCGTTCCAGACCTTCGCCCAAACCCGCTTGAGAAGGCCGGGATGTTCGTAGTTTGTCTCGGCGTGAGTGCTGGTGCCATCGGCATTGTCGACCTGCCCAGTGATGCCATTCAGCGTCGGCTGCATGGAACCGGTCGGAATTTTGAACGGCTGCAAAAAATATGCGCGGATGCCCATCGCAATCACAAACGCGACAAACACGACTTCGATATTTTCGCGCAGGATCGACGGTTTGTAGTCGGGCACCGAAACTTCACAGGCCCGGGTCAAATCACGTTGCTGGTGATCGATGGTCTTTTCGTCGGCTTGCGGGCTGTCGAGCGTCTCGCGAAAGTCGGTCTTGAGCTCATCGATCTTACCCATTCGATCCGGCGCGATCAGATCGCGATTGTAACGAAGAAATTTGCGCACGCCCTTGAGCAGCATTTCGCCCTCTTTTTTGGCTCGGGGAACGCCGCGCAGTTTATTTTTGCCTTCGGCCCTGGCCGAACTTTTTCCTGAAGCCGCTTCGTCGGAGGTGTCTTTTGACATGATGATTGGGTGTTGGGTCGCGAGACAACGAGACGACTCGCAGAAATCTAACTTGAAAGATCAGCTGTCGTTCTTGAGCACTTTAATGAATGCTTCCTGCGGGATGTTGACCTTACCGATGGCTTTCATCTTTTTCTTACCCTCTTTCTGCTTCTCGAGCAGCTTGCGCTTTCGAGAAATGTCGCCGCCATAACACTTTGCGGTGACGTTTTTGCGCATCGCAGTAATCGTCTCGCGTGCGATCACGTTGGCACCGATCGCCGCTTGAATAGCAACCGTGAACATCTGGCGAGGGATGACTTCCTTGAGCTTTGCGGCGAGGTGACGGCCGCGGGCCACCGCCTTGTCGCGATGCACGATACTGGAAAAAGCATCGACCGGCTCGCCGCTGATCATCATGTCCATTTTGACCAACTTGGCCTCCTTATAACCGGCGTGCTCGTAATCCATCGATCCGTAGCCGCGCGTCAAGCTCTTCAACTTGTCGTTGAAGTCGACCAGAATTTCATTGAGCGGCATGGTGCAAGTCAACATGACGCGACGCTCGTCGAGAGTCTCGGTGTTTTCCAAGTCGCCACGCTTTTCCATGACCAATTTCATCATCTCGCCGATGTAATCGTTCGGCACCATGATGAAGACGCGCACGATCGGCTCTTCGATCTTCTCGATCTCCGGCGGCTCCGGCAGGAAGCTCGGGTTGTCGATGATGAGTTCGGTGCCGTCGGTTTTAGTGACATGATAGATGACGCCGGGATAGGTCGAAATCACGTCCATGTTGTACTCGCGACGCAAGCGCTCCTGAACGATCTCCATGTGCAGCAGACCGAGGAAGCCGCAGCGAAATCCAAAACCGAGTGCCACTGAACTTTCCGCCTGATAGCTGAACGCGGCATCATTTATCTGAAGCTTGCCCATGGCCAGCTTGAGTTGCTCGAAATCATCTGAAGTCACCGGGTAGATACCGCTGAACACCATCGGCTGAATCTCTTTGAAACCCGGCAGCGGCTTCGTCGCCGGCATCCGCGATTCGGTTATGGTATCGCCGATCTTGACCTCGGTCGACGACTTCATATTGGCGATGATGTAACCGACATCGCCGTTGCTGAGCGTTTTCTGCGCGGTCTGCTTGGGGGTGAATACACCGACTTCCTTGACCTCGTAGGTCTTGCCGGTGCTCATCATTTTGATGCCGGTGCCGCGCTCTACCGAGCCGGAAAAAATACGCACGTAACTGACCACGCCGCGATAGGTATCGAATACAGAATCGAACACTGAGGCGCGCAGCAATTCGTCTTCGGGTGCGGTCGGTGGCGGAATGCGATCAATCACCGCCTGCAAAATCTCATCGATACCAATGCCCATTTTCGCACTCGCTTCGACCGCCTCTTCTGCGGGAATAGCGAGAATGTCTTCGAGCTGGCGCTTGGCCATGGCGACGTCGGCATTGGGCAGGTCGATCTTGTTGATCACCGGAATGACCACCAAATTCTGCTCCATCGCCAGATGCACGTTGGCGACGGTCTGTGCCTCGACGCCCTGAGCGGCGTCGACGAGCAGCAGCGCACCTTCACAGGCGGCCAGGCTGCGCGACACTTCGTAGGAAAAATCAACGTGTCCCGGCGTGTCGATAAGGTTGAGCTGATAGTCGCGACCGTCGGCACCGATGTGGCGCATGGTCACCGGGTGTGACTTGATTGTGATGCCGCGCTCGCGCTCGAGATCCATCGAATCGAGCTGCTGAGCCTGCTTATTACGCTGCGAACCGGTCTGCGTCGCCTCGAGCAGACGATCTGACAAGGTGGTCTTGCCGTGATCGATGTGCGCAATAATGGAGAAATTTCTGGTCAGTTCGAGGGACATGGAGGTCGGGGCGGGCGCTCGAGGCTATACGGTCACAGCCGCAGACGGGCCAAAGGCAAACCGGCCTGACACTAAGAGCCTTTGCCAGCGTTGTAAAGGGGGTGGAAGGTGCCGAAGACTTTCGATTTTTCGAGGATGAAAGACAACAGGCAGAGAGTTTATGCCCGCGTATTTCTGTGTTTGGGAATTTTCTCACCTCTGAGGTGTTGATTTTTATTTATGAGATTTTTAGTTGCCCTGATTCTCAATTTCTCTTAACTAAATTTGTCCACGCCGTTATTGGCGCGGTTTGACGTGCACGCTCCGCAAGCAACGCTCCACCGTTTTCATCTATCATGTTTCTAAAATCTCTCGAACTGCACGGCTTTAAATCGTTCGCCGATCGCACCAAGCTTGAGTTCCACCAAGGCGTCACCGGCATCGTCGGGCCGAATGGCTGCGGCAAGTCAAACGTCGTCGACGCGATTCGCTGGGTGCTCGGCGAAACTTCCGCCAAGGCCTTGCGCGGTGGCGAAATGGCTGACGTCATCTTTAACGGCACCGACAAACGCCAACCGCTCGGCATGGCCGAAGTCACCCTGACGCTGTCCGGCTGCGAGGAGATGCTCAAAGTCGACTTCAACGAAGTCTCGATCGGTCGCCGCGTCTATCGCGACGGCAAGAGCGAATATCTCCTCAACCAGAGCCCCTGCCGCCTGCGTGACATTCACGACCTGCTCATGGACACCGGCATCGGCCGCACGTCCTACTCGATCATGGAGCAGGGCAAGATCGACCTTTTGCTCAGTTCGAAGCCGGAAGATCGGCGCGCGGTTTTCGAAGAAGCTGCCGGCATAACCAAATTCAAGCGCGACAAAAAGGAAGCGCTGCGCAAACTCGACTACACCGAAGCCAACCTGCTGCGCCTGACCGATATCGTAGAAGAAGTCGAACGCCAGATGCGTTCACTGCAACGCCAGGCTGGCAAAGCCCGTCGCTTCCAGGTCCTGCACGATGACGTCAAAGTCCTCGACCTGCACCTCAGCCATCGCAATTTCCGTCATCACCGCGCGGAAAAGAGCGAACTCGATACCTCGATCAGCTCGCTGCGGATCCAGCAGGACGAGCTCGAAGCCATCGTCGAACAGCGCCAGGGAACCGTCAGCGAGGCTCGCGCCGCGTTTCAGGAGGTCGAAACCCGCATCGCCGAAGCGCGCAGCGGCCTCAACGAACAGCAGAACATCATTCAGGGCGCAACCAATCGCATCGAGTTCAATTCCGAGCGCGCCCACGAGCTGTCGGTATATATCAAGCAGGCCGAAGCCGAGATCGAAAGCGTAGACACCCGCCTCAGCGAACAGGAACAGGACATTCGCGATGCCAATCTGACCCTCGCTGCGATCGATGAAAAAATCTCCAGTCAGGACCACCAAGTTCAGGCGCACGATACGGCCACGCAGGAAGCCCGCGCCGATCGCCAGCGCCTTTCTCAGGAGCTGACCGATCTACGTCGCCAACGCAACGATGCCGAGAGCCGCATTGCCACTCAGGAAGCGCGCATCGAAAGCAGCTCACGCCAACTCGAGAGCGATCAACAGCGCTTCAGCCAACTCAACGACGAACTGCTGCGCCTGCAGGGTGAGCTCGAATCGAAGACTGAAGAGCAAGCTCGTCTCGGCACCGAACTCGAAATGCGACGCGAGAAAATCGCTCGCTTTGAAGCGGAGCTGAAAAGCTTCGACGATTCGCATCAGAACACACGCGAAGAATTCACCGCCATCCAGCGCGAGCTGAGTGAGTTCCATCGCATGTACTCGCAGAAAACTTCGCGTCTCGAAGTGCTGCGCCAGCTGGTCGAGGCTGGCGAAGGTTTTGCCGAAGGCACGCAGGCGGTGATGAAAGGTCTCGACGACCCCGATGTTTATCAGTCAGCCATCCGTGGCGCGCTCGCCAATCTCATTCAGGTCGAGCCCGGTTACGAAATCGCCATCGAAGCCGCTCTCGGTGAGCATTTGCAAACCATTGTCGTCGCTGACACGCGCATGGCCGAGCGCATGCTCGATACTCTGCGTCGCGATCGGCTCGGCAAGGCATCACTGGTTTCCGAAACCATGGTCGCAGCCGATACCGCGCGCCAACTGATGTCTATCCCCGACCGTGCCAGCGGCTGGGCACTCGACCGCCTCGACTGCGACCCGACCGTACGCTCACTGGTCGATCAACTGCTCGCCAACGTGCTGATCGTTGATGATCTGAAGACCGCGCTCGAACTTCGCGACGATCATCCCGGCGTTGGCTTTGTCACTCTCTACGGCGAAGTCGTCACCCGCGAAGGCATCGCCCACGGCGGCGCCGGAACGGAAACTGCCGAGGCCGGGTCGGGATCGATCCTGCAACGCCGCGCCGACATCCGCGAACTCGAAACCGTCAGCGCCGAACTCGCCACCCAGCTCGAGGGATCCGAAACCCACCGCGATTCGCTCGCCGCGCGCGTCGGCCAACTTGAGGAGAGCCTCGCCAACGCCCGCGAAAAAGTGCAGCAG
>JBBKXR010000121.1:0-12373 GCA_037969585.1 Verrucomicrobiales bacterium
GAGCGGGGAGCCGCTGCCGGCGATCTGCAGGCGAGCGGTGACGGTGGCGTTTTTGCCGTCGTTGGCGAGGTCGGTTTTTGGCTCGATGCTTTGCACGGCGAGCACCATGAACTGGCTGCCGAGATCGAGGAAAGCTGTGACGGCTTTTTCTTTGTCGAATTCCCAACGGTCGTGGTAATCGGTGGCGATCAATTTTTCGACCTTACCGCGCGATCGTTTGGCGATGCCTTCGAGCAGGGCGGCCTGCTTCTTTTCGATCTGTTGAGTCGGCGACGTGGAGCGAATCACGAACACGGCTGCGATGACTGCGGCCAGCGCGATGATCAGGACGATCGGCCGAATAGCGGCGGCACAGCGTTTTTGAGAGTTGAAAAGTGTGTGCATCTATCGAATAAAAATACTGTAATAAATTAGGCGACTCTTTATCAAGCGGCGATAGCTTTAATACCGATGACTTCCTACCGACCCAATGTCGCAGCGATTTTGCGTCGACCCGATGGAAAGATACTCATCGCCGAGCGTCTCGACTTCAAGTACGCTTGGCAGTTTCCTCAGGGAGGGGTCGACAAAGGCGAGGATCTGATCGCAGCGATGTATCGCGAGGTTGGGGAAGAGATTGGTGTGACGCGCGAGATGTTGAAAATCGTCGAATGCCGGACGGGTTATCGCTACGAGTTCCCCAACGAATATTTGAAGAAGGGCAAATTCTGTGGTCAGGAGCAGACCTATTTCCTATGCGAATTTACTGGCGACGACAAGGACATCAACGTCAATCAGCAGCCGCAGGAGTTTCGTCGTTGGAAATGGATCAAGCCGAAAAAATTTCGCCTTGAGTGGGTGCCTCTTTTTAAGCAAAAGATATTTAAGCAGGTGATGCGCGACTTTTTTGGAGTCAAATTGCGCAAGCATCCTAAGCTGAAAAAGGTCGAGGTCGTACCTCCGCCCGGAGTGCCGAAAAAGCCTTATCGCAGGCTCGCAAAGAAAATAGCCAGCGGCGATTTGTCGGCGGGTAAATCCGGGGCGTAGCGTTTTAATCAAGGCTAATCTGTCGCGTAGCGATCAGTCTCGGTAGGCGTGGGTTTCAACCCACGGTCTCGCGCGCAACAAATCCCGGCGTCGCGCAGCGACCGCTCAGACAGGGGTGCCATTGATACGCTTGCCGTTGCAGAGCGGTCGCTACGCGACGCAACACCAGTTCTATGAGGCAAACGGGGGGATATAATCCGCCGCCTGTCCAGACCGGTCCCTACGGTAAGATTAAACACCCCTATCCAGTCTGCACGAACACTGGCAAAATTTTGACAAATTCCACTACGAGGCGTCGTCGAGGCGTTCGATCTGATCGCTCGTTAGCTCGTTCAGTAGTGGGAGATCGTTGCTGAAGCGTTCGAGATTTTGCGCAAAGATGTCCCAAACGCGGTTCAGGTAATGCGGACTGCCACTGGAACCTGAGATGTGCGGAGTCATGATGACGTTGGGCATTTTCCAAAGCGGATGCGCGGGCGGCATCGGGTAGTGGTAGTGGGTGTCGAGGGCGGCCCCTGCGATCCAGCCTTCGGTCAGTGCTTGCAACAGGGCGGCTTCCTGAATGAGTGGGCCGCGCGCGGGATTGAGGACATAGGCGTGATCGGGCAGTGCCTTGAGTTCGGCTTCTCCGACGATACCTTCGTTGGCCGGCGTCATCGGCATGCCGAGGATGAGGAAGTCGAGACCGCTGAGGAACTCGGCTGTCTGCTCCTGAGTGAAAAAACGATCAGGCATTTCGGCATCGGGATCGCCGGTGCCGTCGACTCGATAGATGTCCGTCAGTTGAGCGGGTCCACTACGGGTCAGGGCGTGAATTTTCAGGCCCATCGCTTTGCCCAGGCGAGCAGTTTGTCGACCGATACCACCGTAGCCCCAAAGGCCGACGACCGAGCCGCGGATTTCTTTTTGGAAGCGCGTGTCGCGATCCCAGGTGCCGCTTTCCTGATTTCGCACCAGGCCACGCATATCTCGAATCAGATTGATCATCATGGCGATGTTCCACTCGGCGATGGGTACGTCGAAAACGCCACGTGCGTTGCAGGCCCGAATGCCTCTACCAACGAGGTCGAGTCCGGTGATTTGGGTGTAGCCGGCGGAAGCAAGTTGGATGAGTTTCAGGGACTGCATCGCCGAGAAATTCGACGGTGGGAAATCGCAGAACAGAATGTCGGCGTCGGCGATGCGATCTTCGGGGAGTGCCTGGTCGGGCTTTTCGATGTGTTGTTCAACGACATCGATCTCGTAGTCGCCGGCAGATCGGAGTCGAGCGAGAACGGCGTCGTCGGCACGCAGGTTGACGAAGATTTTTTTCATCTTGGAAATTGAATCAGTTGTAGGGCAGGCGCTCTGCCTGCTGGCAGTGGACGAGCTGAGTTGGTTGAGGACAACGCAACGCAGCGTGCCGCCCTAAAATTAGTGGCGAAAGGTATTCTACTGGCGAAGGGTTTTCTCGCGTTCCCGTTCCTCGCACTCGGGCATGAGCTTGCCGGGCACGCTGTTGTACTCGCCGCTGCCGGGGACGAAAGGAAACTTGGCTTTGGTTTCGTCGCTGAGCACGATGCCGAGCCCCGGAGCAGTCGGCGGCAGGACGAAGCCGTCGCGCATTTGAAAGGAATCGCCGACCGTCTCGGAGTGCAGTGGACCGTAGGCGGGCGGGATCTCGAGGATGTTGGTATTCGGGCAGGCGAAGCCGCAGTGAATGTTTTGCATGAGTACGCCGCCGGCACCCCAGGCGTGGGTAGCGACCATACGGTCGCGGTCGGCGAAGCGTTTGGCGACGGTCATAAACTCGCCGAGACCGCCCATGAATCCGGCGTCGGGTTGGCCGATGTCGAAACAGTCGCGCTCGATGAACACGCGCCACTCGTAGTTGGCGGTCAGGCATTCGCCGCCGGCGATTGGAACCGTGGTTGCTGCGCACAATTCGGCGTAGCCCCAGGGATCGGTGTAGTGCAGTGGCTCTTCAAAGAAAAACAAGTCGTAGGGTTCGCAGGCTTTGGCGACTTGGATCGCAGTCGCGGTGTCCCAGGTGCAGCCCGAACTGTTGCCCATGTGACCGTCGAGCATGAGTTTAAAATCGCTGCCGTATTGCTCGCGCACGAAGTCGAGCTTCTTAGCCTCGAAGTCAGCGGCTTCGTTGGCATCGCTGGCTGTTTTTGAGCCCTCCTCATTCGAGTAAGACCCGACACCGAGCTTGGCGGCGGTGAAGCCGAGCGAGCGATAGAAGTCGAGTTTTTCGGCGAGACGTTCGGTGGGAAAATTCGACGGTCCGCCAGTGGCATAGCCGAGAAGTTTTGCGTGTGCGCTACTGCCGGTTTCACTGAGCAGATCACAGACCGGTTGGTTCTCGATTTTTCCCTTTAGATCCCAGAGCGCGGCTTCGACTCCGGAAAGCACGGAGGCACCGAGGCCGACGCGGCACCAGAAATTTCCACAGTGATACATGCGCTGCCAGAGATCCGCGATGTCCATGCCTTCGACTTGCTGACCGACCAGAATCGGTTTGAAAAACTCGACCGTCTCGGGAACGAGTTCGGGGCAAAAATAGCCGGCGTAAGTTTCGCCAAGGCCGATGATCTCGCTATCGGTGTGGATCTCGATGAAAGCGGCACTGCGATACTTGCGCAGTTCGAGTAAGAAAGGATCGCCGGTGCAGGGGCCGGTAAGGAGGATGGTTTTGACGTCGGTGATTTTCATACAGAAGGGTGCTTAGGGTATTGATACGTACCTCTTGGACGATACAAAGATTATTCTCTCTTGCCCTTAATGACGTATCACGCAATTGAGTGATTGCCCCTGGAGCCCGAAATAGATAGAACAGAGGTACGTACGAATAGCGGCTGCTGTTCTGCTTTTATTTGCATGCTTGCCACCCTGAAAGAGTTTTCGATCGCGAGTGCCGACGCTTCCGCGCCGAAATACGTGCGTTTGCGAGATGCGATTTTGCGCTGTCTGGAAGACGGGCAGTTGCAACCGGGTGACCCTTTACCAGCCGAACAGAAATTCGTCGAGGCGCTCGGCATTGCGCGCAGCACGGTGCGCCAGGCGCTGGCGATTTTGGAGCGCGACGGTCTGCTGCATCGCGTTCACGGTCGGGGTACTTTTGTGGCCGAAAGTGCCGGGAAAAAATTGCGACGCGGTACTGACATTCTCGCTCTGGTCGTGCCGGAGGTTGGCGCAGGGTTTTATCCTGAGCTGCAATCGGGTTACGAGTCAGCGGCGTCGCTGCTCGGCCAACAAATCATCGTTGCTAACACTGATAACCAGGTCGAGCGCCAGGCGAATGTCATCCTGCAGTTAGTCGACAAAAACGTTGCCGGTTTGGCCCTGGTCCCAGCCAGCACCGAAGTGACTCCGGCCTCGCAGGTCAGGGTGGTGCAGCGACAGGGCATTCCGGTGGTGTTTTGTCACCGCCGTGTGCCGGGAGTGACCGCGCCCTTGGTGGCTTTCAATGGTGTCGACGTTGGACGCTGTGCGGGAGCGAAAATGTTGGCACGTGGGCATCGAGAGGTGGCCTATTTTGCCAGTCACCATTTTGAGATGTCGGCGGCTTACGAAGAGGGCTTGCGTGAGGTCTATCCAGAGTTGAGCGCGGATCGAATTTTCTACGGGGACTGGACCAAGAACACCGAGGGTGAATATCACCAGCAGCGCGAACCGTTGACCCAGGCGCTAAGGAAAATGTTAGGAGGCGGAGATCCGCCTACGGCGATTTTTGCCAGTTTCGACACTCAGGCGGAGCTGATTTATCTGCTGCTCAACGACATGGGAGTGCGTGTTCCGGAGGAGGTTGCATTGCTCGGATTTGGCGGTGCCCGGCGTGACCGCCCGTTCATGCGCCAACTGACTTCGGTGGTCGTCGATGAGGCGGAACTCGGACGGCGAGCGGTGCGAATGCTGGAGGAAATGCGCACTGGTAAACGCAGTATCGATGACGACGAGACAGTGTGGATGCCGTTGACGATCAGCGTTGGGAACACGTTGCCAGAATTTAAGAAGTAAACCCCTGGAGCTATGAAAACCTATTTGATAACCCGCGGGTCAATGATCGCAGCAGCCATGATCGGCTTCGCTTTTGTCGGGGGTGCCGACGCTGCTGGCGAGGCGACTGAACTGTTCGATGAGACCGCTGACACGAAGACGCTATTCAGCTTCGATAACGTTTCGATTCCGTACTTTCAGAATCTTAAGCTGGAGATGCGTTCGCCAAAGAAGCATCCGAAGAACCCAGTAGTCGCTCGGGGACTGGACGGCTCGGTCGACGACTGGGCGGTGCAGTTTTACGGATCGGTGATTCGCCATCCTGAGACGGGAAAATTTCGCGTTTGGTATTGTTCCGTTTCCAAGGCCGAGCGGGCGTCGAAGAACCGATCGCGGTCAGGAATCTGGCGTGTCGCCTACGCTGAGAGTGACGATGGCATCAGCTGGACAAAGCCGAACCTTGGACTGGTTGAACTGAACGGCAACAAAGACAATAACCTGTGTAAACTCGATCCGCATCTCGGGGTACTCAACCTCAAAGTGCTCGACGAACCTGACGATCCGAATCCGGAGCAGCGCTACAAAATGGCCGCCCACGTGTGGACGCCGAAGAGCGGAGAGCGGCGCAACGGTGCGCTGGCGCCCTTCGTCAGCGCTGATGGATTTACGTGGAAATTTGTCGGCAATACGGTGCCGGTCGAGGGCGAGTTGCCTGAAGCTGACGCGGTGGTTCCACCGCTGCACATCGAGCCTGCGGGCGGTCTCTACAAATGGGACGGGCTGTACCACACCTCCGGGCAAAATGCGATTCCGGCAGAGCGCCCGTACCACGGGCGGGTGACGCGGACCAGCATCTCGTCGGACTTCAAAAACTGGAGTCAGACCAGCGCGATTCAGACGGTGCGTTTGGCACAGTATGAGTTGCTCGGCCCGGGGAAGAGCCGGATCGGTGAGCAGACTCACGAGGGCATCAGTGTCTGGAATCGTGGCGATGTCCTGCTCGGTATTTCCGGTGTCTGGCACGGCACTGAGGAGTGGAAAGATCTAACCATCGATCTTGGCTTCGTGATGAGCAATGACGGCGTGCATTTTCGTGAGCCGATGGTCGAACACACGCTCATCAATCGGGGTGCGGATGGCGAGTGGGATCAGGGTGGATTGTTGCAAGGGCAGGGTTTCGAAAATGTCGGCGACCAGACTTGGATTTACTACGGTGCCTGGGATCCTCGCGGTTGGGAGGCATCGCCTCCGCGGGGAGGCATCGGCATCGTAACGCTGCCGCGCGACCGCTTCGCTGATTTGGTCGTCGATGAGTCGACCCAGGGGCCGGGGGACTATCAAATGAAAGAAACCGTTGCCAGTTTCCTGACCGAATCGATCGACATCGAAGAAGGTGCGCGCCGGTTTTTCGTTAACGCCGATGGCCTCAGTAAAAAGGCGACTCTGAAAATCGAGCTGCTCGATCACCTGATGAAACCGCTCGTTGGATATTCTGGCGACGACGCGGCGAACGTGGCGATGAGCGGTTTTCAGGCCGCGGTGAAATTTGGCGAAAAATCCGAAGTCATCAATCTACCGGCGCGCGTCAAAGTGCGCGTCACCTTCGAAGGCGAAGCGCGAACCGATATCCGCTTCAGCGCGATGTATGTGCGATGAAAAAGTTGACCCGCGAAGATTTCACCGGGCCCTGGGCGGGCCTTCCAGTTGCCTGGGCTGCTGACGGCAGCTTTGACGAAGTGACTTTCCGCGGCGATGTGCGCCGCTGTTGTGAAGTTGGCATTCCGGGTGTCTACACCGGTGGTACTACCGGGGAATTCTATGCCATCGAGATCGATGAGTTCGTCGACATTTCGCGTGCGGCGGTCGAGGAATGTCACGCCAAAAACACGCCGGCGATGATCGGCTGCAGTGCGACCTCTACCACAGGGGCCGTGCGCCGTGCAAAGATCGCTGCTGAGCTCGGCGCCGATGCCATCCAGGTGACCTTGCCGTTCTGGATGGAAATCGGCGACGCGCAGATCATCGATTTTTTCCAGACGGTGAGCGAAGCCGCCGGAGGTATGCCGTTTTCTGTCTACGAAACGCTACGCTGCAAAAAGGCGCTGACGGTTGAGCAACATCGCGAAATTTCCGCCGCGGTTCCGTCGTATCAGATGGTCAAATCGAACACTGGCACGGTCGGCGCAACGCCGGAGGGGTGCCGCGAGTTGTCAGAATTTCTCAACGTATTCGTCGCCGAAACTCGCTGGCCCGAACTCGGTCTATGCGGCGCGCGCGGCTGCTGCAGTGCGATGGTTTACTGGAACCCGCAGCTGGTGCTCGAACGCTGGGCGCAGGTGGCGGCCGGAGACTGGCACGCAGTCGATCTTTTTCAGGAGAAAACTGTCGCCCTGCACAAGTTTCTCGGCAGCGAATTCAGCCCGCGCGGCTTCACCGACAGCGCCTACGACCGACTTTGTGGAACGGCACTCGGCATTCTACAGACCAGTCTCAAATGTCGTGGTCCGTATCCACATGCACGGCTCGAAGACGTCGATACCCTGCGCGAGTGGTGCCGTGAAAATTTTCCCGAAATGTTGTCATGATTTCTCCATCCCTTCGACCCTTTGCAGTCGTCCTGCTGTTGATAACGTCTATTTTGCGCGTTGCTGCGGCGGACGATCAGGCGGCTAATATCATCACCAACCCCGGCTTCGAATCGGGTAGCACTGGCTGGAAGTTGGAGAGCGGTAGCGCCGCCATCACCAGCGGCGATGCTCGCAGCGGCAAGCATTTTTTGCGCATGGTCGACGAAGGCGACGCGGACACGCACATTTTTCAAACGCGGCGCTTCGAGGCACGGCCCGGTGGCACCTACACCGCCTCGGCATGGATGCGTTCCAGTGATGCCGGTGGACCGGGCATCTACGTGAGCTTTTACTCCGCCACCGGCGCGCGGCTGAGCAATGAATACGTCAAAGCTAAAACCGCTGCGAATGGTGAATGGGTGCAGGCGGTCAACACGCAGGTCGCGCCGAAGAATGCGGCATCCGTTTTAGTGTTTCTTTACTCTTACCTGAAGGACGTCGGCACCTACGACTTCGACGACGTTTCGCTGACCGTTGAGGGCGGCGAAAATCCACCGACGGCATCGGCGCTGAAGCCATCGATCACAGAAGCGGTCGACATCGGTTCGCGTCGTGAGCTTTTGGTCGACCGGCAGCTGGTCGACGCCATGAAGGACCTGAGCTTCGAACTGCATCACCCACGTGACGAGGGTAAGGTGCTGGCCTTTGATCAGCCGTGGGAAGGTCAATTCGCCTTTTACTCGACCGTGATCAAAGTCGATGACAGCTATCGTGTTTATTACCGTGGCCGACCAGATGTCGGTGATGATGGTGACGAGAGTGAGACGACTTGTGTCGCAGAGTCGAAGGACGGTATCACCTGGACGAGGCCGAAGCTCGGCATTCACGAAGTCAAAGGCAGCAGGGACAATAACGTGGTTATTGCCAATCAGTCTCCGTACTCGCACAACTTCTCGCCCTTCGTCGACAGCAACCCGGAGGCAGATCCGAAAGAGAAGTTTAAAGCCATCGGCGGGCTTCACCCGGAAGGCCTTGCACTGTTCGTTTCGGAAGATGGCTACCATTGGACGTTGAAGAAAAAACAGATCCTGACCAGCGAGGCGTTCGCTTTCGACAGCCAGGCCTGCGCTTTCTGGTCAGACGTGGAGAAGCACTACGTTTGCTACTTCCGCACTTGGAAAGACAAGACCCGCTGGGTGTCGCGAGTGACCAGTAACGACTGCTTGACCTGGTCGGAACCTATTGAAATGAAAAGCGAACGACCGATCGAGCATTTCTACACCAACCAGACGCACCCCTACTTTCGAGCGCCGCATCTCTATGTCAGTCTGCCGGCACGCTTCATCCCCAAGCGACAAGTGATCACTGACGAGCAGGCCGAAGCGATCGGCGTGAACCCGAAGTACTTTAAGGACACCTCGGATGCTGTGTTCGTCACCTCGCGGGCCAACGCTCCGCATTACTTCGACCGCACCTTCATGTCGAGCTTCATCCGCCCGGGCATCGGCGCACAGAACTGGGTGTCGCGCACCAACTACCCGGCGTTGGGCATGATCCAGACGAGTGATGACGAGATGTCGGTCTACGTGAATCAGAACTACGCCCAGCCGACCGCACATTTGCGCCGCTACTCGATGCGCCTCGACGGCTTCGGATCGATCCGCGCCGATTACGACGGTGGCGAACTGCTGACCCGTCCGCTGATTTTTTCCGGCAGCAAACTGCTGTTGAATTTCTCCACCTCAGCTGCCGGCGGCATCCGTATCGAAGTGCAGGACAAGGCTGGAAAAGTCATCTCCGGATTCTCCCTGTTCGAATGCCACGAAGTTATCGGCAACGAAATCGAACGCGAAGTCAACTGGGACAGCGACGCCGATCTCAGCAGCCTCGCGGGGAAAGAAGTGCGGCTGCGGATGGTGATGAAGGATGTTGATCTGTTTGCGTTAAGATTTGGGGAGTAGTGACGGGAAGTTGTTCTGCGCGATTCGGTAGGCCCGAAACGAAGGCATTAAGTAAAGCTCAAGCCTTGGCAGGATCCCACTGGGGGCTGATCACTTTGAAGTGGTACGAGTAATTTGATTGATGCCTCCAGGGAAGCGACGGACGTCGACGGTTTTAGCTTGGTTACGATGGACAGTGGTGGACTCATTCGATTTTCCGTAGCTGAAAATCAGTGGTTCAAGGCCGCTGCCGATGCAGAACTAAGTGATATTGAGGTTTCGCCGTATGAACTGCAGTGGCCTCAGCTCGATGAAGATCTATCGATTCGCGGGCTTGTTGCAGGACATCACGGTTAGGAGCTCAAAGCATCGCGCAACACCTCCACTGGGTGCAGCGCTTTGCGCTGCGTACCATCGTGAATCTGATGCCGGCATGACGTTCCCGGCGCGGCGATGATTTCTGATTCTTCGGCATCGCGCACGGCGGGGAAAACGACCAGTTCGCCGATGTTCATCGACAGATCGTAGTGCTCGCGTTCGTAGCCGAACGAGCCGGCCATGCCGCAGCAGCCGCTGGGGATGTCGATGACCCTGTAGTTCTTTGGCAGGCTCAGCGCTGCGACTGAGGCGGAGGTTCCGGCCAGGGCTTTCTGAAAACAGTGGCCGTGCAGGTGTACGGTGCGGGAGTCGTCAGTGAAGGCGTCGGCGCTGATGCGTCCGGCTTTGGCTTCGCGGGCGATGAACTCGTCGACCATCAAACAGTGCGGGGCGATCGCGGTGGCGATCGACTTGGTTTCGGGCTCGGCGAGGTCGAGGGCTTCGTCGCGGAAGGTGAGAATGCCGGAGGGTTCGGTGCCGAGCAGGGGAGTTTGTTCATCAATCGATTCGCCGAGCGCGCGCAGGTTGCCATTGATGAGGGTTTTGGCTTTGCGGATCAGTCCTTTCGACAGCCAGGTGCGTCCGCTTTCACCGAGCGGCGCGAGATCGACGGTGTAACCGAGGGTTTCGAGCAGTTCGACGGCGGCGATGGCGATGTCGACATCGCTGTAGTTACTGAACTCGTCGTTGTAGAACCACACGCGACTTACGGTGCCAGCTTTGGGGTGGGGCTGATGATTTTTGAACCATTTGGCGAAGGTCGTGCCGGGCAGCAATGGGATGGTTCGGTCGGGATGGAAACCGGTCAGGCGATTGAGCAGGCGACGGATCGGGGCGGTGCCGAACAGGGCGTTCCACAGCCACGGCACCTTCGAGGCGATTTTTTGGCTGAGGGCGAAGTTGGCGATCAGTCGTGAACGGAGGGGGACGCCGTTGGCGTCGAAGTAATGCTGCTGAAACTCGGCCTTGAGCTTGGCCATGTCGACGGTCGACGGGCATTCCTTTTTACAGCCTTTGCACGACAGGCACAGGTCGAGCACTACCTTGAGGCCTTCGTCGTCGAAGGGGTTTTCCTTCGGCGAATGGGTCATTGCGTGGCGCAGCATGTTGGCGCGGGCGCGGGTGGTGTCTTTTTCGTCGCGGGTCGCCATGTAGCTGGGACACATGGTGCCGCCGGCAAGTTGGGTTTTGCGGCAGTCGCCGGAGCCGTTGCACATCTCGGCGGCGGGCAGCATGCCTTTGGTCGACGACCAGTCGAATACGGTTTCGACATGTTTCGGCTGAGCGTCAGGATCGTAGCGCAGTTGTTGATCCATCGGCGGGGCGTTGACGATTTTGCCGGGGTTAAAAATGTCGACCGGATCCCAGGAGCGTTTGACCTGTTCGAGCAGGGCGTAATTTTTATCGCCGACCATTTGGCGGATGAATTCTCCGCGCAGGCGACCGTCGCCGTGTTCGCCGGACAGCGATCCGCGGTAGCGTTTGACCAGCGCGGCGACCGTTTCGGCGACTTCGCGGAACAGGCGATGACCGTCGTGAGTCTTGAGGTTGAGGATCGGGCGCAGGTGGATCTCGCCGGAACCGGCGTGGGCGTAGTGCACGCACTCGAGGTCGAATCGGTCACGCATCAGCGCATCGAACTCGGCGATGTATTCGGGCAGATCGGCGACATCGACAGCAGTGTCTTCGATGACGGGAGCCGGTTTTTCATCACCGGGCGTGTTCGACATGAGGCCGAGCCCGGCTTTCCGCAGGTCCCAGATCTTGCGGGTGTCGTCGCCGAACAGCACCGGATAGGCGTGGCCGAGTCCGGCGGCGCGCATTTCGGTTTCGATCTTTTCAGTGACGGCGAGGACTTCGGCTTCGGAGTTGCCGCGGATCTCGGTGACCAGGATGGCGGCCGGCGAGCCTTCGAGAAAGAAGCGGTTTTGGCGATGTTCGATGCTGCGTTCGGTGCACTCGAGGATGAAGCGATCGATGAGTTCGACGGCGAAGCAGTCGTGACGAATGGCGATCTGGGTGGCGCGCATCGAGGCGTCGATGCTGTCGAAGTGCGCGCATTGCAATCCAACCACGGGCGCGGGCAGGAGATCGCAGTGCAGCTTCATCTCGGTGACGAAGCAGAGTGTGCCTTCACTGCCGGTGATGAGTTTGCCGAAGTTAAAATGCTGGTTGCTGGTGGGATCGAAGCATTCGGCATCCATCAGCAGGTCGATGGCGTAGCCGGTGTTGCGGCGCGGGATGGAGGGCTTGGGGAATTCGCGAGTGATTTCGTCGCGGACTTCGGCCGACCCTAACAGATCACGAATATCGCGATAGATTTGCGTTTCGGCGCTGTCGGGTGCGTTGCATTTTGCCGTAAATGCGTCGGCGGAAAGCGGACCGAACACGGCCTTCGATCCATCGTGGAGCAGAGCAGTGACTTCGAGGATATGATCGCGGACGCTGCCGTATTTCACGGAGTTCGAGCCGCAGGAGTTG
>JBBKXR010000122.1:0-18453 GCA_037969585.1 Verrucomicrobiales bacterium
ATGTTTGACGCAGGCATCCATTGGACGGACGGCACATTTGAGCTGCACAACGCGACAACACCTTTTACACCTCGATTGGCGGCTCAGATCCAAACCGTGAGTACTGGGTCGGGGACAAGTTACCAGGCAGCGCTGAGCTTGCCGATGCTGTACGATCCGGTGCCGGATACCGTGCTGTTTCTCACCGACGGCGAACCGAACAGTGACGATTATTCGAGCGAGCTCAACGACCTGATAGATGCGGGGGTCAAGGTTCACGTACTCGGAATCGAGTTAAACTCAAAGGCGCGGGGCATTGTGCAATCGATCGCCAATGCGACAGGCGGATCTGTTTACGAGATCTCCCCGCCCTGAGTTCGAAGCTCCTGCAGAAGGGGATTGCGCCGGGCGTGATTCCGATTTTCTGGAATCGGCTTCGAATGGGTCGACGCCTCAGTGAAAGGCACTGAGAAAGTGCCTCGGTAGGGCGATCCTTCCGGGTAGCCTCTGGCTCGTCCACTGTCGGTGCTTGAGGGGACGGCGCTCCCAACGGACTCCGTCGAGCCGTTTAGTCTGCCGATCCAGTGGCGAGCTGACTTGCCTTGATTTTACAAGGGTTGCTGGCGGCGATGCGTACCAACTGCCGCGTCAATGTCGTTCCAGATGACGCAATCGGAACTGCGCATTATGGACAACCTGATTATTTAAAATCCTAAAATAACAGAAATCCGAAATTAACTCAGTGGTTATAAAAATTCTAAAATTGTTTTGACTGGGTAGACCGTTTCGGTTATTCACAGGTGTGTCCTCCATTTTTGATAGAAATGGCATTTTTGATACCCAGTAACCCAGTCTACTGCCATCCCACTGAATATGATTGCGAACCGAACGAAGGGCCTTTCAAGACTGCACGGCGGCTTGCAGTTCATCGGTGTGATGGCCTTGCTCTGGATAATTTTCGCTGGCGTTAATGCTCTTTTCTACGGTTTTCGGCTGGATGTTACCGACTACGTGGTCGCCTCTTTCGTTTTGCTGCTTGCGACCTTGGTCGAATACCTGTCCCGAGATTCTGAATCCCGCATTCCCGCTGGGCTTTCCAAGCAGCAGCTGGCAGCCATTGCGCACCGACAAACCCTGTTTTCCCTGGCGGCTGTATTCGGCACGATGGTGATGTTCAAGGATGATGGGCTCTCGCGAATCTTCCTCGGTATTTTCTTCACCTGTTTTTATCTGTGGGTGCTGTGGTCAAATCAGTTCGGATACCGCCTGCTGCATCGGGCTCTCTACCGGGACGCCGGAAGGGGATTGGCGCGCACTCTCTTGATTGGTTCGCCGGTGGCGGTGCACCGTTTTTGTTCCGCTGAGCGCCCTCCGACTCCTCCCGGTACCAACATTCTCGGCTACGTCGCGGTCGGAGTCGATGACGGCGCTGTGCAAATAGCGTTGCCCCAGGTCGGCACGATGGCAGATCTGCGAAAAGTTTGCGAGGACACCAAGACCAGAGCTCTGCTCATGTTGGGCCTGCAGGATCGCAAAGATCTGGTTCGGCCGGTGACAAGAATTTCCACGGAACTGGGGATACGAACCGTTTGGCTCGACGAGGTTAGTACCACCTACGGTTCAGGATTCAGTCCGTACCACAGCGACTCCTACTCGATGGTCGCGCAGATGAAAGAACCGCTGGAGGATCCGGTGAACCGAGTGCTAAAACGGCTGCTCGATCTGATCGGATCGACGATCGGGATTCTGCTGTTCATGGTACCCGCCGTGCTTTTCGTGTCGGTCCTTCACTGGCGCTACTCTCGCGGGCCGTTGTTTTACCTCCAGGAAAGATCGGGTAGAAATGGAGAGACATTTCAGTTGCTCAAGTTCCGCTCGATGAAAGCGGAACCGGAAGGAGCGGCTTTCCAGCAGGCGAAAAAGAACGACTCACGACTCTTCACCGGCGGGGGAATGATTCGGAAGTTCAGCATCGATGAGCTGCCGCAGTTGATCAATGTCTTCCTCGGCGACATGAGTCTGGTCGGGCCACGTCCTCACCCGCTGGCCCTCGACGAACGCCTTTCGAAAGAGAGCTCCACGTACCGTATGCGTCACCTCGCCAAGCCCGGGATCACCGGCTTGGCGCAGAGTCGTGGATGGCGCGGCGAGACACGCACCGCTCCTCAGATAAGGAACCGCGTTCGCCTGGATCTGCTCTACATCCGATCGTGGTCGGTGGGATTGGACATTCGCATCCTGGTCGAAACGATTCTCCACGTGATCAAACCACCCAGCTCCGCGAGCTGACCACCTGAGTGCCTTGCTGTCTCCGAAGCGGAGAATCTGAAGGTCGGTATTTACCCAATTTTTTACTATGGCTAATCATTCCGATGAAGGCTTCCACTGGCTCGAAATCGATTTCAGCGATGTTCTTTTTCTCCTGCGCAAGCACCTTCGACTGCTGATCGCAGCACCGATCGCGGGTTTCGTTCTGGCGCTGGTGGTGACGCTGTTGATCCGTCCACAGTTCACGTCAGATGCATTGATCTATCTGCGTCCCAATTTCGACAAGGACATGCAGGTGGAAAGAGTGGGCTCCAAGCTCGAAGACGACGATTCGCTACGATCGATCGAGCGCTCGATGATTGCTGACACGGTGATTCTGCGCATGGTCGATCGACTTGGCCTGCGCGACGACGAAGATTTTCTCGGCAGAGGTGCTCTTGACGACGGGCCGCTGAGCGACGCGAAATTGCTCAAAACCATTCGTGACAGATACCGCAGCGAGTTGGTGCCAACCACGCGTCTTGTCGAGTTGGAGGTGGATGACTATTCGGCGGAACGAGCGACGCTCATCGCCAATACACTGATCGACGAATATCTGGTTCATCTGCGCAATGATCGCAGTGCCAAGGAAGTCGAATTGCGCACCGCACTGACTGCGCAGGTGGAGAAATCGCTGGCCGCCACTCTTGCGTTGGAATCCAAGTTGCAAATATTTCGCTCGGACCATCCCGACGAGTTCGTTGAGCAGGACAGTGAGATTTTTCACGACCGAATTTTGCAGCAGGGGGCTGCGCTGAATGAAGCAAACTCGGAGATGGCTCGGTTGGCGGGAACCGTCCAGGCCCTGCAGGTGATCGATCCCCAGGAGGATCCTTACCGGGTTTTCCAGATCCTCAGCAATCGCAACAGTGAATACCTGTCCAATCTGCTAAGCATGTTGACGGCGGCAAAAACCGAGCTTGCCGGAGTCAAAAGGCGATCCACCGAACGCGCCCCTGACTATCGGGCCGCGGTCAGCCGACTGGAGCAAGTCGAATCAACCATGCGCGACTACGCGATGGAAATGAAAAACGGCGTCGAATCGGAATATCGGGCCGCTGTCGAAAAGGTCAGCAAGCTCAACGATACGCTGGTCGGTCTGCAGGGGGAGTTCGTCGGATTCAAAAGCACCAGCGCCGAGTTCCGCGGGATGAAGGGTGAGATCGATCGTCACTGGAACACCTTTGCCAATTTACAGCAATCGATCATGGATCTCGACCTGCAGCCGGAAACGACACCGAACTTCGTGACGGTGGTTTCAGAGCCGGTGGTGCCCGACAAAAAAGCGAAGCCCTCAAGGGTGCTTTGGTGTGCTGCCGGAATGATTCTTGGCGGACTGGTCGCGCTGGGATTGATCTTTATTTCGAATCGTCGTGGACTGCCGTTTACTTCTCCGGCACAGGCCGCCGAGGGCCTGGGGTTGAGTGCGCTTGCTGCTTTGGAAATTCCCTGCGTTGGGAGTGTCGCGGAGCAAATGGCGGTGATCGATCGGTCCCCGCAACTGTTGAATATCCTGATCGCGATGCGGGATACCAAAGTGGCCCACGTCACTTCCATCGGCGGACAACCCCAGTTCCGGCTGCTACCGGAAATGATCGGGCGTCTTTACGGCAAACACGGCAGAGAAACGTTGTGGATTGTTTTCGGATATCAGTCCGAAAAGGTGGTGCAGTCCGAACCGACAGATGCTCCTCGACTGTCCAGGCTGGAGCTGTCAGCCGAGCAGTTGTTGAACTGCGATCAGTTTCGATCGGGACTCGATCAGCTATTGGAGAAGTTTGATCGAATCATTGTCGATACCACCCAACTGAGCGAGGCCGAGGCGAAGCTTGCCGTGGCGCAACTGGTTCAACATACCCTGTTGTTAGTCGACGGCCAATCGGTGCCTCGATCAGACTACGAACAGGCCGTGAAACAGCTTCAGGCCATCGAAGCGAGTGAGCTTTCGCTGATCTATCTGACTAGCGCATCAGGACGCTCCACCGAGTCGAATCCATCCGCTGAGCCTCACCATCAGGGAGCGCGAACAACGACTAAAGATGAGCCACAGGCAGCCGCAAAGGTGCCAGGATCCGTGCGCCCGTGAACGCAATCGTACCGTGAAACTGGTTCCTTATCCAAGTTGGCGCGCCGCCATCCCCGCACTCGCCCTGGTGGCGGTAAATGGGACCGCCATGCTAGGACCGGCCGTGCAACTGGCTGCTGGAATGTTTGTGCTGATGCTGGCTTTCAAAGATCTACAGGTAGACCTGCGCAATTCGTGGCTGCTGCTTGCCTATGTGGCGATCATGCTGGGAATCGGAGTGCTGGCCTTTGGGCCTCATCAGGCGGTGGTGAAAGCTGGGAAAATCGCCTTTTTCTGCCTCGCATCCGTGCTCTCCGTGCGCGGGGCCAGCAGCGACAATCGCTTCCCGGCGCTGCTGGCGCTGCGTGCATTTCTCGCCCTGTGCGTCGCCAACTTTTTGTTGGCTGCCGTAATCGGCGGTGGAGTGTTTCGAGCATCGCATCTGATCGAGTTTTCGATCTACAGCTCGTACACCATTGCATTCCTGATCTACATGGCGAGGCCGCACCTGACGGTGGCCGACCGGGGAGTGGCGTGGGCCTGCTCGTTGATGTGCGGATCGACGATGGGAATTATGCTTCTGATTCTCGCCGAAATTGTCGGCCGGCGGATCAGACTGCGCACCGCATTCGCCGCCTTGGTCGCCGCGCCTTTCGGATTGGTAGCCCTGAACTTCCTGATGACCGTTCGCGGCAAAGAACTGTCGTGGGCCTATCTCGCAAGCAGTGATCGGGCAAAGATTCTGACGACTTTTTTCGATACCATCGTGCCGACGTTTTCGGCGTCGAACTGGTTGTTCGGAATCGGCGTCGGTGCACCTCTGCATCGATTCGTCTCAACCGATTCAGTGTTCGACAATTATCTCAAACGAGTCGGTGAAGGAGAAATCTACTCGTTCTGCCTGCACAACGAACCGCTGAGAATCCTGTGCGATTTCGGCCTCGTGGGACTGTTGCTGATCGTGCTGCGCCTGTGCGCTAACTGCTCGATACCAGTGCTGATACTGCTTGGCATTTCCATGATGACCAACTCCTACCTGTACTCATTCTCCGGTGCGCTGATCGCGTCCAGCCTGTTTAACGCAAAGGTAAAAGTGGCGCACGAATCGACCGCTAAAGCTCAACTCTATCCCGCTCATGCTTGAAAACAGTCCGCCCACCATCTCGGTAGTTATTGCCGCCCGCAACGCATCCGCTTTCATCGCTGCGACTCTCAAATCGCTCGTCGATCAGGCCGTCCCTGTTGATCAGGTGGTGGTCTACGATGACGGATCGAGCGATGACACGGCGGACATCGCAGAAAGCTTTTCCGGTCAGCTGCCGGAGCTCGCCGTGATCCGCGGAGGCACTACGGTAGGTATTTCCAGTGCGAGGAATCGTGCCAATGCAGCAGCGAATTCCGACTACATCGCTGTGCTCGACGCCGACGATCTGTTCGGACCGGAGGCGATTCGCTGCTACGTGGATTTTCTCGCTGAGAATCCGGCCACCGATCTCCTATATGCCGATACTCGCGTCTTCGAGGATAAAATGAACAAGCCCGGCAAAGCCAGACGCTATCCGCAGTTCAGCAGCGCCCGCCAGGCCATTCGACGCACGCTCGGCTCGCCACTGATTCCGTTCAAACACTCGAGCATGGTCTATCGACGTGCGGCAATCGAAGAACTCGGCGGTTATGACGAAACGTTGCCGATCAAGGTCGACGTCGATCTGTTTCTGCGCTTTCATCAGCGAGGAAAGAATGTCGCCAAGCTGCATCGAACTACGTCGTATCATCGCAAGCACGCCCATCAGATCAGCACGCGGCGCATGCGCGGTA
The DNA here is from genome assembly GCA_037969585.1 of Verrucomicrobiales bacterium. Taxonomy (GTDB): domain Bacteria; phylum Verrucomicrobiota; class Verrucomicrobiia; order Verrucomicrobiales; family DEV007; genus JBBKXR01. The sequence continues at coordinate 6,170 of JBBKXR010000122.1, forward strand.
TCAAAGCTTACGCACGGCTGTTGAACGCCTACGAACCCCACTTGTTGGTTCGGGGCTTTCTGTATTCGACGCGCATCCCCTCCGAACTTTTGAAAATGCTGGTGCGCGGCTGAGGCGTGCTAAACTGTTATCTTGCCCTGTTATCTTGCCCTGTTATTTTGACATGCTCAGACTTGCCAAAGCGATAATGCGCGCTAGCCCGGCTAGCCTCGAACTTCAGGAGAAGCTCTTATTTTTCGGACGGGTAGGTTACTGGCCAAATTTTAAAAACCCGCGGACGCTGAATGAGAAGGTGAACTGGCGGAAGCTGTATTCGAACAATCCGCTGTTTGTCACCTGCAGCGACAAGCTCGCCGTCCGGGACTACGTCGCCGCGCAAGTCGGTGAAAAGTATCTGATACCGGTTCTGTATTCCGGCAAGTCGATCACGGTGCAGCAGATTCAGCAGCTGGGGGACAATATCGTGGTAAAAACCAATCACGACTGTGGTTCGGTATTTCTCATCGAGAAAAATACCCCTGAGCTTGCTGCGCAAGTCTGCGCGAAGGTCAGCGCCAGCTTGCGGCGCGACTTCGGCAGGCTTTCGAATCAGTGGTGGTACTCGGAAATACCGCCGCGAGTCTACGTCGAAAAGCGGCTGGAAGGAATCAGTGGTGGCCTGCCCTTGGATTTTAAGTTCAGCCTGTTTCGGGGCGAGACGCCCGATGCAGCGCCTCGAGGAATTCTGAAGATCGACTATGACCGAAAGCAGGCGACGCGTGCGCGGACGTTTTTCGGTCTTGATCGCAAATTCGTCCCCGGCATTCACCGGAATGAAGAACAGAGGCCGTTTCCAGAAGTCGAAAACTACGAAGAAATGCTCAGCATTGCCACCCGGCTCGCTGCCGATTTCGACTATGTGCGTGTCGATCTCTATAACGTCGATGGACGGATCTACTTCGGCGAGCTGACCTTTTCCCAGACTGGAGGGCGTTCCGGGTTCACTCGGGAAGCGGATCTAAAACTCGGCTCTTGGTGGCCGCTCGACACCAGCGAGGGCGGACCAGAGCGACCGCGACCCGATGCGGATGTCGACGCGCCGACCCCCGAGATCGCGGATCCGGTTGCTCATTAGCGTTGATTCATTTCGTGATGCCAAAAAACGAATCGAGGAAGCGCCGCAAGCGCTCCGTGTTACAGGCGGTCGGAACTTCGCTGATTTCGAAGGGCAGTTCGTCCGTCTTGCAGTTCATTTCGCTGCCGCTGGCGGCGAGGGTTCTCGGTCGTGAGGAGTTTGGTATTTACGCGACCATCGCCGTTTCACTCTACGCGGTTACCATGTTGCAGATCGGAGTAGGTCCGGCGCTGGCGCGTGGCATCGCGGAAGCCGTGGCCCGATCCGATCGCGACCGTGAGAGCAGATTGTATCAGACCGGTGCAGTGATGGTGGTGGGCCTGTCGATGTTGGCGGTATTGATCGTCGGGCTGGTAATCACTCACGTGCCGGTGGCCACGCTGTTCGGATCGGCTTACGCCAAGTGGGAGCCCGTCCTGATGCCGGCGCTGTGGACCGGTGTGATTCTGCTGGCGGTTGACCTGATCGCGCGACACACCGATCGGGTCCGGGAGGGCTACATGGAAGCCGCCGTGGCCAATGCCTGGGTGGCTGCCGGCAACCTCGTCGGCGCTGTGGTGGTGTTTGCGGGCATCCACTTTTTCCCGAGTCCGCGCTTTATTCTGTTGGCGGTATTTTTGCCGAATATTGTCATGCGTCTGGCGAACACCGTGTTTCTCTTGCGCAAACGCCCGTGGTTGATCCGGCCGCTGTGTCGACCGCAAAGGAAGGAGGCGGGAGAAATGCTCAAAGACGGGTTGTTTTTTGCTGCCACGACGTCGGTGGTGACGTTGGTCGAAATCAAGTTGTGCGGTCTACTGATCGGGCGCTTTCTCGGTCCAGCCGACGTCGCGATCCACTTCGTACTGATGTCGATCACCACCGCATTTTCCGGGTTGCTGATCATGGTCGGCACGCCGCTGTGGGCAGCAATTGTCGACGCTCGGTCAAAAGGTGATCGCGACTGGTTGGCGGCAGCTACGCGGCGCTACTATCAATATCTCGCGGCCCTGGCTGCCACGGCTGCGGTAGCGCTGGTCGGGTTCGGTCCTATCCTGGTGCCGCTGCTTTATGGCGAGGAGTTTACCGCTGGAAGGTTGCTGTTCTTCGGCCACGCGCTGTTCCTTTTTGCGATCGGTTGGCGTCATGTAAATCGCTACGTGGCGATCGGCCTCGATTCGCTGCCGGCGACGGTAGCTCCGATTCTTTGTGGCCTCGGAGTCGGGTTTTGCCTCGGTATTTTTGGACTGAAAACCTACGGACTGTGGGCGTTGTATGCGGGGTTGGCGGTGGGAACACTCGCGGTTGCCGGTGTCATTCTGCCGCGTTTGGTCTGGCGGAAAATTCACACTCCTCCCGAAACCGAAGTAGCGTCCGATGCATCCGTGTCGAAAGCTGATTGCACGTCCTCTGCCGTTGAGGTGAGCTCTTGTGAAACGCCAGCAGAAAAGATCGCCGGTTAGGTTTGCCAGAGCGAAAATCGTCGCCACTCGCCCGGCCTTCGTCAGACGAGAATGTCGTGGATAATTTTTCCGGCGACGTCGGTGAGGCGGAAGTCGCGACCGTTGAAGCGGTAGGTGAGCTTTTCGTGATCGAGACCACACAGGTGGAGCACGGTGGCGTGGATGTCGTGAACGCTGGTGCGGTTTTCGACCGCCTTGTAACCGAACTCGTCTGAGGCGCCGTAGTGGGTGCCGCCTTTGATGCCGCCGCCGGCCATCCAAGTGGTGTAGGCGTGCGGATTGTGATCGCGGCCTTTGCCGCCCTGGGAATCGGAGGTGCGACCGAATTCGCCGCCCCAGATGACCAGCGTCGAGTCGAGCAGGCCGCGCGCTTTTAAATCATCGAGAAGGGCGCCGACCGGTTGATCCATACTCGCAGCACAAGCGCTGTGATTGGCTTCGATGTCGCTGTGGGCATCCCAGGGAACGTCGCTGACACCACCGCCGGGCGTGCTGGTTGAGCTGGCGAACACTTGCACGAAGCGCACGCCGCTCTCGACCAGTCGGCGGGCGACCAGACACTGCTTGCCGTAGTCTTTCGACTCGTTGCGATTCAGACCATACATCTCGCGCGTGGCTTCCGATTCCTTTTCGATATCGAAGACCTCGGGCGCGGCGGTCTGCATGCGGTAGGCGAGTTCGAATGACTCGAGACGCGCGGAGAGGTCGCGATCGAAGGGGCGATCGCCGGCGTGAAGCTGGTTGGTTTGGTTGAGCGCATCGAGCAGCGAGCGCTGTTGCTTGTCGTTGAAAGTTTCGAGGCGGGCAAGGTTGTCGATCGGCTTGGGTTTGCGTGGATCGAGCGCAGTTGCCTGATACACCGAGGGCAGAAATCCAGACGACCAGATCGGATCGCCGCCACGCGGTTTGGTGCCGTGCATGACGACGTAGGATGGCAAGTTATCGTTCTCGCTGCCCAGCCCGTAGGTCAGCCAGCTGCCCATGCTCGGGTGGCCTTGGCGGATCATGCCGGAGTTGGCTTCGAGCATCGCAGGGGTGTGATTGTTAGACTGCGAAAAGCACGAGTAAATGAACGCCATGTCATCGACGTGGCGGGCCATGTTGGGCATGATTTCGGAAACCCAGGTGCCGGATTGGCCGTGTTGTTTGAACTCGAAGGGTGAACCGAGGCATTTACCCGTGGTCGTGAAAAATCCGGTTTTGGGGTCGGCGCCCTTGAGCATCTCGCCGCTGCGTTTTTGCAGGACGGGTTTGTAGTCGAAGGTGTCGACCTGCGAAGGGCTGCCGGTTTGGAAAAGCCAGATGACGGACTTTGTCTTCGGCGAAAATTCAGGCGCTGCGGCGGCCAGCGGGTTCTGCGGCTTGGGGGCGCCGAGCACGCCCTGCTTTTTCAGCATGTCGGCGAGGGCGAGTGAGCCGAAGCCGAGACCGGCTTTTTCGAGAAAGCGGCGGCGGGAGGGGAGGAAGTTGTCGGACATGGTGTTAGAGGGGGGGCGGAACCAAAAAGTGGAATGGGATTGCATCCCGTCCCCATTGCGTTGGTGGGGGCTGACGTGGCGTGGGTTGGCTATGGTTCGTCAGTTTTTGGGTGATAGTAACTCGTGCGACGCTCGGGACGGCTTGAAAAGCCATCCTACGATCTCGTCATCGGCGTCGGCTGCTGATGCGTCAGTTTCAATCTGTTTGAATACTTTAGTCGACGTAAACGAATTCGTTGGCGCAGAGTAGCAGGTGACAGAAGTCTTGGAAGGCGGTCTCGGCAGTGCCTTCGCGGGACTTTGTCTGGCGGGCGATGAAGCCTTGCATGGCGGTCAGCTCGTCTGCGGAGGGAAGTCGAGCGTAAGTGATTTGGTAGGCGGCGTTGATGGCTTGATCGAGCCGAGTGTCGGCGACAGGTTTGGCGCGCTTGGCGAGATCGATGGCCCAGGCGCGAATGGTCGGCGAGTTGAGCATGGCCAACGCCTGCGGGGCGACCGTCGAGGTTTCGCGGGCACCGATGCTTTGCATGGCATCGGGGGCATCGAACAGTTGCAGCATTTCGATCAGTTGGCCGCGCTTGACGGTCAGGTAAACGCTGCGACGCGGTGTTTTGGCGTCGAGCTTGCCGGCGCCGAAGGGTTTCGGATCGAGCTTGCCGCTGACGGCGAGCAGATTATCGCGGATCACTTCGGCTTCGAGTCGACGGCTGGATTTGCGCCAATAGAGCAAATTTTCCGGGTCGTGAGAAAGGCCGCCGGCTGCATCGCCGCCGCCCTGCATGTAGGTCGTACTGGTCATGATCAGGCGATGGATGGGCTTCAGCTGCCAGTCGTTTTCCAAAAGTTGCAGCGCGAGCCAGTCGAGCAACCCGGGGTGAGTCGGCTTTTCGCCGCGCAGACCGAAATCACTCGGCGTGGTGACGATGCCGCGGCCGAAGTGATGCTGCCAGAGTCGGTTGACGATGACGCGGGCGAGTAGAGGTCCGGCGCCGACATCGACGTCGGTGATCCATTCGCCGAGTGCCTCGCGCGGGGGGATTTTGTCTGCGTCAACCGGCGCGGGTTGCTTGAGTTCGGCTGCCCAGGTTTTTGCCTCGGCTGAACTGGTGGCGGAAAAGGCCAGGTCGCGGATCAACAGCGTGTTCCACGCGGACTGTTGCTCGAGCGTGATTTCGATTTTTCCGCCGGCGATCTGCATCGGTGTTTTTAAGATAAGTTGCACTTCGTTGTCTTCACCGATGGCGCCGGAGATGGCCCAGCCTTTTCTTGGGTCGGGTTTTCCGCTGAGGATATCGGCGGCCGAAAAGCCGGTCTGATCAAAGTTCGCGGTCGCCGATTCGAACTCGATCGGCTGCGCTTCGCCGCTTGTTGGGATCCAGCGGGCGGAAAGTTGGTTGAGAACGAAGTTGGTGTTCTGCGCGGCGGAAACCTGCACGCGCAGGGCGGTCAGTTGGGTGGCTGTGTCAGGCGCGGCCAGTTCGATTGTGTAAATGTCCTGCGCGGGAAAGGTGCCACTGGCGGTGATTCTGCCGTTGCTGCCGATGGCGAGTTCAGTCTCTTTTGCTTTCGCGGTGACAGGTGTCAGCGTCGACCAGCGGGTGTCGGGTTGCGGGTCTTCTTCGCCGAGCCACAGGGCTTCGCTGTCACGACTGAGCACGCGCAGAAATCCGGGGCGGGCGAGGTCCTTTTTGTTGTCGGCATTGCCTCGGTGCAGATGAAAGACGTTGTAGGTATCGGCGCCGAACTGGTAGCTGGTGCCGCGAGTTTTGGCGGCGTAGACTTCAGTCAGGTCGGGCTTGGGCAGTAACTGATCGTGCTTCGATACCGCTGCGTTGCGCACGACCCACGTGGGATCGTGAGGTTTGAACCAATCGAAGATAATTTTCTGCTGAGCATCGGTCCACTTGGCGGGTTCGATTTTGAGAATCGGTTCGGCGGCTTTCGGCACACGATCTTTTTCGAGTGATGACGCAAAGTAAAAACCGGCGCTGCCGCTGCCGTTAGTGACCTTGATGAACAGGCTGTTTTTGCCTTTGAGCAGCGGCAGATTCAGCTTCAGCTCATCAGCCTTGGCATCACCACCTGCTCGTTCTTCGCCCGCCAAGTGGCCGTTGATCCAGATCTTCATGCCGTCGTTGCCGCTGACGGAGAGGCCGATCGATTGGGTTTTCGGTGAAATGATTTCGCGCTGCAAATAGAACACGCTGTTGCCGCCCTTGAGCTTGTCGTTGTAAACCGTTCCATCCTTCCAATCGGGCTGCGCGGTCCATTTTCGCTCGACTTTCTTGTCGTCGGGCCCTTCCTGGTAAGTGGCACTTATATCGAGATTAGGTACGACTTCGGGGCCGAACGGTTCGGCGTAACCGGTGTTGAAATCTTTTGCCTGAAAGGGGCCGATCGAATGCCACTGGCCGAGTTCGATCGCTGCGGCGGGTGTTTTCTCTTCGGCGAGGAAAGCAGCGATCTTCGCGTCGACATTGAGTTCCTTTTCGCTCGCAGCGCGGGCTGCGACCAGTGGTGCGTGGGCTTTGTCCCAGGCGGCCTTTTCGTCGCGATAGATTTTCGGTTCGAGGTCAACGCCGACGTCGGCGAAACCGACATCACTGAACATCGCCGCCCATTCGTAGTAGTCGTGCGTGCCGATCGGATCGTACTTGTGATCATGACAGCGCGCGCAGCCGACCGTCAAGCCGAGCATCGAGGTGCCGAGCGTGTGCACCATATCGTCGAGTTGTTCGTAGCGACTGCGCTCGCGTTCTTTTTGCGTTTGCTGAGTCGTGAACGGGCCGGCGACGATAAAGCCCGTGGCGGTGACCAGTTCGAGCGCCTGCTCGGCTTTCTCGCTGTTGTCCCAATCCGCGCCCGCAAAGATGTCACCGGCGAGTTGCTGGCGAACGAACTCGTCGTAGGGCATGTCGGCGTTGAGTGCGCGAATCACCCAGTCGCGGTAACGCCAGGCGTTGGGACGATCTTTGTCGAAGGCGTATCCGTTGCTCTCGGCGAAGCGCACCAGATCGAGCCAGTGCCGACCCCAGCGTTCGCCGTAGTGTTGGCTGGCGAGAAGTTGATCGATGAGTCGTGACCAGGCGCCGTCGAAATCCTTGGCGGCGTCGGCGAGAAAGGTCGCGGTCTGTTCAGGCGTCGGCGGCAGGCCGATGAGGTCAAAATACGCGCGTCGGATCAGCGTGCGCGGATCGGCGATCGAGTTCGATTCGATGCCTTTCTGCTCCAGTTTGGCGCGGATGAATCGATCGGCAGGGGTGCGCACCCAGGCTTCGTCGGTGACTTTCGGCGCGGTCGGTTTTGTCAGCGGCTGAAACGCCCAGTGCTGTTTACCGGCTTCGATGTCGACGCCCACCTCGATGACTTCTGCGATGGCACCGTCGCGTGGATCGGGCGCGCCCATTTCGATCCACTTGGCGAAATCCGCGACGAGGGCGTCGCTGAGCTTGGTGTCCGGCGGCATCTGCAGTTCGCCTTCGTGACGAAGTGCCTTGAGGATCAGCGAGGCGCCAGTCTCGGAGGGCACCACCGCGGGGCCGGTGTCGCCGCCCTGGCGTATGCCCTCGCGGGTGTCGAGCTGCAGGCCGCCCTTAAGCTTGTCGTTGGCCACAGCTTCGGCGGAGTGACATTTGTAGCAGTTTTCTGCCAGCACCGGGCGTATCTTTGATTCGAAAAAGGCGATACCGTGGTCATCGGCCGCGTCGACCGGCCGCGTGGATGTTGTCGCCAGCAGAACCAGAAGCAATGCTGCAACAATATGACGATGAGGGCTGAAGGACATCAACATGAGCCCACACGATAACCCTGGCTCTGCGCTGAAAGCAGTGACGCAATCGTGTCAGTCGACGTCAACGGCTCAATCAGCCCCTTGATGTGACGGCGCAGGCGGCGCAAACTAGCAGTGGGCGACTGGGGGCAAGCCGTCGGAGTCGATCGAGCATTATGCCGAAAAAACGAAAAATCGATGACGCTGATCTTTCCGGGCCGGCACTGGTCAAGGAAACGGCGCGTCGTATCCGGCTGGCGAGAACGCACTGGGACGGCCATCGCAACGGCGCGTGCCGCATCGAGCGCAAGCGGGCCCTGGCGCTTTACGAGAGATTGACCGCGCCGGAAAAAGATCAGATCCCGCAAGTGTTGCGCGTCTGGCTGCGCTATCGGAGCGAGAAATATTTCGGCGACCACCGCACGCCTCCGGGGACGGGGCGGGGGAAGAAGAGGTAGCGTAGCGGAGCGCGAGCATCCTTGCTCGCCTCGCCATTGCGTAGATTGCCCTGCTCGAGGGTGCGACCGGGGACGGTCGCGCTCCAGGTGGAGGTGCCATCCGTAAGCACCTACTCGGCGTGCAGCACAAATTTGAACTCCTTGCCGCCTTTCACCGTGTAGGTGACTTCGTCGCCGGCTTTGTGATTGAGGCGAAACCAGGTGATCAACTTGCGGATGTCCATGTCTTCGCTCATGCCGTTGATGGCGATGATTTCCATGTTGGGGCGAAGGCCGGTCTGGTAGATCGGTTTTTGTGTGGGCGGCTGGCCCATCCACGGTTTGATCGATAGGCCTTTGCCTTTTCCAAAGCCTGGTCCACGCAGGGGAAAGAAGCCCATGTGGGGCCCGTAGGCGCCATCGTAGACGGTTTTACGCCACCAGTTTTCAGTGATGCGCCAGCCGTCCGTCAGTCGGAGTTCCGCGAATTTCACTTCGTCGCCGCGCCGCCACGCGAGGTTCAGTGTGGCGTGGTCGGAGGGCGTGCGGTGCAGCACGCCGCGAAAATCGGCCTGGCCAAAAAGCCGAACATTGTTGGCCATGGCGAGCTCGTCTCCGACTTTCAGGCCGGCCTTGTCGGCAGCGCTCTGGCTCTCGACCTCAGTCACCAATAGACCGTCATCGCGGTCGAGAGTGATGCCGACATTTTCCGGCAGGGGCCATTTCTGCATCAGTTGTTCGATCTGAAAGGTACCTGCGTCGAGCGCCTCGACGGTCTGCATGTCGCCGACTTGGTGACAGTGAACACAGCTGCCGAGTTCGGGATGGGGTTTGTCGATGCCAGGGTGTTTCTCGAGCAGCAGTTCGTATCCACGCGACTCCTTCGGTCCGACTTGAGCGGCGGTGGTGTCAGGCGCAGTACCGTCGATGTTCCATCGCTCGCGGCGGGGGTCGTAGTGGTGGTTCAATACTCGCGTCAGACTATTGGCGAAGGCGGCCTCGCTGATGCGGGTCGAGTCTGAGACATGATCTTTGCCGCCGAAGACGCCGTAGAGGGCTCCATCGGGACGCATGAGATAACCCCACCAGGAAAGATCGAGATCCTGATGGGTTTGATAGGGGAAATAGCGGGCGTCGAGTTGCGCGGCATCGATCATGCGCACGGTGACGAAACGGCGCAGCAGCGGGTCGAGTGTATCGCTGCCTTCGAGTACATTTTTATCGAACTCGGCGCACTGATCGCAGGGAATGCAGCGCCACGTGACGAGCACCGGGCGGTTGGTTTTCTGCGCTTCCGCCAGGGCGGCGGAGAAGTCGTTGCGCCAGACAATATCACCGCCGGGATCTTCGGGGATTACCGCTTGATCCGGACCGAGGACTTCCGTCCACGCGGTTCGATCAATTTGGGCCCGAAGGTCGGGTGCGCTCACGCACAAATACAGGAGCAGGCACAAGGTGTGAGGGATCGCGACTTTCATGGCGGCGAACATGAATCGAAATGGGGGCTTAGCGAAGAATAAAGTGCGGGTTCGGAGCGAGGGGAGCCTGTAGTGAGGGGGGCGTAAATGATTCTGCTTGAAGGCTTGGTGAAAATTTCATCTCTAGAGGTTTCCCCTCCGATGAACCCGAAAGCTCTTTTTCCCGCCCTCCTCCTGTTATTCCTTACTATTACATTGGGGGTCTCTTTGGCGCAGGGTGATTTTGACCTATCGATTCCCGGAGAGGAGGTCGAGGTGAAGATTCCGACGCCTGAAACTGCTGCGCCAGAAAAAGGCACGGCAAGTTCGGGCGAGGTGAATCTGCTGCAAATGATCAAGGCCGGCGGCTGGTCGATGTGGGTGCTGGGCGCGTTTTCCTTTGCCGTCATCGGCCTGCTGGTGTTTTGCCTGATGGATCTGCAGAGGAAGAACTTTCATCCCGTCGCCTTCGTCGAGGCGTTGTCTGCTGACATGGAGACAGCGGATCTGGACTCGGCGTTGAAAAAGGCCCAGCCGACGCAGAACTGTCTCGCCAAGGTAATGGAGTCAGGGATTCATTTTATCGCCGATCGCGGATACGAGATGCTCGACTCAGAGCTTCGGGTCGAGGCGATGGAAGCGGCGTCGCGCAAATTTAATCGTGGCCGGGTGCGCACCATTAACTACTTTTCAGTGATCGCACAGGCGGCGCCGATGATGGGGCTGCTCGGCACGGTGTCGGGGATGATCGGCGCCTTTGCCAAATTGAGCCAGGGGGGCACCGGCGATCCGTCGGCATTCGCGGGCAATATCTCCGAGGCTCTGATCACCACCGCCAGCGGTCTGGTGGTGGCCTTGCCGGCGATTTTTTGTTATTTCATTTTTCGCGACCGGCTGCAGCAGCTGGTTGCGGAGACCGACGAACACGCGGGCGAGTTGGTGGCAAAGCTGAGGCGAACGGTGGTCAGCTACAATGAGGAAAACGCGTAGGACGCGGGTCGAGTATTCCGACAGGAAAGTATCATGGCAAGGAAGCGCAAAGATCTATTCGATGGGCCGGGCCTCAAGGCCGACCTCTCGCCGATGATCGATCTGGTGTTTCTACTGCTGATCTTCTTCATGGTGACCGCAAATATCATTACCTATCCTAAGGATCCTAATGTGGTAATTCCGATCGCCAGCGATTCGCAGGTGCCGACTCTGGTCGAGGGTCGCGTTGTGCTCAATCTGTATCTCGACGGCACCATCAAGGACGTCGAAGGCAACATTTTGACGACAGGCGAAGTGACTCAGCGGATGGCGGCGATGAAGGCGAAAAACTCGAACGCACGCCTGCATTTACGCGCCCATAAAGGCGTCCCTTACCGGCACATTCAAGAGGTCAGTCGCGCGTCGGCTGAAGGTGGGGTGGCAACGGTGATTTTTTCCGCATTTCAGACTGCAAAGTAGCGAACAAAAACGATGGCAGGAAGTGATCCATTTGGAGATGAGCAGGAGCCGGTGTTGGACATCAGCCCGCTGATCGACGTGGCCTTTTTGCTGCTGATCTACTTTCTGGTTACGACAACATTGCAAAAATCGGAGGCCGATCTCAGCTTGGTCCTGCCCGGTGTTGAGGAGTCTGACAGCAAGTCAGTGAAGATCGATCAAATGCTGGTAGCGATTAATCCCGAGGGCGTGGTGCTGGTCAATGACGAAGTGTCAGATGCGGATCCCGGCGATCGGGTGCTCGCCAATCTCACCGAGCGACTGTCCCGCTACTCGGCGAGTGCTGAAGTCGCCAACACCGAGACGCAGGTCATCATCGACTGCGATCCGGATGCGGTCGGGCAGCGCTTCGTCGATGTGCTCAATGCCTGTTCGAAGGCGAACATTAAACACGTGAGTTTGGCTAACTAGAACGCTATGAGCGACGCCGAAGCCTCATTAAAAATCGCACTGGATGCCCATCCACAAGACTGGGGTATCCGCTGGCTGGTGATCGACAAACTCCTCGAACGCGAGGCTGCGGAAGAGGCGGCGGAACTCGCCAACCAGGCACCGGCACCGCCGGACACAGATGCGGAGTTGCACCGGCTGCTGGAAGTCGGCGGACTCGGCAGTATCGCGCTGATCGAGCAGCGGGTGGTGGATTTTCCCGCCGATGCCTATGCGCACGAGTTGTTGGCGACTCTGTTGGATTGGGCGGAAAAACCGGAGCAGGCGCAGCAACACCGTTCGGTCGCCGGGGCCTTGCACGGACACGGCGTGCCGCTCGAACCGGTGCACGGCCACGTGGCTGAAGATGTGGAACTGGAAGCAAGAGCCGGCGCCGGCGCCGGGCCGGAGTTTTCGCCGCTGCCTTTGCAGGGAATTCCGGATGTGCCTGCGGAGGAAGCAGGCGAATGGACGGCGGCGGGGAATAAACGACAAACCGGCAGCAAAGTCACGGCGTTCACCATTGCCGTCGCGGTGCACTTGTTGATCGCCCTGCTCGCACTGGTGGTGATCATTTTGCCGCCCGGAAAAGATGAGCCGGAAATCGTCGCGACGATCGCCCCGCCCTCGGTGAAGAAGCAGGAGATGCAGAAAAAAAACGTCTCCAAAC
>JBBKXR010000123.1:0-4641 GCA_037969585.1 Verrucomicrobiales bacterium
CCCGTGGAAATCCGTTGAACAACTCGCCCGCGAAGTCAAAGCCTGTCGCGTCCGCCTGACTCGACCACGTCCCGTCGAAGAAGCGATCTCGTCAGCCGGCGGCATCGCCTGGAGCGAACTCGACGAAAGCCTGATGTTAAAAAAACTCCCCGGCGTTTACGTCGCCGGCGAAATGATCGACTGGGAAGCGCCCACCGGCGGCTATCTGCTCCAAGCTTGCTTCGCGACCGGCACCTGGGCAGGCCGGGCGGCCCTAAGCTCATTGTAGGCCGTCGCGATTTGGACGCTACGCTCAAGCCTGCGGGTTGCCCGACTCGCTTCGCTCTGCGGTCTGCATCCGTTGTCTTGGCCGCAATCCGATCACCATCTGGCAATCGAATTCAAATACTCTTCTAAATTGGTATATCCGTCATCTTCGCGGTCGCCGTTGCGGTCATTGCCATCATCCGGATTCAATCCATTCTCACTTTCCCAGGCGTCCGCCATCCCGTCACGATCTTCGTCCACTGGTGCCGCACCGGACACCAGTTCCGGCCACCCCCCCACTTCACTGGGACTGTCGATCCGACGATGGCTCCGATCGCGAACGCCTGTTACCACTCGTTGGTCGGCAGCATCGCGGACCTGCGAGTCACCGGCCCGGTCAAGTACCAGCTCATAGCTCGCTGCGGCGGTATGCGTCACCGGTCGATCCGCTTTTGCGACGGGTTGTTCGGCCAGCGTGAAAGCCTCGCGAGTGATCACCGCTGGATAGTCTTTTTCAACCATACCCCAGTTAATCGCCAGCGAATTATCGGAAGTCCATGCAGGCTTGTGCTCAAAAACCGAGCCGTTCAGAAAACCGCGTGTGACGCCCTCGACCTGAACCTGTGGTCGGATGGGCAGATGCTTGTCACCGGTGGCCGTGTCAGGCCCGGGACGATAATAGTTATCGACCAGATTAAACACACCGACCGCGAGATTGCACGGCCCCTCCCAGTTGTAGATGACATTGTTGCGGAAATCGAAAATCGCCTGCGAGTTGCACTGCTCCGGTTTGCCACCACCCAGCGAAGGATGCCGATTGCGGCTGCTAAACAGCAAATTGTGGTGCAGCGATATATTGCCGCTGGTACGCCGGAACGACATCAGCATCGCGTGGTTGCCTTCGTGATGCGTCGAAGCATTTAGCGCCTCTCCAAACATCGACCACTGAAGCGTGAAATTTGACAAATATTCGGCGTCCATGGTGCCATCAATTCCCCAAGTCGCGGTGACATGGTCCAGAATAACATTGTTACAGCGTCCGATCGCCAAAGCATCCGCAGAGGTTTTGCTCTCGTCCCCGAGCCGCACCCGCAAATAGCGAACCACCACGTCGGAGCTGTTTTTGATTTTAAACGTCTGATCGCTCAATGTGACTCCGTCGCCCGGAGCCGTTTGCCCCGCCACCGTCAAACCGGTCACACCGTCGATCTCCAACTGTGACAACAGTCGGATCGTGCCACTGACTTCGAAAACAATCGTCCTCGGTCCCTCGCAAGTTTCGATCCCTTCGCGCAAAGACCCGGGCCCTTTGTCACCAAGTTTGGTGACATGATAAACATCACCCCCGCGCCCGCCTTTGGCAAAGCGACCGTAACCTTCCGCACCCGGAAACGCCAAAATTTCAGGCTCCGATTCAGCCATCAATGACTTGTCCGCGGAGAACCCCAGACAAAAGCAAAAAAGAATCCCCAGCCAAGTTTCAGTAAGAATCGTTCTCATATTTTCTGTTGGTTGCTGACCCTGCTGAATTTTTGGCATTCATGCCAAAATAGCAATACCAGAAGAGCAGGCGAAATTTGACAGCGCCCTTCTCCGCTCAGGTTGCTCCAACCGGTCCAACCTCGACCAAGCTCAACACGATCTCGCCGGCGGCATCGCATTTCTCCAGATCGATCTCAAACACCACGCTCCAGTCATTCAGCTCTTCGCGATCGATCAGAATCTGCTCGACCCTCCATTGACGCTTACCGGCCTCAGAAAGTTCAGTGATGAAACAATGCTTGGCATTGCGCGCTTCCGGATCGAGCCGAATGCCATCGTGCTCGGCAAAGTACTCATCCATTTTTTCGGAGATCGTAACGGCTGTCCACTCACCGACTTCACTGGCAAGTTCCAATGCACGCAGGGAGTTGCCACGCGACAACTCCTTCACGAAATCGAACACCCAATTGCGCACCGCCCGGGTGAACGCCGTTCGATTCCTTGTGATCGGAACCGCTTTCGCTTCTTTCAGCTTTGTTTCTTGATCCAGCACAACGTCCGGATTCCTCAGTCGCTCCCATTCGTCAATCAAGCTCGAGTCGACGTTGCGCACCATGTCCTCAAAGAACGCCTCCGCCTCTTCCAACTCCGGCGTCTTCATCGCCGGCGAAACCGTTTGCGCCATGACTTTATAGACCTCCGACAAGTGCCGCAGCAACACTGCCTCACTCCGCTCCAGACCATACGTCTTGATGTAGTCCTCGAACGATTGCCATTCGACGAACATCTCGCGCGCGATCGACTTCGGCCGCACCCCGGCTTCCTTCGCCCAGGGATGATCGGCGACGAAGGCATTGTAAGTGTTGTAGATAAAATCCTTACCCGGCTTCGGATGCTCGACTTCTTCCAGCCGTTCGATGCGCTCCTCGTATTCGATCCCCTCGGCTTTCATCGACGCCATCAACTCCGACTTCGCTTTGTCGACCTGTTTACGAATCACCGCCGTTGGATCTTCAAGAATTGCTTCGACCAACGAAAGCACATTCAGCGGGTATTCGACATCGTCACGGTCGAGCTGCGGTATCGCTTCGAGCAAATAAACCCCAAGCGCCTGATTGAGTGTGAAATCCTCCTGCAACTCGATGTTTAATTTTATCTTGGCAGGACCCATGCGTTCCGCCTTCGGAATGATGGTCAGAATCTCGCCCTCAACCAAGCCGCGGAACAGCGAGAACGCTCGCTTGCGCAGCCCCTCTTTCTTTACCGGTGTTTCGTGGCTGTCCCGAATCAGTTTGCGCAAAGCATCGCAACCATCCTCGTTGCTTCGGCTCAACACATTTAGCAACGTTCCGTGACGCACCGAAAAACTCGAACTCAGCTTTTCCGGCGGCGCATCGATCAAGCGCCGAAACGTATCCTCGTCCCACATCACGAAACCTCGCTCCGGCGGTTTCTTCATCACCGCGCGGCTCTTCTTGCCCTTCGCCTCCGCCTTCTTGGTCGCCTTGATGTTATCGATGACATGCGCCGGCGCCTGCGCCACGACATAACCGACATCGTCAAATCCCCGCCGCCCGGCGCGGCCACTGATTTGTTTAAAATCACGAACCGCGAGCGTCTTGGTCGACTGCCCGCCAAACTTAAACAGCTGAGTGAACAGCACTGTGCGGATCGGCACGTTGACGCCGACACCGAGCGTATCGGTGCCACAGATCACCTTCAGCAGCCCGCGTTGTGCCAGCTTCTCCACCGTCACCCGATACTTCGGCAACAGTCCGGCATGGTGAATGCCCAGGCCGTGGCGCAGCAACTTCTTCATCTCCTTGCCATACGGACTTCGGAAATCTGAATCCGCTATCGCCTCGGCGATGGCACGCTTTTCCTCTTTGCTGCAGAAGTTGCGGCTCATCAAGTTCTGCGCGGTCTCGGCACAGGCTCGTTGGGTGAAGTTGACGAGGTAGACCGGTGCGCGGTCGGCATTGACCATTTCCTCAACCCGTTCTTCGAGGGCAGTGGTGCTGTATTCGAATTCCAAGGGAACCGGCCGCTGCTCAGATTTCACCAACACGGTCGGTATGCCAGTGAGGTCACTGATGGCTTTCTCAAAGAAGGAGGTCTCGCCGAGCGTTGCCGACATCAGCAGGAAGCGCGCATTCGGCATGGTCAACAATGGCACCTGCCACGCCACTCCCCGCTCAACATCCGAGTAGTAGTGGAACTCGTCCATGATCACCTCGTCGACCTGCGCCGCAGAACCTTCACGAAGTGCCAGGTTGGCGAGAATTTCTGCCGTGCAACAAATGACCGGCGCATGAGGATTCACCGTCGCATCGCCGGTGATCATGCCGACCTGCTCCGGGCCGAAGGTGTTGCAAAGTGACAGGAATTTTTCGTTGGCGAGCGCCTTTACCGGCACTGTGTAAAACGAGCGTCGCCCCTGACAGATCGCCCTGAACTGCCAGGCTAGAGCGACCAGCGATTTCCCCGATCCTGTCGGCGTGTTGAGAATGACGTTGTGGCCGCCGAACAATTCCAGGATCGCCTCCTCCTGGTGATCGTAGGGCTCAATCCCCTGCTCGATCAAGTAGTTCAGAAACGCATCGAGCACTTCATCGTTCGAAGAAGGGTCGGCAAGCGTGGCGGGGTTAAGGACTGGCATCGAATCGAAGAAATCGCGACGCCAGTGTAGTCCGGCGTGCAGAATGTGCGTTATGAAATGCCGTTTTTTGCCAAGTTCAAGGCGCGAGGAAGAAGCGAAGCGAGCTTCGTGACCGACGAGCAACGCGGAAATTGGCGAGAAGGCGGTATTTCAACTCCCTACAACCGCGAAGCGGCTAATTTAAAGACATTCTAAAATTTATCATAAAGTGCAGGCTGCTGGACCGGCTGCACTATCCCAGTCTGCCCCCTTTC
>JBBKXR010000124.1:0-40340 GCA_037969585.1 Verrucomicrobiales bacterium
GAACACAACGACGATGCAGACGGACGCGGCGATCATCCATGGACGCATCGGTCGGAGCGGGATTTCCTCTTCTGGCTCTTCGTCGTTATTGTCCGCATCCGAAGCGGTATCGGTGACAACCTTCCCCGGCTTCATTTTAAAAACCGGCAGCCGTTCGAAAAATTTCACTGCAGTGATCGCCACGATGGTCGAACAGATGGTTGCGCCCAGCGCCGTCGACACGATCGCATAAGGATCAGCAATCCCCTGCGCGGCCAGCAGACCAACTGCTGTCGCCGGGATAATCGTTACCGAGCTGGTGTTGATCGCCAAAAAAGTGCACATCGCGTTGGTCGCCGTGCCCTTCTCGGGATTGAGCCGGTCGAGTTCCTGCATCGCCTTCAAGCCAAGCGGCGTCGCCGCGTTGCCGAGACCGAGCATGTTTGCGGACATGTTCATGATGATCGCTCCCATCGCCGGATGATCGTCGGGCACGTCGGGGAACAGCCGCGTCATCACGGGTCGCAACAGCCGCGCTAACGCGGCGACCATGCCGGACTTTTCCGCCAGGCGCATGATCCCCAGCCAAATCATCATCACCGCCGCCAGCGGCAGCGCAATATTCATGACGCCGATCTTCGCCAGATCGAACATCCCCGTGACGATGCCGTTGTCGCCACCCAACTGATCGAGCAGCGCCGCCACCAAAATCCCGATGGTGATCATCGCCAGCCATATCCAATTCAGCATGCAAGGACTGTCGGCAGCGTCGGCGAATTCTTCAAGCTCATTGCTGGCAATTTTCCCCGCTCGCCTCGAGCGACCGGATTTTCAACTCAGCAACTGTTCAAGCTTTGTCGCCAACTCAACGGCAGACAGACCAGCGATCTCGATGCGTTTCAGTCGGCTCTTGTCTCCGCTGCGAAGGGTCACGGCTGATTTGGTGAGCCCCAGTTGCTTCGCCAAAAAAATGACCAGTTCGCGATTCGCTTTTCCCTCCACCGGTGGTGCCTTGAGCTTGATCCGCAAAATTTTGCCGGCCGCTGACGCTGTTTCGGCCCGGGCTTCCATCCATCCGATCAACTCACTTTGCTTTGCTCCCGGTGTCACTCGACAAGTCAGGACTGTCTGCTTTGAGCACGTCACTAGCGCCACCCTAGCACAAGTCCGTAGCCATCACCGATTGTCACACCGACAAAAAGTCCTCAAGCTCGCCTCATGCTCACGCCTGCGACTCTCCGTTTGTTTTTGGTTTTCGCCTTGATCCCGTTTGCTTCGTTCGCGGAGGGACCGGTCGACATCGGCGACCGTCGCGAACTGTTTGTCGACGACCTGCTGATCGGCGAACTCGACGGCACCGAACTGAAACTTCACGAACCGAAACTGCTCCCGGCAGTCAGTCCGCCGCGTCCGTCCGGTCACTACGCAACCATGCTCAAGGACGGCGATAAATTTCGCTTCTACTACCGCGGTGACAAGGTCCCCGGCATGCATTGGCGCAACGGCTGGGGCGCCTATCACGAAAACGAGGTCACCCTCTACGCGGAGTCGAAGGATGGCTATCACTGGACCGAGCCGAATCTCGGCGTTTACCAAATCGAAACGATGCCAAAGGGTAATGTCGTGCTCGATGTCAGTGACAACAGCTTTCTGGTGACCCACAATTTTTCGCCGTTCATCGATTCGCGTCCCGGTGTTCCCGCCGCCGAAAAATACAAAGCGATTGGTGGCAGCCGCTATCCGGCGGAAAACTGGAGCAGCTGGAGCACCCCGACCGAGCGCGCCGACTTGCGCAAAAAATACGGACCCGGCGGACTGCGCGCGTTTGCATCGCCGGATGGCATTCACTGGACCTCGATGAGTGAACAACCGGTTCTCGCTGAAGAAATCGGCAACTACGATTCGCAAAATGTCGCCTTCTGGTCCGAAGCCGAACAGAAATACGTCTGCTACTACCGCTGGTTCACCAATGGCTATCGCGGCATGCGTCGGACGACCAGCGACGACTTCCTGACGTGGAGCGAACCGGTCGACATGCAGGCCAACCAGCCCGGCGAACATCTCTACACCAGTGGCACCCAACCCTACTACCGCGCACCGCACATCTACATCGCCCTGGCAACGCGCTTTCAGGCCAACCGCGGCAGCATCACCGACGTGGTATTCATGTCGACCCGTCCCGGCAGCGATCACTACGACCGACCGTTTAAGGAGGCGCTGATTCGCCCCGGACTCGGTCCCGGCGGCTGGGGCAACCGCTCCAACTACATCGCCTGGAACGCGGTGCCGACCAGCAAAACCGAAATGTCGATGTACATGTATGGCGGCGGACACTACACGCTGCGCCACGATGGCTTCATCTCCGTTCACGCCGGTTTCGACGAAGGCGAGTTCGTTTCCAAGCCGCTCCGCTTTGATGGCAAAAGCCTCGAGATCAACTACTCGACCAGCGCGGCCGGCATGATTCGCGTAGAAATTCTAGACGCCGAAACCGACGCCGTTATCACCGGTTTCACTCTCGACGACTGCAAAAATATTTACGGCGACGAAATCGCCCGCACCGTCCAATGGGCAAAGGACGAAGCCGCGACGGACGACCTCAGCCAACTCGCCGGCAAAGCCATCAAGTTGCGCTTTGTCATGAACGAAGCCGATCTCTACTCGATCAAATTCAACCGCTAGCGCGCCCTCCCGCGCACGGCGATGAACAGTCCGATCAACACCACCGCTCCACCGGCGATCTGCAGACCGACCAAAGGCTGGCCAAGAATCGAGGCACCCAGCAGCGCCGTCGCCACAGGTTGCAGCAAAAGCCCGACTGTCGCCACGCTCGCCCGCAAGCCACCGAGCGACCAGGCGATCAATCCCTGACCACCGGCATGCGAGATCGCGCCCAGGCCGATCAACGACCACCAGCCTTCGGCGCTGACCGACAAAAATCGATCCGAATGCCACAACGCGATCGGCAGCAGAATCGCCGCCGATACCGCACTTGCCCAAAACATCAGCAAGGTCGCTGACCGCCTTTGCCGATACCATTTCATCGACAGCTGATAGCTGGCGTAAAAGAACGCGGTCGCCAAAGCCAGCACGTCGCCGAACACCGGGTTGCCCGCTACCGGTGGTTCGCGATGCGCCGAGCTGATCATCAAGGCAATCGCGCCCACGAAAGCCAATAGCGCGCCGCCGACGAATTTGCGGGTGATCTTTTCCTTCCACACCAGCCAGGCGAACACCGTTACGATGACGATCGCCGTGTTCGCCAACAGCGTCGAATTGGCCACCGAAGTGTGCACGAACGAATAGTGCCAAACCGCAAAGTCGCCGGCAAAAAACACCCCGGGAAGCCACCACCATCCCCAGTGAGCACGCTCGCCAAGTGGCTCGCCATCGACACCGATCGCAGGCTGCGAAGCTTTCTCCGCAGTCAGACTTCGGTTTTTGAAAATCGCCTGCCCACCGAGTACCAAGCCCATGGTCACGGCGCCGAGAAACACCCGCCAAAACGCCGCGTCGAGCATACCCACCTCACCCTTGTTGCCCGCCAGCACCGTAAAAATCGGCGCAAAAGCGATGCAGATAGCGCCACCGAACAGCCCTGCCAGATGCGGCACGGAAAGCGAATGATGCGAAGTGCCGGAAGCGGAGGTCGACATGCGCGCACCCTAGCCGAAAATCAAAACATTGTGGGGCAGATTTGCAATCTGCCACCGTTGCGTTGTCATCCCGTCCGCTCTCGTCCACTGTGGCACTCTCGTCCACTGAGGCAGTTTGAAAAACTGCCCCACTCACCGCTCGCCTTACATCTCCACCACAGGCACCTCGCGCACTGACAAATTCTCGACCTCGAAATAATCGGCCGTCTCGAGATTCATCGTGCCGGCAATAATCGAACTGGGAAACATTTCGATGCGATTGTTCAGGTCGCGCACATTGGCGTTGTAAAACCGCCGCGCCGCCTGGATGCGATCCTCGGTATTGACCAGTTCGTGCTGCAGCTGCAAAAAGTTTTTGTCCGCCTTCAGATCCGGATAGCCCTCAGCCAGCGCGAACAATTTGCCCACTCCGCGCGCCAGGTCGCTCTCGTCACGACCGAGATCGCGCACCCGCTGGTGAGGTTGCGCGGCGCGGGCACGCGCCTCGGTGACTTCGGTCAACACCGCCACCTCATGCGCCGCATAGCCTTTCACCGTCGACACCAGATTGGGAATCAAGTCGTGGCGACGCTTCAGTTCGGTATCGATATCGGAAAACGATTCGCGCACATGATTCCTCAGGCGGATCAGCCCGTTGTAGGTGCCGATCACCCACAGTAAGGGCAGCAGGATGACCGCAGCAGCGACCAGCAAAAAAGGTAAGGCGTCCATCGGTTCAAAAATTCATACACCAATCATTCACGCACCGCGCGCGAATTCTGGAACGCCATCGAGCAGCGTCTTAGCCATGTTGAGCAAACCATCGACCTCATCGGGATCGAGCCGATTATCTGAGCGCACCGCGAGCAAGCGGCCTTCAAAATACAATTCGCGATTCGGGCAGCGCAGCAAAAATTCCATCGTCCGCGGAGTGATTACGTCGTAGGCCCAACGGCGATCACTGGCCGAGACATGGAAGCGTTTACTGAATTCCGCCGATTCAAAATCGAGATCATCCCAGCCGAACGCCGCCTTCATTTTATCAAAAATCCCCTCGGGCCGGATCGTCATTTCGCGGAGCGGAAACTCTGACTCTACCACCGCCACCGAAAAGTGATGATGGTGGGTCTGCCGATGTCCCTTCGAGTCCGTCGAGTGCGTCTCGTAGTGGTAATCAAACACCGTCATTTCCCGGGCGTGCCATTTTCCCGCCAGAATGTTGTAGGCGTAACGGTTGCTGCCGGTTTGCAAAAAATTCAGGTGCGAATAGCGATCACCGAAACCGCGCACCTTTTCTGAATCGAAGAACAGCCCGTGCTGCTGGGCGAAAGCACGCAAGCTGTCACGGCGTTCTTTCTCTTTTTTGTACGAGTAGATCCCGAGCAAAATTATGCCCACGATCATGATAGGTGCGATGATGAATAAGATTTCCACAACGTTAATGCGGTAACACAATAGGTGCGTCGCCCGCGAAGCACGATTACAAAGCGGGACCACCTTTGTATCCCAAAAAGACTATGAAAATCCTCATCACCGGTGCCACTGGAAAAGTCGGCCAGACTTTGATTCGTCACCTGCTCGCCGACGAAAATTACGCCGACGCTACCTTTCGCGCCCTGTGCCACAACCGCAGCGTCGATCCTGATCCGCGCATCGATGTCGTGCGCGGCTCGATTTCCGACAGCGCCGTCGTCAAAGCCGCAATGGACGGCATCACTCACGTGGTTCATCTCGCCACCTGCAAAGAAACGCCGGAAGACATCGTCGCAGTCAGCTTCGGCGGTCTGTTCGGCCTGCTCGAAGTCGCCCGCCAGAGCGATACCTTCGAACGCTTCATGTTGATCAGCGGTGACGCCAGCGTCGGCCATTTTTTCTACCCCTACGAGCGCCCGATCACCGAAGACATGCCGGTCAAGGCCTACCCCGGTTGCTACGCATTCTCGAAAGCCATCGAGGAAACCATGATCGAACAGTACTACCACCAGTACGATCTCGACGGCTGCTGCCTGCGCGCGCCATGGATTATGGAGAAGGACGATTTTAAATACTCGCTGTCATTCGGCGACGACGTGTTCGGCGGTCCCCGCTGGTGCGAACTGGTCAACGCCGAAGACGCCGCCCGCTACGTCGAAAAGCCCACCGTCCCGGTCATGTGCGATGCCGAGGGGCAGCCGATCAAACGCAACTTCGTACACGTCGACGATCTGGTCTCGGCCATCGCCGTCGCGCTGTTGCATCCGGCGGCCCGTCAGCAGCTGTTCAACATCGCCATGGACCGTCCAGTCGACTATCGCGAAGTCGCCGACTATTTAAAAGCAACGCACGGCTACGACAGCGTCGACGTCAAAACCGAATTCTACAGCACCTGGCTCGATAACAACAAGGCCCGCCACCGCCTCGGTTGGCAGCCGCAGTACGACTTGCCAAAACTCATCGACGCCTCGTGGGCCTACGAACGGGCCGAAAACGATCCGCGCAAGGTCTGGTATCCCGGCTAGCACGCTGTCTGACAGCGACTTCGCCCCACCCTATCACGCCATTGCCTCTGACCGCGCGCTCCGCTATTATGGAACGTGCAAATGAAGTCCTGCCTGTCCATTTTTGCCGTGCTCGTGCTCGGTGTCGCGCCTCTGTGGGGGGAAACCACCCAGCTCGATCTCGAGGGTGCTACCGCTGAGGTCTACAAAAAGGCCAGCGGTGACGACCTCTATCTCTACATTTTCACCCCTGAAGGTCACGATCCGGCGACGGACTCGCGACCTGCTATCGTGTTCTTTTTTGGCGGCGGCTGGAACGGTGGTTCACCGACTCAATTCGAACAACACAGCCGCTATCTTGCCTCACGCGGAATGATCGGCGTGGTCGCTGACTACCGCGTCAAAAGCCGACAGCAAACCGGTCCGCGCGAATGTGTTCAGGATGGCAAATCTGCCGTTCGTTATCTGCGCAGCAACGCCAAACGCCTCGGCGTCGATCCCGACCGGCTTGCCGCAGGCGGCGGCTCGGCAGGAGGTCACGTCGCCACCGCCACTGGCATGATCGACGGGCTCGAAGAACCCGGTGAAGCCACGGAGGTCAGCAGCAAACCGAACGCTCTCGCCCTGTTCAATCCCGTTTACAACAACGGTCCTGAAGACGGTTGGGCACACGACCGAGTGAAAGACTATTGGCAGGAAATTTCTCCCGCCCACAACATCACCAAAGACGATCCACCGGCAATCGTATTTCTCGGCACTAAAGACACTCTTATCCCCGTTTCGATCGGCGAAAAATTCGATGCCGACATGAAGGCCGCCGGTCTCAAATCAGAACTCCATTTTTACGAGGGACAAGGCCACGGATTTTTCAACGAAGCCAAAGGCCGCAGCGAGACTTTCTTCGATACCCTGCGCAAGATGGATCACTTCTTCGTCGAACTCGGTTGGCTGAAAGGCGAACCGACGGACGAGCAGGTGCAGGCAGTTTCGAAGCAAAAATCCAAGTGATGCGCAGCACAACATCCAGTCCCGGTAGCCTTCGACTTATCATTGTCGCGGCGGCCCTCTGTACATTTTGCTCGGTATCATCTAAGGGTGACGAAAATACCCTCTCGTTCAACAGCGACGTGCGCACCATCCTCTCGGACAAGTGCTTCCAATGCCACGGACCCGATCAGGAAGCGCTCGAAGCCGACCTTCGCCTCGACAGCTTTGCGGGGGCGACCGCGATGCGCGAAGGATTTGACCGCCCGGCCATCGTGCCCGGCGATGCCAATGCCAGCGCCTTGTTGGAACGCATCACCACTCACGACAAGGGCGACCTGATGCCGCCACCGAAGATCAAGAAGCCGCTCACTGCTGCTGAGATCGACATCCTCCGCCGTTGGATCGAACAAGGCGCGAAATACGAAAGCCACTGGGCATTTCTGCCGATCGAAAAACCCGAACCGCCGACAGTTTCAAACCCTGACAAAGCCAAAAACCCGATCGACAATTTTATCGTGGCCGCGCAGGAAGCGAAAGGTGTTTCACCTTCAGCCGAAGCCGATCCTTATACTCTGCTGCGCCGCCTGCATCTCGACCTGACCGGACTACTGCCTCCCGCTGAACTGATCGAAAAATTCAGCGCTGCCTTCAAAAAGAATCCCGACGGCGCTGTCTCCATTGTTGCTGACCAGCTTCTCAACTCGCCCCACCACGGCGAACGCTGGGCGCGCCACTGGCTCGACCAGGCACGCTACGCTGATTCCAACGGCTACACCATCGATGGCGAACGCACCATGTGGCCCTACCGCGACTGGGTGATCCGCGCTGTCGGCGACGACATGCCTTTCGACCAGTTCACCATCGAACAATTGGCTGGCGACCTGCTGCCCAACCCGACCAAGGCGCAATTGGTCGCCACAGGATTTCATCGCAACACCCTGATCAACCAGGAAGGTGGCACCGACGCCGAACAGTTTCGCGACGAGGAAGTCATAGACCGCACCCACACCACCGGTGCCGTCTGGCTCGGACTGACGGTCGGTTGCGCGCAGTGCCACACGCACAAGTTCGACCCCATTACCCATCAGGAATTTTACGAACTGTTTGCATTCTTTAACAGCACCGAAGATGTCAACAACACAGGCCCAACAGTGGAGATCTCCGAGGGCGAACTGTTCCTGTTCGACTCCAATCCGGAGCTCAACGGCGAGCTTGCAGCCGCACAGAAGAAATTTGCTGCACTTGACGGTTCCGCCGCAAAAGCCAAACGCCAAACGGATTGGGAAGCGGTTCGCCTCACTGATTTGGTCGACACCTCCAGCGCCGATTGGTCAGCGCTTGATGCCCAAAAATTCAGCGCCGAAGGTGGTGCCTCAATGAAGAAGCTCGATGACGGATCCCTGTTCGCCGGAATCGGCGCAAAGAACGAAACTTACGAAATTCTTTACCGCCCCGCCGACAATGCTGCTGATGAAGGCGGCAACACCCCCACCCCGATTGCCGCGCTGCGCCTGCGCGTGTTGCCCGATGACGGCTTACCGAAGCGCGGTCCCGGTCTCGCGGGCAACGGCAACTTCGTCCTGACCCATTTTGAAATATGGCAGGGTGACCGACAACTGATCGTCAAACGTGTGCAAGCCGACCACTCGCAACCCGGTCACGAAGTTGGGCGCCTGATCGATGACGACGAGCAAACCGGTTGGGCGATTAACGTCGGCGAAGGCACCCCGTCCGGCGTGAAGATGAACGCCGAGCACGAAGTGCATTTCGTTCTCGACGAACCAATCAATATCTCTGCCGACGAAACCTTGCGCATCGTGCTGCGTCATAACAGCGCTGCCAACTCCAATTACAACATCGGTCGTTTCGCCGTCGACTGCAGCCCGACACCGCCTGCGGAGATCAAAGACAACACTTTGCTCGCAGCCCTGCGCACCACCGCCGACATACGCGATGATGCACAGAAAAAACTACTCACCACGGCATTTGCCAGCGCCGACACAGAGCGCCAAAAAGCTGTCTCCGAACTCGCCGCGATCAAACGCAAGCTCGGCTATGGACCGAGCGCCCAGGCGATGGTCATGCGTGAACTGAAAACCTCGCGGCAAACGTTTTTGCACAAGCGCGGCAGCTTTCTCGATTTCGACAAAGAACTCGGCCCACTGAATCCGGGAGTTCCCGCCGCGCTGCCCGCCCTCGATCCGGCCGACAAGGCCAAGCCCGCTACGCGGCTCGACCTCGCCAAGTGGATGGTGCGAGACGACAACCCGCTCACCGCCCGCGTCACCGTCAACCGCGTGTGGATGCGTTACTTCGGCCATGGCTTAGTCGAAACCGAGAATGATTTCGGCACCCAGGGCAGCAACCCGACTCACCCCAAATTGCTCGACTGGTTGTCCCGCCGCTTCATCGAAGACGGCTGGTCGATGCGCAAGCTGCACAAACTCATCGTCACCTCCGCCACCTATCGCCAGTCGTCGCACGCGCGACCGGACCTCAAGGAGATCGATCCGCTCAATCAGCTGCTCGCGCGTCAGAACCGAATTCGCTTCGACGCTGAGATCGTGCGCGATGCCGCGCTCAGCGCCAGCGGACTGCTTGCCCCGAAGATCGGCGGACGCAGTGTGCGCCCACCGCAACCCGACGGCATCTACGCCTTCACCCAACGCAAACCGACCTGGACCGAAGACACGGGCCCCGACCGATACCGTCGCGCGATGTACACCCAGTTTTATCGCTCCGCCCCCTACCCGCTGCTGACTACGTTTGACGCGCCCGATTTCCAGAGCGTCTGCACCCGTCGCCCGCGTTCCAACACCCCTTTGCAATCGCTCACCCTGGCCAATTCCGAAGCCCTGTTCGAACTCGCCCAGGGACTCGGCAAACGCCTGCTCGAATTAGAAGGCGACGACAGTGCCCGCATCGATGCCGGTTTTGCGTGGTGTTACGGCCGTCGCCCGAACGAATCCGAGCGGGTCACCGTGCTGACCTTTTTCCAAGACCAACTGCAGCACTTTCAGAAAAATGCTGACACGGCGAAAAAGCTCGCCGATTCACCGACCGGCGCCGCCTGGGTTACCGTCGGCCGCGCCCTGATGAACACCGACGAATTCATCACCCGTGAGTAAGCTGAAACTTAAAACTCAATCACTTAAAACTTAACAATCCCCGATGAACCAAACCGAACGCCGGAAATTGCAAGACGCCGAACAGGACTTCGTCCTTTCGCAGACTCGTCGGCATTTTTTCCAAAGCAGCGGCGTCGGGCTCGGCGGCATTGCCCTGGCCGGCATGCTCGGCACTCCGGAGGTTCGTGCTGCCGCGCGTTCGCGACTCGGTCATTACGCTCCGAAGGCCAAGAACGTCATCTATCTGTTCATGGCCGGTGGTCCCAGCCAGTTCGAAATGTTTTCCGATAAGCCGAAGCTGCGCGAACTCGACGGTCAGGTCGCTCCGGATTCGTTTTTTCCTAAAGACAAGAGTTTCGCCTTCATCGGTAAAGGCGCAAAGTTGCTCGGCTCACGTCGCGAGTTCGATCACTTCGGCGATTGCGGCATGGAGCTCAGTGGCTTGCTCCCGCATTTAGGTGGCGTCGCCGATGACGTCTGCTGGCTCAAGGGCATGACTACCGACGTGTTCAATCACGGCCCGGCCAAGCTTTTCATTAACACCGGCTTCCAGGTTCCCGGCCGCCCGAGCATGGGCTCGTGGGTGACCTACGGACTCGGCAGTGAATCGAGCGATCTGCCCGGATTCGTCGTTCTGCAATCGGGACCCCGCGGCCCGCGCGCCGGCAACGCGCTGTGGGCTAGCGGTTTCCTGCCGACACGCTATCAGGGTGTGCCATTCCGCAGCGGCGGCGATGCAATCCTGCACCTCAACAACCCGGAAGGCATCGACGCACACAGCCAGAGCAATTTTTTCAGCTTGGTCGGCGACCTTAACCGACAACGTCTCGAGACCACCGGCGATCCTGAAATCAACACTCGCATCAAGGCTTACGAAATGGCCTACCGGATGCAGACCAGCGCCCCGGAGCTGATGGATATCAAAGCCGAAGGCGAAAAAACGCTCGGCTCGTATGGTGCCGAAGTCGGTGCCAATTCATTCGCCAACAATTGCCTGCTTGCGCGTCGCATGGTCGAGCGTGGCGTCCGCTTTGTGCAGCTCTATCACACCGATTGGGACGATCACGGCAACGAGGGAACCAATCTCGGCCCCCCATTAGAGCAGCGCTGCAAGGAGATCGACCAACCGGCCGCCGCATTGATAACCGACCTAAAACAACGGGGCCTGCTCGACGAGACCTTGGTCATCTGGGGTGGCGAATTCGGGCGCACCCCAATGGGCGAAGAACGCAAATCACTGATCGGTCGCGACCATCACATCGATGCCTTCACGATGTTCATGGCCGGAGGCGGAGTGAAACCCGGCATGATTTACGGCGAGTCCGACGAACTCGGCTTCAGCGTCACCAAGGAAAAGGTCCACGTGCACGATCTACAGGCGACTATTCTGCACTTGTTAGGATTCGATCATGAGAAACTCACTCACCGTTTCCAAGGCCGCGACTTCCGCCTCACCGACGTCCACGGCCACGTCGTGCACGACATTCTGGCGTAACGCAACGTAGCTTGGGCTACCAGCCCGAGTGTCGTGAACTAGCGGGTGAGGCCAACCAATCTCGAACCGTCGCCATGGCCTATGACTTCGGTCCGTGCGGTAAACACCACAGAGAAAGCACTCGACACTTCGCATTGGAAATCCTTAACCTTACCAAACTTTCGCATCAGCTACACGCTACCTTGCCGCCGCTGAAAACTGAACACTGCCAACTGAAAACTTTTTCCCTATGTTCACCCTTCGCCCAATGAAAAAAGACGAGTGGTCTCAGGTCGCCAACCTGATCTACCTCTCGACCAATGCCTGGTATGAGAAGAATCTCGGCTACAGTATTTTCAAAGGTGGCCCGGAAGTCTGCGAACTGTTCTGCCAAGTCTACGAAGACCTCGACCCCGACTGTTGTCTGGTCGCCGTGCACAAAGGCAACGGCATGATCATCGGCTCATGCTTTTATCACCCGCGCGAGACCCACGTTTCGCTGGGCATCATGAATGTGCACCCGAACTACTTCGGCGAGGGCGTGGCCAGTATGTTGCTCGAGCGAATCATCGGCTTTGCCGAAGCACAGGAGTTGCCGATCCGACTCGTCTCAAGCGCTCTCAATCTCGATTCGTTCTCGCTCTACACCCGTCACGGCTTCACTCCGGTCGCCACCTATCAGGACATGACCATAAATGTTCCGAAGAAAGGTCTAGTCCTCGATCCCGACGACGATCTACCGCTCAAACGCGTGCGCGAAGCCGATCTCGAAGACGTTTCCGCGATGGGTGCCGTCGAGTTTGCGATCAGCGGCATCTCCCGCGAACGTGACTACTGCTACTTTCTGGAAAATGACGCCAGTATCTGGGACACCTTAGTCTTCGAAAACGAAGCCGGTGAAGTCGACGGCTTCCTGATCTCGATCAACCACCCCGGATGCAACATGCTCGGCCCCGGCGTCGCCCGCACTCCCGAACAGGCCGCGGCTCTGATCGTCACACACCTCAATAGGCAGAAAGGCAACAGTCCGGTGTTTCTTGTGCCCGTCAATCAACCCGATCTGGTCAGCCGAATGTACGCGCTCGGTGCTAAAAACTGCGAACTGCATTTCAGCCAGGTGCGCGGTGACGCTCAATCCATCGACGGTATCGTCATGCCAACGTTCCTGCCCGAATCGGGATGAACAAGAAAGGCAAGCAGCAGAACTCCAGTTGGCGCAACGGCAGTTCTATCGTGATGATCACGATGATCTGTGTCTTCGCGCTTGTCGGAACGCCAGCCATCATAGAAGGCATCCTTTACCTGTTACCCACCTCCGCCCTGCCTGTGGAAATCGTCGGCAGGGACAGCCGCGCAAGCGGAGGCGGCAGCTTCAGTGCCGGCGCGAGAAAAGGCATGACTTATTTCGCCACGTTCCGAACGGCGGACGGCGACGAACTCGAAATTAAAGTTCCTGCGAATCTTCACCAACGCGCTATCGGAGCCACCAACCTGAACGATGTGCAGTTGCACGTAACCCGCCCGGGCAAACGCCCGGTTTCGATCAGCATTGCCAATAAGTCAGTCATTATTCCCGGCTCAACGCTCGACAAAATCGTCAACCTTAACAAAGACAAAGACCAAGAGCAGACAAAGAGCAGCGCCGAGAACCGCCAGTACTACTCTCTGCTCATGCCCCTAACTGGACTCCTCATAGGTGGCGTATTCATCTGGTCTATCGTCGGCTATTTACTGTGGAAACTCCCCAGCAAACAAACGTTCCCCTGGCCCATCCTCATCGCCGGCCTTTTAATCGCTATCAGCGGCGGAACATGGTGGGCGCTGACCGCGTAGCGCGTCAAATTCCAGCAACCGATTCGACTTTATGAAATGCCCGGGCCAACCCGATTCACTCGATCATGCAGTCGCGATCAGGACCACGAACAACACCAGGAACAACGCCGCTGTGAGGAACTTCACGGTCGCGGTTTTCTCCGCCTGAAAGCGAATCAAGGCATCGCTGCGCAGACCGAAAAACGTCATCGTGAAGATCAGCACCAGCGGAGCGATGAACGCGAGGTTGTAAATCAACAGCCACATCACTGCCGTACCACTGCCGCTCTGCACCATGTAATAAATGGTCGGGGCGTAAACCTGACCGGTGCAAGCGAGTTCCAGCACCGAGATGATGACACCGCTGCCAAACGCGGCGATGACAAACTTAGGATGTCGCGCTCCGGTTCGCACCACATCGCGAACCCGTTGCTTGATCATCTTGGGAAGCTGCAGAGTCGTCTCAGCTAATCGTCCCTGCAGACACAAAATACCGTCGCGAACATTGAGCACGAGAATGACCAATACGAACGCTGCCAACGCATAAGTCAGCACGCGCCCTAGCGACTCCAACACGGCGATCTTTTCGATCACCTCCGCCAGGCCCAGGCCGAGCACGAAGTAAGTGCAAAACACGCCGAGAATAAAAAAGGTCCCGACCGCGAGCATTGCGCCGACTCCGCGGCGTGCGATCTGCATGTACGAGAGGAATAAAATAATGGTCGCGAAAGCACAAGGATTTAGGCCAT
This sequence comes from Verrucomicrobiales bacterium, assembly GCA_037969585.1. Lineage (GTDB taxonomy): Bacteria > Verrucomicrobiota > Verrucomicrobiia > Verrucomicrobiales > DEV007 > JBBKXR01. Next base: position 14,242 of record JBBKXR010000124.1, read on the forward strand.
CCAACAGACCGGCACCGAGAATCACACCCAGTTGAATATTGCCGAATCGAGTCTCGATCGCTTGCTCCGCCGCCGCCAGTGTCAGCGTGTCAGCAGAGACCCGATGCCAGGCATCACTGGCCGGCAAGTTTGATGCGCGGGTCAGCATCTCGCCCAGCGTGCCCGGCTGAATATCGTCTTTAATCAAATAGCCCGCTTGAGAAAACACCGCTGGCGTTACCAGACGTTGCAATTCAGGCACGGTAAATTGCTCGGATAGAGCCTCGTTCAGCTGCGCCGAATCGGCCTTGCGAATATTGCGTTCGAGAATTTCCAACCGTGGATACTCGCGCTGCACACGGCTGAGCATGTCGCGAGCGTGAGCACACTCTCCGCAGCCTGGCGTCGTAAAAAAGTACACCCGCACCGGCTCAGGCGGCCGGTCCGCCGCACCTTCTCGTGAGTCTTCTACAGCAGAACTGGGCGGCGCATCAACCGGCGAACCAACACCTTCGGGCCGAGTCCTACGACTGACGAACGAGAGAACACTTTCATCGTCAGCTTTTTTGTTTGAAGCGGCGCCGGCAGTCGACTTTTTCAAGTGGCCCACGATTTCCTCCATCTGATACGAGCTGATATCGCCGACGCCAACATAATCGAGCAGGAAGGCGTGCTCGGGAGTCAACTTTTGGTAGTTGTTCTCAAGAAAATCGCCGACACGCTCGCCGATCCCGTCGCTGTCAGCAAAGGCGTCGATGGTCGTGCCGAACTGCACCGGATCAATCATTTCACCGACACTGAGCAGTGCAAACATCGATTCGAATCGCACACCCGGATCCTTGTCTTCGACCATTTTTTGCAACGCCTCGACGGCCCAGTCCGGGGCTGACGCGTTCCGCCGATCAGATCCTTCGTACGCAGTCGCCGACTGTTCAGCATTGAAATAGACCACCCAATTGCGGCTGGCGGACCCCACCACCCGCGGCAACACCCCGCGCACCTTCGGCGACGGATCGGAGCTCAGGCGATCGAGTCGCTCGCCAAAGGCCTTCTGATCATTCAGACCGAGCGCATACCACGCCGCCCGTCGCTGCCAGACGTTGTCGACAGCTAGAAATGGCTCGATGTCATCGATCATCTTTTTGTCCCAGGCATAGCGAGCCGCAATCAACCCGAAGGTCCTGACATCCTCAGTCACCCAGCCGATCATTTCCCGTGCCCGGTCTCGGGCGATCTGGGCGACACCGCCTCGCTCAACCGCATTCTCGAAATAGTAAATGCGAATATCCCAAGGCTTCAGCACGGCTTTCGGACGCAGAATTTCTTCCATCACCATGTCGAAGAATTCGGCCGGCATGGTTCGTTCTAGCGCCGCCTCAACAGCCTCACCGCGCACATCCGGACTGCTGTCCCGCAGCAGAGCTTTGAGCAAAGACTGCACACTCGACGACTTCGAGTAGCCCGCAGCCATTGCGATTGTTTTGCGTTGTTCAACGGTGAACGTGCCGAGATCTTCCTCTAGAAACGGCAGCGCCACCGGATTGCCAGCGCGTAGTAAAATCAAAGCCGAGTGAAATCGGGCCAAAGGTTGATCCTTAGACCGATGAAACAACTTCTCGACTCGGTCGAGCAAATCATCGAGCGCGTGTAGCGGATCGCGAGATCCATCGGCACCGAGGAACGCCGCATAGATCGATGCGATTCGCCGTTCCGTCGGCGAATCTCGATCGACATTCCGCCCCGATTGCTTGCGCCAAGCCTCCAGTAGTTCGCCGTCGATTTCGATATTTTGCACCACCGCCAGAGCACGGGCCGAATCAGAACTCGAGAGCGATTCCGTGACCACATGCTGGATACTGGCACTCTCCATGCCATTCGATGCCAACACCCTCAGCGCCGTCAGCGCAATGTCAGGATTATTGTGGTCGGCAAATTTGGTGATCAGATCGAGCTCATCTCCACTCCCATCTTTCATCGCCGCCAACACACTGAGTACCGTATCCGGTGCCGCCGCATCCAACGCCGTTCGGAACGACTCGGGGAACGGGGCGTCCATCCGCAGGTATGCCCCGACAATCGGCCCCTTCAGCTCATCTTCTTCGAGAAACAGCGGCTCAAGTTTGGCGAGCGTCTTCGGATCCTTGAGCGATGCCAACGCCTGAATCGCTGCGTAACGAACGAAGTCATCCGCATCATCGACCAGCTTCAGCACGGCTTCCGAGTAACTTGCATCCGGCTTTTTGGTCACCGTTTCTAAAGCACCGGCGCGCACTCGCCAGCGGGAATCATCCAGACATTTTCCGATCGCCGTGTGAGCAGCCTTGGAAATATTTTCCGGCTTCTGCAAACTGCTCAGCGCTGCCAACACAAGATCCTCATTATCGTTTTCCAAATAGCCGCGCAGGATCTTCTCAGTCTCCTTGTTGTGATGTTTGGAAAAGCCCCGCAACACCGCGTGCACCATGTCACCGTCTTTCTCCATTTCCAAATACGCACTCAAAATCGGCACCGCCTTGATGCCACTCACCGCTAACAGCCCCTCTACCGCCGACTCGCGAACCAAGGGCTCCGAGTCTTTGAGGAAATCCTCGAAAACCGGCACGGCGTCGGAGCCAATCTTTTGCAACTGCTTCAGAGAAGTCAGTCGCGCATCGAGATTGCCGTAGACCAAACGGTGGGCAAAAGCCTCGCTCGACTGACCCGCCACCGTCGGCAACTGCAGTGAGTATAGGATCTCCAAAACCCGGCGCTGCGCCGGCGCGGGCAATTCCTCGTTCTCAGCGAGAAAAGCACGCAAGGCCTGCACGCTGTTGTCGCCTCCATGCCCGATCATTTTAGCCGCGCGAGTGGCTCGATCGCGATTCTCACCGATCAGGTCCCGGAGATAGCCGGAGATTTCCTCCGCCGTCATGGTCGCGTAGATCGATGCGATTTTGGCCTCGCCCGATTCGTCGCCAGCCCATGACTTCCAACGTTCAAGACTATCGGTCGCCGTCCCCGGGCGCCATGGATCGTAGCCAAACGGATCGCCGGTCAGTTCCTCGAGTACCTCGAGCGCACCGAGTCGGACTGGCAATCGCTCATTCTCCAACATCGAGACCAGCCGCTGTTTAGGAAACGGCTGTAGCTTGAGCAAGGCCAGACGAATGTCACCGCGCTTCACCGGATCCCCCATTGACAGCATCACCTGCGACCAGCTTGCATCGGCGATCTCACCAGAATCAAGTTCATCGAGCAATTCGAGGAAAGGTTGATCCTGCAGCTTGAGCAACTCCGAGTTGATCGCCCCCCGGAGCAAAGTCACCATCTGCGGTGCCGTCACAAACTGGTCGGCTCCACCTCGGATGGTGCCGTTTGACGACAGCACACGCAAAGCAGGAACTCCACGCACACCATATTTTCTGGCTACGTCAGGGTTGCGATCGATATCGATCTGGACGCGCACAAAATACTCCAATTGCTTGCGCACCGCCGGATCAGTGAACACTTCGCTGTGGGTCCGCCGACACCAGGGGCACCAATCCGCGTGAAAGAAAATTACCAGCGGTCGATACTCGTCGGCAGCCTTGCCGAGCGAATCGTCCAGCTGTGTCGACCAGGCGAGGCGTTCATCGAGGATCGAGGGATCTCCCGCACCAATCCCAGGTGTCACCAAGGAATCGCCGGGCGCAGCAGCATCACCCGGAGCCGCCACTGAAACGTCGCTCAAGATCGTGACAAGGCACCCAACCGCGATAGCGATCACTGTCACCGCCCACCAACAATGTGGCCAGTCCGATTGCTTTGCCGGGAAAAATCTCACATCAGTTCTTGTTCAGCCAAAAGCCCTTGACCGTTAAGTTTCAATAGAGCAACGCGTACGCCAGGATGTTGGCGTTCATCTCCAGCGAGTTCTTGATCTCGTTGCCGCCGCAACAACAACAACCGGCGCTGTTCGAGGTATCGTTGAGCCCTTCCTCGCTGTAGACGACCACCATCTTGTCGTTGACCTCGACGCCCTCGAGCGTTGCCTGACCACTGCTTTTGCTCAGGTCCAATTTCTCAATCGTATAGACCGTGCGGAACATCGGGTGATCATCCGTTATCTCCGCCAGCGCCTCGTCGCCAAAGATCTTCTTCATTTCGAGACGAAACGACTGGTCCCAATCTTTATTCGAGCACCCCGCCGATGCCAATAGAAACCCGCCGCTCTCCAGATACAACTTGAGGTTGTCGCGCTCGGCGGAGGTCAAAAAAAACGACGACTCGCCGGTCATGATGACGAACGGAAAATCGAACAACTCATCCGACGACAGCTTCACCGTCTTGAATCGCCGCTCGGTCGGTATCGCCGTGCGTTGCTGCATTTCGCTGAGAAACTGATCGCTGAAACACTTCGAGGTCTTGGTGCCGGCGTAAATCAAATTCGCACACTGGATGACTCCATCCTTGGATCTCAGCGATGGCAGTCCGATCAGCAGCAGGCACAAAGCCACTGCCGCAGTTATAAACCAATTGCTTCTTTTCATCATTATCGGGGTTAGGTTTTCAATTAAAGTCACTCGGTCGCGCCTTCGAACGCTGAAAAATAGGTCTTTACGGCGCTGCGATATTTCTCCGGCAGACGCTCCGTTTGCTCTACACGCGCCCGCGCGATCGAATCCGCCTCAGCCTGCAGCCGTTGGCGTTCGGAAATTTCACCGCCTTGTTGGTCGCCGCGCCCCTTGCCGGTTCCATCACCGCTCCCCGCCAAGCCGTTGCTGTCAGGTGATTTTAAATGCATGCGCTCTGGGCCCATCATCGGCACATCCAGTTGGCTGTAGCCGGAAGTCGCATAACCATCGTTCGAATCACCTCCCACCGAACCGCCACCCGCCACACCGCTGCCTCCGGGCGAGAAGCCCGCACCACCGAAGCCGTCATTACCACCGCGCATGCCGATCGCCCCAAGCATCTGCTCCAGCGTGGTCTGAAGATCTCCTTGCCCCGGAAATTCGCCTCGGCCGCGACACATTCCTGCAAAATTCTGGCCTTCCTCGCCGAGTTCGCCGGCACTGCCGTCCAGTAAGGCGTCGAGTTTGTCCCGCGCCAATCGAGCGAACTGATGCGAAGACGCACCATTGCCGGATTCCGCTTCGTTGACACTGCGCTGCATGTCCTCTCCGGCTCGCGTTTTGCGCAGCGCGTCGAGAAATGCCAGCGCAGATTTTTTCATCTCAGCGGCACTCTCCGGCAAACCCTCGGCAGCTTCACTGATCTGCGATTCGAAGGCATCGAGCGACTGATGAATTTTCTCCTGTGACTTGCCGTGTGCCTTCAACCGCGCCGCATCTGGACGCTGGGTCGCGCCCTCCTGAAACAACTGCAACCTTCGCTCGTGAGCACCTTGCTCGCGCACGATGGTCGAAAATCTCGCCGCGGCCTGCATCAGCTTTGCCATTGCCGCGATGTCCTCAGCTTGTTTGCGTTGCTGCGCCACCTCCTGTTTCGACACGCCCAATTCTTCGAGCATTTGTGCGAGCGCTTCCGGCGACGGACTTCCCTTTTTTAACTGCTCGGAAATCGCCTCGACCATGGCTTTCATTTCCTTGGCCTTGTCAATCAGCCCCTGCTCAAAATCGTAGGCAGCAAAGTCGCCGGCAAGGCGGCGGAGAAGTTCTGCAGTCTGCTCTGCCGCTTGCCGAGCTTCGGCGAGCTTAGCGGGATCCGTCGGAGCACCCTTCAAAGCTTCCAATACATTCTGCAAGCGACGCAGTTGCTCGTCGACGATCCGATAGCGCTCGCTGAATTCGCGCACCGTCACCTTGTTGCGCAGCATCGCGGCATAGTCTTTCTCCGAGATCACCTGAATCCTCGCCACGCTCGATGCAGCGATCCCCATCAGCGTAGGATTGGTGTCGCCCGCTTCGAGGTAAAGTTCCAGTTCGTCTCCCGCGGCGACTCCGAGCGCAGCCAAATCGAGCTCTTCACCAACCTCTTGCCGCAGCGGCATGGTTCCCGAGTCGATTCGACGCATGCGATCCCGATAGCCGACCACCGTGCGTACTAACTCAACCCGATCCAGCCCCAAATCGTCGACCGCCGAGCCGCGCACCGGCACTTTAACACTGGGCGTCGCCAGCATGAACACCGGCGGTTCCTCAACCGACAGCTCCGGCGGCTGATCAGGCCTCAGGCGCTGATAAATCCGATACGGCTCATCGATCACCGCACCGCGCACATCGCGGATCGACACTTCAAGGTGCGCTTCATTCTCGACCTGCCACTCAAAACTGACCGTATCCACAGCCGTCGATTCACCTTCGATAAGTTGCTCGCTCTCCGCATTCTGCGCATCACGAATCGTCAGCGTTCCACCTTCCAATGGTCGATTACTGACCACATCCAGCCGCACCTTTGATCGCTTCAGGCCTTCGAATGGTTCTGCGCCAACCAGAAATTCGATTGCCGGAAGCTTCGAATACTCCGGCGGAGTCAGCGTTGCCCGGGCCAACGCAACTTTTGGCTGCAACAATAACTCAACCGATCGCCACTCACTGCGCGCTTTGCCGATTCCAAATGCCACCTCAACCGCCTGCGTGACCTTCTCCAGATTCTGCGAAAATTTCTCAGGCCCCTCTTGAAAACACAGACTACGGAACACCTCGCCCCGCTCATCGCGTGTCATGAACCACACCGGTCCCACGATCGGCGCACCACTGATCTCTACCGTGATTTCCGTGTTATCACCATACAGCACCTCCGGCTGTTCGGGAGTGATCGCGAACTGGTAGGGACTGTAGGGTGGCAGGTCACGCCACGGCTGAAAAATCCTCGGTGCGATCACCGCGGCCATCGCCCACACACTGGCGATGAACAGGCCCAACACCAATGCCAACGCCGCCAACTTACCGAACTGCGTTCCGACTTTCCTCAACGGTGCCACTGTCGTCCACGGCATCGCTGCCAACGCTTGGTTCGCCTCGCCAACACTCGCATCGACGAGATAAAGCTGATCTTGAGGAGCATCCCGCAACGCCTCGGATTCGCTCAACTCCCACGCCGACAAGACCCGCTGCCGCCGGTCACCGAGTAGCTCGTCCGCCCGACGCGCCGCCGCCGCGCGGTCCAATGACAAGATGCGAGTCAGCGAAATGACCAACCAAGCCAGCGCCACACCAGCCAGTAAGACACCGATGACCATCCGTGTGCGATTTTCCAGAGCCAGAAAATAGTCGGCCACCCCGTAAATCACCGCCGCTGCCAAAAGCGTTCCCACCAAGCTCAACAGCACCGCCATCGAAAGGCCACGCAGCCACGTGCCGCGCTGCCGTCCGAGCCTTCGGACGAAATCTTTTTCACTCTGTTTCGGTCGTGGACTCATCGCTAAAGTAGACCGCTCCGTCTTCTAATACACCATTCTAACGCCGCGATAGCGAGCAGGATCGTCAACCACCACCATCGATCCCACAGCGGCTGCCAGGTTGCGCGATCCAGATCGACACTGCGATCCACCGATTCCAAATCAGCCACCAGGGAGGCAATTTCCTCGGCTGTTGCGGCCACTGCACGACCGCCGCTGGTTTCGGCCAAGGTCTTCAAAAATTCGGGGTCAGCGCTCAACTGATCGCGCTCTGCAGGCGGCGGCAGGACTGTCAAAGGCAAGCTTGGCCCCCGCTCACCGCCACTGACCACCCGCACCGTGTAACTCGCCGGCTCCGCCGCAGACACCGCCGTCTGCCACTCGGCAATTCGGTCGTCGAGGCGGGAAGGAGTCAACGTTTCAACGACCGCTCCGTCACGAACCACTTCCAGCGTCGGCACAATCGGCAACTCGCTTTCGCCTGCGTCATCGTCCGACCCAGCACCAGTCGAGCGATGCAACACCGTCGCCCGCACCGATTCATTCGGGTAGACAATACTCCGATCCAAACGCAACGCCAGATCCTGACCCGGCAGGAACTCCGAATAAGTCAGCGCCCACTGAATGATCTGACTCCAAAACGTTTCATACTGACCACCCAAGTCGCTACCTTCCTTCTCCGAAGAAAAATCCCACTTCCACAGACCGTCCGCATTTAGCGCGACGATCAAACCCTTACCGTAGCGACGGCTTAACAACACTGGCAGCCGTTGGTCCGCCCCCACCACCTGATGGCGCCCCTCCAGCAGTGTGCGGGTAAAAGGCTTCAGAGCCAACGTCGTATTTGCCTCGCCGAGCGGAGGCAGTTCGTTCCACAAAGCTGAATCGCGCCCCGGCAACAGACCACCGAACAAGCCCGCCTCAACACCCGCCTCCGTCGGTTGCAGCGCAAACGGCATCGATACCCGCTCGCCCCAGGTCACCGGTTCGAGATACTCCAATTCGGGAAACTCACCCGAGTACGGCTTGCCGCGCGTGAATAACACCGTGCCGCCACGTTCGCGGACGAACTCATCCAATCGAGCGATGCGTTCCGCATTCAAAAAATACTCCGCGCCCTTGCCGAACACGATCAGATCATACGCAGCCAGTTCAGCATCGCTCTCGGGAAAGATCGCACCGCTGGCATCCGCCGGACGCTCGTCCCCAGTCTCGACGCGAAAAAACCGATCTGCCGCCAGTCGATACACCGAAGTGATACGCATGTTTTGCTGCTGACGAATCATCTGGGCAAGAAACTTGGAGTCCCAATACGGCGCACCTTCCGCCATGAAGATCCGCATTTGATCGTCCAGAACCGTCAGCGAAAAACCCGCCTCGTTGTTCGCCGCGGTGTGCTCGCCCTGCCACTCAGGAACCCGAAACCGATACTGGTGATTGCCAACCGGCGGCGCATCGAGCACAAACGAAACCGGCACCGGCACACCCGGCTTAAGGTCCACCTCCTGCTTTGCGATCTCGACACCGATCGACGACTCCAGCACCAGCTCAGTTCGTATTTCACCCAGGCCCTGTGCCATGACTGTCCCCGCCACCGAACACTGCTGACCGGCGAACGCGACGAACTGTCGGCGACGGGTTTCCACCGTCAGATCCCGCGCCGCAACCTCGCCACCCAGCGCCACGGTAAACACGGGCACCTGTTGCGCCCGTGCCATCAATGCTACCCGCCGCTGCTCGCGGCGTTGAGCGTCCGTCATAGGCTTCGTCTGTCGACCATCCGAAAAAACCACGAGTCCAGTCAGGCGTCCCGCCGCCGACCGCGATCGATTCAACTGCGACCCCACCGCCGAAGCCACGTCCGACTCCGTTCCGTCGGGCGTCAACGAGTTCAGTTTATCGTCGCCATTGATGGCGCCCTCCAGATCCCCGGTGAACACCGCCAACTCGATCTTCGAAGCATCCTCCGACACACCTTTGGCACCTTCGACCAAATCGCCGGCCAGCCGCCACCGCGTTACCGACGCCCCTTCCTGATCGGCATCCTCTGCAGCCATGCTCAGACTGCGATCGACCAAAATCCCCCAGTGGCTATCCTCGTTTTCACGTTGCTCCGTCCATGCTCCAGGGTTCAACACCACCAACGCCAGACCCACAACCAACAGCGCCCGGCAAAGCGTCACCGCCCAACGTCCGACCCGTGAACAACGTGCGCTGCTGCGCCACGCCACCCACGTCACGAACACCAGCAGTACCGCAAACAGCAGCACCAAGTGAGGCGTTGAAATGAGAGGGTTAAAGGACATTCAGCAGAAAGTTTTTAGAGGTCGGAAACAACGAACAAGAAACAAAGAACAACTCACACCGTCCCCGTGCGGGTCGACCACAGCAGCACCAACGATTCGAAGATTACCATCGCAACCGCCACCGCGATCAACAGCGGCCACAGTTGAAAGCCGTCGCGCAAAAAGCGCACGCCATCGCCGCCGCCCACCGCAGCCGCCCCGCCGTCGCCGCCGAGCGCCTCGACCTCAGCCAAGGTCAGCGAGCGCAGGTCGGACTCCATAACCGGAAAGTTCACCGGACTCATCGCCACCGGAGCCAGCCGGTGCCGCCACGTGTACAGCCCCGGATCCTTCGCCGGCTCGGAAGTGAATTGTCGGCTGCCATTCAATTGCACTTCCAGAGCCTCGCCACTGCCGCGCGTCAACTCCACCTCGGCAGGATCGAGATCATCATTGGCCAGAAAACTCAGCATCGCACCCGGCTCGAACTCGATCCCCGAGATATTGTCCGACTCACCCCGATCGTGCAGTAGAAATTCTCCCAGCAACGGCACGAAGCCCACTTGGCCCGCCCAGTTTTCCCCCGTCGTCGCCAAGGGCGCATTCCACAAAAATCGAGTCGCCGACAAACGCGCCAACGCCGGCGTGCCATCCTCGTACTCGATGAGAGGCGCCACTCCCGAGTCCTCTGCAAAAGCCGGAACCGAAAATCGGTGTGCCACCTTTCCAGCCACCGGACTACCGTATTCACCATCAGCAAAAAGCGCGAACAGCGGATCGTTCGCTCGGCTCAATCTCAAGCGTCCGCGATCCTCATCGAGCACCTGTCTCTCCAGTTTGCCATTCACAGATACACCATCGACGAGGCCTTCGAGACTCCCCCCATTCCCCGGCAGCACCACACATCGCACCCCCGAATCAGGCGACGGCAATTCCTCGCCCGTCCACCCCGCGACAAGAACCGCGTCAAGCTTCGCATTCGCCTGAGTCCGTGCGGCTGCCAACTCCGCAGCGTCGATCTTCACCGCTCGTGTCCAAGGCAGCGCCGCCACCGCCGCCTGCCAAACACGCGCCGTATCGGCTTCGCTGCCGGCATAGATTCCGACCTGATAAAACGGACGCACCGGCACCACCTGATGGCGACGATCGTCGCCCGCGAAACTGTCTTCGGCGATCGATACCGTCACCGGCAAATCACCCGGCTGCGAAACCTGCTGCCGAAAAACCGCTGTGCCCCGGCTCCACGGGCCGACCGTCACATTGCGTGACTGACGATTCTCACCCGCACTGCAAAACACTGTCGTCGTCGTCGGTTCCGCCGAGAAATTTTCCACCTCAGCAATCAAGCTGACCTCCTCACCGACGATGGGTTGGCTCGGCTGCCACGACAATTGACGAACCGCCAGATTATCCAAGTCACTGCTGCCGACTTTCAGAAAAACCAAGTCCACTCCGACCGGCAAATTTTCCGCCGCTTCCGTCCACGCCGATTTCTGAAAATCCGAGACCACACAAATCTCCCGGCGACCTTCCACCTGCCCCAACTGCTCAACCGCCAGAGCGATCGCGCGTGCAATCGCCCCGCGTTCGGAACTGACCTGCGCGCGGCGCAGTGCGTCATGAAGAAAACCAAAGTTTACCCCCATCTCCGGGAACACCGCATCGGGATCGGCATCCAGCCAAATCAAATTAGCACGGTCGCGAGCGGTCAGTCCGTCAAGGACTCGAGCCGCTTCGGCGCAGGCTTCGGCAAAGCGAGCCTGCGATCCCTCCGACGCACCCATCGATGCCGAGGCGTCGACCACGACGACGACATTTTTCTGCTCGCCGAGCCCGGCGATTCGCTTGTCGGAAAACAACAGGGGTCGCAGAAAAGCCGCGATCAACGCCAGCGCAAACAGCGTGCGCAAGGCCAGCAGAATCCAGTCCTGAGGTTTGCGCAGACGCATCGTCTTGCGCACGATGCGACGCAAGAACTCAACCGAGCTGAAGTCGTAAACCGGCGGTCTAGTGCGCGCGAACAGATGCACCAACAGCGGCACCGCACCCAGCAGAAGCAGAGCAGCCATCGCACCATTGATGAGAGAAATGCTCATGAATTGCTATTTCACCAATCGGTCAAAAAGTTGAAAATAGTGCGTGTCGGTGCGGGTCAGTTGGTAGTCGACTCCGCGCCGACTGGCCAGTTGCCGCAAGCGACTGACATGCTCTTCGATCGCTTCCCGATAGCTCTTGCGCAGCGCTTCGGGATGCAACACCAGTTTGTCGCCGGTCTCCAGATCGCGAAAAGTGCTCAACGCGCGATCTTCCAATTCCAACTCCGCCGGCGTCAGCAGATGGAACAGGTGAACCTGAAAACCGCGATGCAGATACGGATTGAGCGCGTTGAAGATAGCCGCCGGATCGTCGAAGAAATCGGATAATACGACCAGCATGCCGCGACGATTGATCAGCGGAAATGATTTCTCTAAGGCGGTAGCCAGCGAGGTTTCACGGCCCGGCTGGTTGTCCTCCAACACATTGAGCAACTGATTCAGATGCGTGCGCGTGCTGCCCGGCGGGAAAAAGTGACGAATCTCATCGTCGAAAATTTGCAGTGATACGCGGTCGCCTTTGGAAGTCACCAGATAGCTCAGCGCCGCCGCAAAAAATGACGCGTATTCGAGTTTCGACAATTCCGATCCGCGGTCGAAGCCCATCGACGCCGAGCTGTCGAGGAAGATGTGACACTCCATATTCGTCTCCTGCTCAAAAGTGCGCAGGTAGTGCTTATCGGTGCGGGCGAACACCCTCCAGTCGACCATCTTAGGATCGTCACCGGCGGAATACTGGCGGTACTCATGAAACTCGATCGAAGAGCCACGTGATCGCGAACGGTGCCGCCCCTGCAGGTAGCCGTCGACCAGCGCCTTCGGAGCGAACTCGAAGCTCTGCAAGCGTCGCACGTCCTCGGGACGCAGGAAGCGATGCTGCGATGTTTCGTCGGTGACAGCCATCCGCTCAGCTCTTCACGGTGTCCAACAGATGCGCGATGATATCCTCGACCGAAACGCCATCGCCGGTGGCGTTGTAGTTGGCGATGATGCGATGCCGGAGGATCGGACCGGCGAGTTCGCGAACTTCCTCTGCCGACGCCGCATTGCCGCCCCGCAACAGCACCAGCGCACGAACCGCGCGCATGAAGTTTTGCGACGCCCGTGGTCCCGCGCCCCAGGAGACATATTTTTTAACGAAGTCATCGGCGTGGTCCGAATCCGGCCGGCTGGCGTGGACCAGATTGAGCACATACTTGAGCACGTGCTCCGGCACGGGAACGTCGAGAGTTGCATCCTGAAGTTTGATCACTCCAGCCGCATCGAGCAGAGCTTTCGGTTCGGCCGCAGCGCGACCGGTGGTTTTCAGCACCACCTGTTCTTCCTCGTCGTAGCTTGGATAATCGATTTTGAGGCTGAAGAAAAACCGATCGAGCTGCGCCTCCGGAAGCGGGTAAGTACCTTCGTGTTCGATCGGGTTCTGCGTGGCGTAAACGATAAACGGCTCGTCCAGCTTCCGAGTTTGGCCGGCGACGGTGACGGTTTTTTCCTGCATCGCCTCAAGCAATGCTGCCTGAGTCTTCGGCGGAGTACGGTTGATTTCATCAGCGAGGATCAGGTTGGCGAACACCGGGCCCGGTACAAACTCGAAGCCGCGCCGGTCACCGCTCTGTAGAATCTCGCTGCCAACGATGTCGGTGGGCATCAGGTCGGGCGTAAACTGGATGCGATTGAAATCGAGGCCGAGAATTTTTCCGATAGTGCTGACCAGGAGCGTCTTCGCTAAACCGGGAACGCCAACGATCAGACAATGTCCGCGACACAACAGAGCGACCAACATCTGTTCGACAATTTTGTCCTGACCAACGATCACCTTGGCGGTTTCCTCGCGCAGTTTGGCAATTGTCTCACGCACCTCCTGCCAGTGTTTTTTTTGGTCGGCGGATGCGCTGTCAGCACCGTCGCTTGTGGGTGGTTTATCGGTTTCGTCACTCATGATAGGATCGAGGTTAACGGGATCTAGAGGTTTTAGATTAGAAGGGAAACGGTGGTCACTCCTCTTCGCTGGCCACTGCAGCAATGATGTCGCTGGAGGTCAGCACGATTTTCAGTGAAAATTCAAAATTCGGATCTCCCGTCATATCTGGACGGAACAGGGCCTCAACGCGCTTCAACCACTGCGCCCGGCTATTGTCAAAATAGCTGGCGGGCAGCATGTCGCCGCCCAGTTCGGACTCCGGTGTCTCAGGGATTTTTCCGCTGTCGGCATCGGCCATCGCCCCCAACCAGATTCCACCTCCGAGTTCCTCCCCAGAGACGGTCAGGATGGCGGCTGAGTTCTCGAGAGCGCGATTGGTCAAATAGTTCAGCATCTGATCGCTCTCAGAAACTTCGGCAAGCTCATCAGTATCGAGTGCCATGACCTCGACGCTAACTCCACTGCTACCACCGTCACCACTCATCGAGATCTGCCAGCTCACGGGCTCCTTCTGATGTGCCGCGATGGGCATCAACTTCGTAAACAGAGCGACTAACTTCTCATAGTTCAGCTCACTCCCTTCGAGTGCCTTGAGTTCGGTCCACGCGGCTACCGAGGGAGAGTCTCCATCGGTCAACAGCTTGGTCACCGTTTCTGGCAATTTCACCTCCAGCACCTGCCACACCTGCGCAGCTAGATGATCGATCAAAGGCTGGGGCGGTTCGTCAGCAGATTTCAGGCGCTCGCGAATCGCCAGAGTCTCGCTGAACGACATCTCGGCCCAAACTTTCTGCAAGGCCGGGCCGGTCGCGGCCAACAGCTTCCCTTCGAGCTCACCGACTCGCGCGGCGTCGACTGTCGAGGCATCGGGGAAATCCGGCGGCTTTTCACCCTTGCAGATCGCCACGGCTCGCTCACGCAGATAGTCCATGCTGCCCTCTCCGAGCGATTGCCAGAGTTCACCCGCTGTGGCGATCTGCGCTTCCGATCCATGAATACTGAGAAACATCCACGCTGAAGTTTTCGAGACGTTGGTTTTGTCAGCACCTACCTCTCGATCGTCTTCGAGCAGGACCAGCCATTGCTCAGCGAATTTTTCGGGCGCTGACAGCTGGCCGGCTTGATCTGGAAATTCCATCTGACTGAACTGGCTGAGAAGCTGCAAGAGCTCGATCCGCGTCTCGTCTTTTTCGTGCGCCACCATCGCTTCAAGGACGACCGTCAGAGCATCATCGGGAGACTCTTGAGACAAGGTCTCCAAGATCAAGGCGATTGATTCCATCAGACCTTCCTCGGCATCATCGTCGAGCACGCGCGCCAGGATATCCTTCGCCGTTTCGGTGGAATACAGGGCATCGATCCGCTGCATGCTTCGCTTCAATTGGTCTCGCTGCCAATCCTCCTCGCCGAGAGCCGCCAACTGTTCCTTAGCATTTTCGGACACCTTTTGATAGAACGCCTCGCCGGCATCGCCGCGCGTTTTGAGATAGAGATATATCGAATCGTAGTCGTAGTTTGACTGACCGCGACCACCCATGAAAGGATCCACCGGCGACGAACTACCCCCGCCCAGCAGTCGATCTTCGATATCGGCGAAGTCTTGCTCATTTCCCTGACGGCAGAGCAAAGCCAGCGCCTGACGCCCTCCGCCGGACGCGAACATCTCCCGAGTGATCTCGATCTCCGGCTGGTCCTTGAGGCGCAGGTATAATTCCGCACTTCTGTTGATCAGTTCAGCCCGCTGTTCGTCCGGTTCGCCGCCACCTCCAGCCAGCACTTCAACATTTATCCCCGGCAGCATGCCTTGCAGCAACAACTCGGCCAATTCCGACATCTGCACCGGTCGACTCATCTGCGCATACTGTTGTTCCGCAGTGACGTCGTTGCCGTGCGACGAAAACTGCATGTCCATTCCATTGTCATAGCCCCCGTTGCGGAGAGCCGTCGCCGACGCCGGAAGAAATCTCTCGTCAGCTGCCAGAGCCAGCAGCACGGGCAGAGCGTCGAACTTTCGCTCCGCCAACTCCTGCCACTTTTCCATGCCCGGCATTGAATCGATCGCCATCGCTCCACCACCTCCTGCAGCCATCGCGACTGCCTCGGCATATCGGTCATCGTCACTGTCATCACCTTCTCCTTCCACTGCCGCGTCGCTGGACCACCATGCAGAAGAGGTAAACAGTGATTGGATGACCTGCATCAACTGCCCCGGCTGTCGCTGCATCGCCGCCATCATTCGCTCCTGTTCGCTGACCTCCGCACCATCGCCGCCGGGCTCGACAGGTTTGGCCAGTTGCTCAAAACTTTTTGCCGTCGATTCGACAAGCTCCCTGACCAATGCCGAATCCTCCTCCGATAACTCGATGCCCTCCGGCAATTGAATCGCGGATCCCGAAGCTTCCTGTTGGTTTAATCGTTCGATTAACAGGTCCACTGCTGGCCCTCCGTCCCACGACGAGCCAAAACGCTCTCGCAATGACACCAGCTCCCCGGCCAGCGCCTGCCAATCCGATGTCGTCAGATGCTTGCCGAGAATTTCGCCGTAGGCACTTCCAGCGAGAGACTGCAAAGCCTGGCGAATCGGATCACGTGGATTGCCCGATGCTGCCAATGCGTGGGCAACCAACCGGTTGGCATCATCTTTCAACCCCTGATCGGCGAGTTGAGCACTGAAGAAAATCAGCTTGGCCAGCGAATCCACTTGATGCGAAAGGTTTCCGTAGCCCTCGGTTTCCGCCTGTTCCAAATACTTCAGTAAGGTCGCAACATCAGCAGCCAGATCGACGGCATGCCACTCGACTCCAGGCAATTTAGGAATCTCAGACACGCTGCCCGAGATCGTCATCACCCGATCACCCGGCAGCCGCCACTGCCCTCCCTTCATCTCCAGGTCGTAAAACAATTCGCCCCGGCCCGAGTAGTCCTGAGGGTTGGCCAGTTTGCCATACGTTGCAGCCGGTGCTTCGGGCAAGCCCATCTCATGCAAAAGCTTAAAAGCCGACGAAAAATCCTGAAGAAATTTCTCGGATTTTCCCGCCTCCGCGAGGGGTACACCGGGCGATGCAAAAACCAGCAACCACACCACACCGAAGATCACACCGGTGAGGGTCCTGATAGACAATTGAAGCCTCTTATCGATACGCGGTTCTACCAAAGCGGCTTAGCCGTAGCAAGCCAAAGTCTACGAGCCTTCAATCGGCCCAGCCTTTCGCGCAGAGCGGCGCGGCACTTACTCCTCTCCGCTCACAGCTACCTTTTTACCATCCTCAGTCGGACGAACAACATTCACCTTGATCGGTGGTGTCGGAATGCCGGTGCCGCGCAGGAAGAACCACCGCGATGAACCAGCGACCCAGTCTTTGGCACTGATGAAAAATTTCCGTTCGGTCTGATCTTCGGGAATCATCAAACCGCTCAGACCGATGTTGTCGATCCTCAGTCCATGCGCCAGATTGCGACCCGAGTCTTCGTTGCCGAACTGGATGCGATCTTTAAACTCACCGCGCTCCGAGCGAACGATCGCGGTGATCGTTTCACCTGGATGAATCGTCAACTCGGTCAACCTGCCGTCGACAATTTTAGGTCGGCCTGCTTCGCCATCGGCAAATATCTCGACTTTGAACTTCGCTGGATTGGCATCGAGCTTGATCGGGCCCAAAGTGCCGACTTCACGGCGAATCTTTTTGCCATCGATCATCGCCGTCGCAATCAATTTCGAAGTCGCCATGTTGGCCTCCGTCGTTGACGCAGCGTCGGCATTGGCGTAAATCGCCCCCATCGCGCGGATCTGATTTTTTTCGATGAACAACGGTGTCGTCGCCTTGAAGCCCGGCGGCAGACCCTCAACATCGATGCGAATCTCGCCTTCGAAGTCATCGACGCGATTGCTGTCGACGATAAATTCCTTACCACTGCCAGCAGCAATGGTAAGGCCCTTTTCGCCGTTGTAGGCAATCTTGAAGTCCGGATTGGACTGACGAACGGTCAACGCGTAAGTGAATTTCTCGCCACCGAACCCACGCACATCGCTAATGCGTGCGATGTAGTCGCCATCTTCAGGTGCGACGAAATCCAACTTCGAGTCGCTGCCGAGCACACGATCCGGATCGTCGTCGTTCTCATAATAAATGGTGTAAACCGGTAGCCCGTTCTGCGCCGGCTCAACTTCGTTCGGAATTGGCTCGACCACGTAGCAAGGTTCGCCGAGGGCGTGAGCCAGACCGGAGCTACCGAAGTAATTCTTCCTCGTGCCAATCCCCGGATAAACTGTGAAGCCCGAATCGGCACCGCGCGGGTCAAGCCACAGCTTAACCACTTCACCGTTGCAGTAGAGAAACTCGTTGAGCTCCATATCCAAGTAGTTGTGGATACGAAAATCGGTGACCTGCTCCGAATCTTTTCCCCGAAAGGTGAACCACGATTCTCGCACTGCCTGGAGTCGAACTCGCTCGATGAGTTCACCTTCGGCAGTCAGCACTTCGATCTTCGAATCGAGCATCGACGCTTCCGGTTTCACGCTCGCAGCCGCTACTTCAAGAACCCATTCCTGACCCGCTTTCGCAGAAAAACGAAAGTCGTCCGTGTCTCCCGGTGCACCGATGACCCCGGAAATTTTGGCAGGCAACTTCACCGGCTGCGGCTCAGTCTTCTCGTCGGCCTTCAGCTCCTGCATTTCTGACGAAACCGCGCCAGCCGACGTTGCGACGGCGGCACCAGCTTTCGGTTTCGCCTTGGCGGCCAGCAGTTTGGGATCGAAGCGAAAGAACTGACCACTGCCATCCATTCGCGCCGCAACAAATTCCTGCGGCCCCGTCAACTGCAGCACAGACACGACATCGGGTTGCTTTTCCCATGCCTGGACCTCTTCCAATCGAGGCAGCGCCCAAAGCTTGACGGTGTGGTCATCACTCGACGATGCCAACCACTTGCCGTCAGCGGAAATTGCCAGAGCGACCACCGCGTCCTCGTGAGCAAACCGCGCGTGGATCAGCGGATTGATGCGTGGCTTTTCGATCGACACCACGCGCCACATGCGGATCACATTGTCCGCACCGCCAGCGATGATGAACCGTCCGTCCGGTGAAAAGGTGACCGCAAATTGCTCACCCTCAGGCTGGTGCAAGGTGTCGAGACGTTCGCCATCGGACACTCGCCACACCTTCGCGGTTTCGTCGGCCGACGCGCTGACGAGTAGCGTTCCGTCCGGGCTGAAGGCGAGGTCAAAAACGGCTCCAGTGTGCACCTCAATACTACGCAACAGTTCGCCGCTGGCAACATCCCACATACCGATCTTGGTATCATAGCCAGCCGTGGCGAGAATTTTCCCGTCCGGAGAGAACTCCGCGTCATAGAGCAAATCGCGATGGTAGCCCTTGCCAAATTCGCGAATCATTTTGCCATTGCGCAGATCCCACAAGGTCGCGATACCGTTCAGCCCGGTCACTCCGGAGGCCGTCACCAATTGCTGCGGATTGCTCGGCGAAAAATGCAGAGCATTGATCTTCCCTGGCAGCTGTTCCAACTGCAGCACACCGGGCGAATCCGCACCGGCATCGCTGGCCACACTAAAACTCACCTGCCCGAACCGGGCCTCAGCTCGAACTTTTCCGTCGGCACTGATGGCCATCGCCGTGACCGCCTTTTGACCTGCCGCCGGTGCCCACTTGGGAACGTCGAGCATCGACAAAATCGAAACGTCATCCGCTTCGGCGGGTCCATGCGCTCCTTCTTTGATCCAGCGTTTCAACAAGGCGATTTCATCAGCATTTGGCTGCGGCTCATCCTCCGGCGGCATCGGCTCCTTAGTCCCGCCCGTCAGCAATTTAATCAGCTGGCTATCTTCCGGATCCCCGGGACGCAACATCACCCCCTTCGATCCACCTTCCTCAATATCGATATACCGCTCGACGGAAAAGTCCCCCTCAAAGTCGACGTCATTGTGACACCCGGCACAGTACTGCCTCAACAAAGGCGCGACATCCCCATGATAATCCACCGGCACGACCTCAGCCGCAAACAATGAAGTCCCACTCATCGCCATAAAGGCAACAAACCAACTGTTTACTTTCATAACAAAAATCCTAACTCCTAGATTCTACCTCCTAACTCCTGATTCAATGCTGAAACAAAAACTCCCGTGAACTCATCAGCGCCCAGAACAAATCCTCGACCGCCGTGCGCCGCTCCGCTTCAGGCGTCGCGTCGAGCAGCTTGACGAATTCGACTTGCTCAGTTTCGGTCGGCTTTCGCGACAGGCAACGCAGGTAAGCCTGATCGATGACTTCAGCGTTCGGCTTTTTCATCAACTCGGTGACGACACTTTTTTCATCGAGCAATTTTTCGTTCAGTGTCAGGCCGTTCGAGACATGCAGAACCTGCACCAGGCTGGGCTGATTACTGCGCTCACATTCGCAGGAAATCTCGCGCGCATTGCGCCCGAAGGTCTGCAGAAAATACGAATCCACCGCCGCATCGTAGAGTTCCAGCGCGCGCGTCCCCATCGGATACAACTCGGTTTTCACTTTGCTGCCATCGACCAACAGCACATTATCGAACAACGTCGGCACTCCCGTGACACTGACCACCGCATCGTGCAGCACTTCCGCCATCAAACGACGTGGATACTGATGAGAAAAGAAGCGCGTCTCCTCGCGATTCTCCGGCAGCGCCTCGCTGCTTCGCTGATACGTCTCACTGCGCAAAATCGTGCCAATCAGTTCCTTGAGATCGAACTTTTTCTCAACCAGATGTGCCGACAGCGACACTAGCAGCGGCTCGTTGCTGGCAGGGTTCGAAGCTCGCAAGTCGTCGACCGGATCGACCAGGCCGATGCCGAAAAAATTCGACCAGATACGATTGCTGATGCTGCGACTGAAGTGATCGTTCTCCGGCGAGGTCAGCCACTCGGCCAACACCACCCGGCGGTCGCCCTCGAAGTCATCCGGAATCGGCGGCGCATCGAGTGGAGCTGGCGGCTGCGGCTTTCCGGTGCGCGGTTGCATCAGATCACCACGCGGCTCGACATAAATAGTCCGCTCGCCATCGCCGTTACGTGCATCCCCGCCCCAGCCTTTGCCGCGAACCCGCGCGAACATATTGGCAAAGGCGTAGTACTGATCGTTGGTCCATTTCTCCAGCGGATGATCGTGGCACTTCGCACAGCCAAGCGACAGGCTCAGGAATGCCTGACTGACATTCTCAGCCATCGTCTCTGGCTCCTGATGAACCGCATAAAAATTGGTCTCGCCATTCTTGGTGCTGCTGCCTTTGGACGTGACGATCTCGCGCACGAACTCATCCCACGGCATATTTTTTTCAACACAGCCTCGCACGAACTCGTAGTAAGCTTTGACCGCATCGGGACGCAATTTTCGACCGTTGATCAACAGCATGTCCGAAAAGCGATACGCCCAGTAATCGACATACTCAGGGCGAGCCAACAACGCATCGATCAGGCGGTCGCGCTTGTCCGGTTTTTTGTCCGCGAGAAAAGCCTGCGTTTCCTCCGGCGTTGGTAACACCCCGATGGTGTCGATGAACACCCTGCGCACAAATGCTTCATCGCTGGATCGGGGCGACGGCTTCAGGTTGAGTCGCTGCAATTGGGCAAGCACCAATCCGTCGATAAAATTGCGCTTCGGCGCCAGAGTGAAAACCTCGTCCGGCAGATTATTCTCGAACGGTACCGACATTCGCGCGGTGACAATTTTCGACGAAAACCAAGCTGTGACCGCACCCTCACCGTGACCGATGATCGATGTCGTTCCATCATCTTCAACCAGAGCCACCGCCTCGTTCGACGAACTGAACTTGGCCCACTGCGTGACGTCTTCCTCGCGTCCGTCCGAGTATTTCGCCCGCACCACCAACTCCTGTTTGGCGCCCATCTTCAACGTCGACTGATCGGGGAAAATCTGCAGCGACTCGAGCCGCGCATCTTCCCGCTTAGGTGCGTCGGCACCCGCCGCAATCCATTCGGCGACGATCTGATAATCGCGCGAGCCTTCAACAATGCGCCGTCCACCGGTATGCTTGAGCGCCGTCGTCGCCTTGGTCAGCAAAAGCGAACGCCCAGGATCGGCGAGCTCGACCCGACGACCGCGAGCCTCTCTGGTAATGGTATGAAAATCCGTCTCCGGATCGTAGCCGCGCAGACTCAGACGAAAGCCCCCTTTGCCCGCCAAGGCGCCGTGGCAGGAGCCCATGTTGCAGCCCTCCTTGGACATCACCGGCATCACATGATTACGAAAACTCCATTCCTGACTGACCTGAATATTCTCCACCTTCACCGACGCAGTCGCCGTCGCGCCATCCTTTGCCTTCGCTGTGATGGTCGCGCTGCCATTTCCCGTCGGCACCACCACTCCGTCCTCGATCACCGCGACCGAGGCATCGCTCGAACTCAACGAAAATTGCTTGGCATCGATCGCCCCAGCATAGTCGCCTTTATCATTCAGCCCCAGCACCAACAATCGCTGCGACGCTTCCGGTCCGGTCAACGTCGACTCCGCCGGTAGAACCGAAATTTCCCCACCGGACGCCACTTGGGCAATTCCGACCGCGAACATTGCAACCAAACAGCGCATCGTTTTCATTTCCAAAACTCCTAACTCCTTACTCCTAACTAAACAGCTCGTGAATCGGCTCATTGCCAAAATCCACCAACGGGAACGGACGTCCCGCCGGTCCCGGCAAGTGACTCTCGTGATCGAAGCCAAGGCTTTTGAAAATCGTCGCGACAATGTCCTCCGGACCCACCGGACGCTCAGCAGGAAAACCGCCGATAGGATCACTGGCGCCAATCACGCGACCACCCTGCACGCCGCCACCGGCAAACGAACAGGTGAAACACGACGGCCAGTGATCGCGACCGCCTGCCGGATTGACCTTCGGCGTCCGCCCAAACTCGCTCAGCCCCGTCACCAGGGTGTCGTCGAGCATGCCCCGATCATCGAGATCTTCGAGCAGCGCGGAATACGCACGATCATACATCGGCGCGACCTGCTCCTTCATCTGCTGCACTGAGATGAACGGCTTGGATCCGTGAATGTCCCAACTCAGCTCATTAAAGACCGTCAAAAAGGTGTTCACCGTTACGAAGCGCACTCCGTTCTCGACCAGGCGACGCGCCAGCAGCATGCACTGCCCGACGCGATTCATGCCGTAGCGTTCGCGGGTCGAAGTTTTTTCCTTCGACAAATCGAAAGCCGAGCGTGCCTGTGCACTGGTCATCATGCGAAACGCCGCATCGAAATTTTCATTCAACAGACGCGCGTCTTCACTGTCCTCGAAACTTTTCACCGTGCCGTCGACAATTTCCCGCATCGAACGACGACGCTCCAAACGGCTCGCTCCGATCTGATCCGGAGGCAGTAAATCCGGCACTCGAAAGTCCGGCTGCGACGGATCCGCCATCAAAGCGAACGGATCATGCGCCTTGCCCAAAAATCCACCCGCCTGGCCATTCGGCAAATTGCCACCTCCACGGCCCATCAATTCCGGCAACACCACGAACGGCGGTAAGTCGGTCTTTCGACCACGCAGATAACTGGCCACCGCGCCAGCGTGCGGCGTCGAAACACCGCCGGTAAAACGCCGCCCGGTCTGCATGATCTGCCAGCCGGCGTCGTGCACCGCCGCACCACCATGATGGCACGAACGCACCAGCGAAAATTTGTCCGCCACCTTGGCGTGCATTGGCAGGATTTCGGAAATCTCGATCTCCGGCGAATTCGTTTTGATCGGCTTGAACGGCCCGCGAATCTCCGACGGCGCGTCCGGCTTCATGTCCCACAAATCGATATGGCTCGGACCACCGAGATTAAAAATCATGATGCACGCCCGATTGTCGTGGCCCGCCTTCACCTGCCCAGCCTGCTTGGCCGCCAGATACTGTGGCAACGAAAGTCCGATCGCCGCCAGCGAGCCCGCCTGCAAAAATTCGCGCCGCGTTTTAAACAGAGACCCGTCATTGCGGCGGGCACCATTGCCCGAACAGATTGGCGCAGTTCCTTCAGCGAGAAAATCAAACATGGCAGGTGCGGTTACGTAAAAGCGAAGAAGACTCTTCGCCTACCCACATCATAGCTCATTACCGCCCAGCAAGTCTAGTAGCGCCGACGTGCATTTTGGTATATTACGATCATTATGGGGGACGTAATCGCGCAATTTCAGTCGAATTTTTTCCAATCCAACCCCAGCCTTCGATCCCCACTCGAATTGATGAGGCAGACGCTGGATGCTTGTTTCTACGTCAAGGATCGGCAAAGCCGCTACGTGATGTGCAACGACTACAACCTGCGCACCTACGACCTGACCGAGGAATCCGGCCTCATCGGTAAAGCCGCTCACGATTTCTTTCCCGACCTGCTCGCGCAAGCTTACGAGTTGAACGACCGTCGCGTGTTTGAAAGCGGCCAGGCACTCAGCAATGAAATTTGGCTCGTGCCCCACATTCGCGGCACACCGCGCTGGTTTGTGTCCAACAAGGCACCCCTGCTTGCCACCGACGGCGCAACCGTCATCGGTCTGGTCGGACTCATGCATCCGATCGACACCTCCGAAGATCAGCGCACCCACTTTCAGGAACTGCAGCGCGTCATCGAATTTCTCGGCGACCATTTTTTCAGCGATATCAGCGTCGACAGTCTTGCCAAAATCGCTGGCATTTCTGTCCCCCATCTCAATCGTCGCTTTCGCCATTTGCTGCGCCTCTCGCCGATGGAATACGTTCACTCCCTGCGCATTCAAGAGGCGCAACGTCTGCTCATCACCACCGATCGACCGGTCGGCGACATCGCCGTTGCGACCGGATTCTACGACCAGAGCCACTTCACCAAACGCTTTCGCAAAGCCACCGGCATCACCCCGCTGCGCTATCGTAAGCGTTATCGCTAAAAAGTTGGCTAGTGTTCAGTATTCGGTTTTCAGATACAGTAGCGCTGCCGAACCGCTAAACCGTGTTCGTTACGCGAGCCTTAAAACTGAACACTTTCCTCCATGACTCCCTGGCCAGTCCGAAAAATGGTACGTCTGTTGATTTGCAGCACGTCACACGAAAAGGCCACCCGCCAGATCATCGCCGAACGCGACCAGACACTCAGCGTCGCCGACCAACTCGGACCCGAACTTGTCGGCAGCCCCGCCACCATCGGATACCTACCCGGTATTGACGAAGACATGCGCGGCTGGTCCGTCGCTCAGACCCTCGAGCACAACACCATCGTCAATACGGTGTTTACCGACATCGTCGATCACTTGTTACGCGGAGAGACCCTCGTCAGCAATTTTGACGTAAAGCACGATGTCATGCCCGCCGAAGGCGTCGGCTCCGAGCAAGTCAAAAATTTCGCCCAATCCGTCGACCGTTACCTCGCCCGCGTCGAAGATGTCTCTCCAGCCGAAATGGCCGCGACGAAATTTCAAGCCCACCCAATGTTCGGCCCCTTTACGGCCAAGCACTGGCACGCCATGTTCGGCTTTCACCTGAAACTCCACCGCCGCCAGGCCGAAGCCGTCGCGAAAAAGCTTAACGCTTAAACACCTAAAACTTAAAACTTACCACCATGCCCCGCTGCCTCACCCTCATCCTGATCCTCGCCACCCTCAGCCTCCTCGTCACCCAGGCACATTCAAAACCCAACGTCATCGTTTTCCTCTCCGACGATCAGGGTTGGGGCGATCTGTCGCTGAACGGCAACACCAACCTCGATACCCCGAACATTGATTCACTGGCCGCCGACGGCGCGCAGTTCGATCGCTTTTTCGTTTGCCCGGTCTGCTCACCAACCCGCGCCGAATTTCTCACCGGACGCTACCATAGCCGCAGCGGTGTCTACTCGACCTCCGCCGGCGGCGAACGCCTCAACCTCGATGAACGCACCATCGGCGATACCTTCAAGGCCGCCGGCTACGCCACGGCCGCCTTCGGCAAATGGCACAACGGCATGCAGTATCCCTACCACCCAAACGGACGCGGCTTCGACGAATACTACGGCTTCGCCTCCGGCCACTGGGGCGACTACTTCAGTCCGCCTCTCGAACACAACGGCAAAATCGTTCAGGGCGAAGGCTTCATCATCGACGACCTCACCGATCACGCCCTCGACTTCATCGAAGCGAAAAAGGACCAACCTTTCTTCGTCTACCTGCCCTACAACACGCCGCATTCCCCGATGCAGGTTCCCGATCGCTGGTGGGACGAATATAAAAATCGCGAACTGAAAATGCACAATCGCGAGCCCGAAAAGGAAGACGAACTGCACGTGCGTTGCGCTCTTGCCATGTGCGCCAATATCGACTGGAACGTCGGCCGCGTTCTGAAAAAACTCGACCAACTCGACCTCGCCGAAGACACCATCATCCTATACTTCAACGATAACGGCCCCAACGGCATCCGCTGGAACGACGACATGAAAGGCCGCAAAGGCAACACCGACGAAGGCGGCGTGCGCTCTCCTTTGGTCATCCGCTGGCCCGCAAAAATCAAGCCCGGCACCGAAGTG
>JBBKXR010000125.1:0-3442 GCA_037969585.1 Verrucomicrobiales bacterium
GGTGACCGGAAGCACGCGATCTGCGCGATCAACGCGCAGGGTGAGACGATCGACGAGCGCCAGATTACCAACACCCGTGAGTCATTGCGGCGCCTTTCGAAGAGGCATCCGAGTGGCCGCATCATTATTGAGGTCGGTTAGCACAGCCCCTGGACGAGCCGATTTCTGCAGGACCTTGGCCACGAGGTGATTGTCGCCAATCCGCGGAAGTTTCGGGCGATTTACCTGAATGACCGCAAGAGCGATGAACTCGATGCCCGGATGTTGGCGAAGATTAGACGCTTCGATCCGAGCCTGCTCTACCCGCTTGCGCATCAGGGAGAACAGGCCCAGAGGGATCTCCTCGGCGTGAAGTTGCGTGACAGCTTGGTGCGCCAACGAGTTGATGCAGGGCGATGGAGGCCACGGTTTCCGGAACGATGGCAGCGGAACCGTATACCAGATACTCGTCCGCCCTCAGTAGTTAGCCGGACGGTAATTTTCAAGCGCGAGATCGGAAAATCGTGCGTCGGCGTAGTGTCGCTGTCTGCGCGTCCGCGTTCAAGCCGGTGAGGCTGTGGCGGGGTATTCTTCATCGAGCCAGGTTTGCATCGGTGTTAACGACTCCCATTGCGGCATGGTCGAGGCATCGACACCGAAACCTGTGACCTGCAATGACGAGCAGTCGACCTTGCCATCGGCGATGCGCAGGAAAATCTCGTCGCCGCGACGTTCGTAGAGATCACGGTGTTTATCGAGCAGCGTTTCCTTTTCGGCTTCGCTCAAATGCGACAGCCCGAGACCATAGTGATGGCCGTTGCGCTCGCAGTCGCGTAGGCCCAGAACGCCGAGCGCGGCGAAGTCCTGTTGCAGTGGCACGATCGGCATGTTCGACAGATCCTCGCCGGAGAGGAACGCCCACTCGCCTTCATTGGCGTATTTTTTGCACAGCGCGAGGTTGAGCAGCGATTTGAAGAAGCCTTTGCAGTTCTTGTGCGAGGTTCCGCTGTAACCGATCTCATGGGCGCGTTTGAACGAATCCAGAGTGCCGTCCGCTTCATCAATGATCAGTGGCTTGCGCTTACTGATGCGACCGATCCAGCGCTTGGTATTCGGATCGAGCGTCAACGCGCGGGTCAGCGGTTGCTCGATAAACCGAATGTGTTGAAACAGTCCCGGTGCTTCGTATTCCAACCGGGAGACAAAGGCATTGAACTTCGACAAGCTGGTGTAGGCCTCGTTACCGTCCAGGGTCAGCGCCGTGTTTGACGAGATCGGGATCACTTCCCAAATACGGCTGAGGCGTTCGATGTCCCAGTCGGCATCACCGGAGATCTTGATTTTGTAATAGTGCAGGCCATCCCTCGCCGCATATTCGGTCAAGGTTTCAGGTTCGCCGTCGTTGACGCGTTCGGCGAGGTCCGCGGGCGTGAGAGGGTCGGCCAGTCCGACCGTATGACGGATAAAAAAAAGGGTGCGCGGGCGGGCCGGAATCCAGTCACTGAGGCGGACCCCTTTAAGCTCCGCGTGAACCAAACTGGGATCTATACCGAGTCGGTCCTGTTTAACGGCTTCGAAAATTGACAGATCTTCGGCGCGGCACACGGCATCGGTGACGGCGCGTTCGATGAAGGCGGAGGCGAAAGCCGAGCTCAGTGGTTCGTGGCCCTGTTCAGCTCCGGCCGTCTCGATTTCCCGGTGCCGGGCCAGCCAGTGGGGGAAAAGACTGTCGAACTCAGGCTTCGCCAGCCAGATATCGCGGGCGCTGTGCATCAAGGCGATCAGGGCGCGCAATTTGGTCAACGAGTCGCGGTCCGTGCGTTTGTCCAGCCAGCCGTAAGAAGGGCGATCGCCGGAGCAACCGACGAGGGTCCGACCGTCATCGGTTTTCAGGGTCAATCTACAGACGCCAAATGCGGACGGGCGGCGCGGCGGCTGGCGGGGGGCGTTCTTTTCGTCGCCTTCGACAGCGGCCTGTTTACCGATGGCGAAGTCGAAACGGTCCGCCGGCAGGGAGCGGATCAGCAGGTCGATGGCTTCGATTCGGTATTTCATCTACGATGAGAGAGCAGTCGGCAATCTAAGGAGAAGTTGGCACCGAAACAAGGACAAGTGCGCATTCTGTGCAGTTGCGTCCCGCCGTTTGGTAGGGGTAGAATCGGTCTATGACAAAAAAATTCGCAATCTATCGGCGGTTTTTCACTTTTGCTGCGCTGCTGGGCGCCCTGATCGGCACTTGGCAGCCGCTCGGTTTGGCTCAGAGTCCGGATGGCTACAACTACGATGAAAGTAAAGTGCCCGAGTTTGTGCTGCCCGATCCCTTGATAAAGCTGGACGGTACGGCGGTGAATACCGCCGAGCAATGGGCCGAGCGCCGCGTCGAGTTGGTGAAACTTTTCGAAGAGCAGGTCTATGGCCGTGCGCCGGCAGGGGCTCTGGAGGGCATGCGTTTCGAGACCCGCAGCACGATCGATGATTTTCTCGGCGGCAAGGCGACGCTCAACGAAGTGCGCGTGTGGTTTACCGGCAAAGAAGAAGATCCGTGGATGGACATGCTGCTGGTGGTGCCGAAGCGCGCGGCGGAAGCTCCGGTCGGTTGCTTTTTGGGGCTGAATTTTGGCGGCAATCACACCGTGCATGCCGATCCGCGGATCACTTTGTCACCATCGTGGATGCGGCCTAAGGAGGGCGTGGTGAAAGATAATCGTGCGCTCGAAGCAGGGCGCGGAGCGAGTGCCAGCCGCTGGCCGATCGAAGCCATCATCGATCGGGGCTACGCGGTGGCGACGATCTACTATGGCGACATCGATCCCGATTTTGACGATGCCTTCGAAAATGGCGTGCACGCACTGTTCGACGACAAGCCGGCGAAAGACGAGTGGGGATCGATTGCGACCTGGGTATGGGGATTGAGCCGCGCACTCGACTACCTGCAGACGGATGGTCGTATCGATGCCTACCGGGTCGCTGTGCTCGGCCATTCGCGGTTGGGAAAAACTTCGCTCTGGGCCGGTGCGACCGATCCGCGTTTCGGTCTGGTCATTTCCAACAATTCCGGCTGTGGTGGCGCGGCATTGAGTCGGCGCGCCTTTGGCGAAACGGTGAAACGTATCAACACGTCGTTTCCACATTGGTTCTGCGACAACTTTCAGGCCTACAACGACGAGGAAAATGATTTGCCGGTCGACCAGCATGAATTGATCGCGTTGATGGCACCGCGTCCGGTCTACGTCGCCAGTGCCACCGGCGACGAGTGGGCGGATCCGAAAGGCGAATTCCTGTCAGCCAAATTGGCGGAGCCTGTTTACGAAATCCTCGGGCACAAAGATGCGCTCGGGGTCGATCAGCAACCCCAGCCCGATACACCAGTAGGCGACCGCATCGGTTACCACCTGCGCACCGGCAAACACGACCTGACGCTGTACGACTGGGAGCGTTACATGGACTTCGCCGATCGGCATTT
>JBBKXR010000126.1:0-25049 GCA_037969585.1 Verrucomicrobiales bacterium
GCCGGGCCTCGCTGATGACCGGCCTCTACCCCGACCGCGGCTTCGACCAGTTCCACGGGTTCCTCGGCGACATGATGGAGGACTACTACACCCACCTCCGTCACGACATCAATTACATGCGCCGCAACGACGAGGTGCTCGAACCCGAAGGCCATGCCACCGACCTTTTTACCAACTGGGCCATCGACTACATCACCGAACGCACTAAGACAGTCCCCGACAAGCCGTTCTTTCTCTACCTCGCCTACAACGCCCCGCACACACCCATCCAGCCGCCCCAAGACTGGCTGGAAAAGGTCAAAAAACGTGAGGCCGACATCGATCCCAAACGCGCCGCCCTGGTCGCGCTCATCGAACACCTCGACCACGGCATCGGCCAGGTTCATCAGGCCGTCAAAGACCTCGGTATCGCCGACGACACCCTGATCATCTTTTCTTCCGACAACGGTGGTCAGTCCAGCGTTGGCGCTCGCAACGCTCCCTGGCACGGCGGCAAGCAGGAGATGTGGGAGGGCGGCATTCGCGTCGGCACCTGCGCCGTCTGGCCCGGGAAAATTCCGGTCGCCACCTATCCCGAACACATCTCGCTGACCATGGATATTTTCCCCACCATCGCAGAAGTCGCCGGAGCCAAGATCGAGCACGACATCGACGGCCGCAGCTTTCTCCCGGTCTTACTCGGCAAGCCTTTCGAAGAGGAAGCCCGAGCACTGAAATGGGTGCGCCTCGAAGGCAATCAAAAATACGCCGGCATCCCCTACCACGCCATCCGCATCGGTGATTATAAACTGCTGCGCAACACCCCCTTCGAGCCCTACCAAATGTTCAACCTCAAAGCCGACCCGCACGAAGACCATCCCATCCCCCGACAAAAAGCACCGAAGAAATACGACGAACTTTTCGACGCCCTGATGATGCACGTCAACGAAGCCGGCCGCTATCCCTGGCAGCGCGAACATCCGTGACTAACCTAGCGAAAGCTTCCAGCCATCGAACAGAGCATCCGTCCAATGTGGTACCGGCGTCTCGCCGGTCCCCGGAGCATTCGTCCAATGTGGTGCAAGTTTGCAACCTGCAAGCAGAGCATCCGTCAAAGTAACTTGGGCTGCCAGCCCGAGCACAGAGCATCCGTCCCTCAACCCATGTCATCTCTCCGTCCACGCCACCAACGCGGCCCGCTCACCCTCCAGCCGCAACCCTTCGGCCACAGCGTACTCGGCACCGCCCTGGAATACTGGCCGCACACTGGCGACACCTGCGACCTCCTGCTGCTCGCCGGCCAACACGGCGAAGAGCCCGACTGCACCGTCATCCTGTCGCGCGCGCTGCGCGCTCTCATCGAACCCGCCCAAAACGTCGCCACCGTGCTCGCCCTCAATCCCGACGGCCTGCAGCGCGGCACCCGCGGAAATGCCAACGGCGTCGATCTCAACCGCAACTTTCCCACCCAAAACTGGTCCGCCGATCCCACCAGCTACCGCTGGAATCACGACGCCGAACCGCCCGACGATCGCATCCATCTCAGCACCGGCCACGCCCCCGGGTCTGAACCCGAAACCCATGCCCTCATCGGCCTCGTCAAAATACTTCAGCCCAAACAAATCGTCACCCTGCACGGCCCACTTGCCTGCATCGACGATCCCGGCCTAAGCCCTCTCGGTCATTGGCTCGCCCAACAAACTGCCATGCCCCTGGTCACCGACATCGGTTACCCCACCCCCGGCTCCTTCGGAACTTGGTGCGCTGAACAAAACCTCCCCGTCATCACCTGGGAATTTCCCCACGAACCCATCGAAAAACTCACCCGCACCTACCTGCCGATTTTAGAAACACTGCTTCTCGGGAAACTGCCTGTGGCCTAAGGTTTTGGAATTCGTTATCTTCCCGGAACTACGCCATGCTCCTGAAATACAAAATAGCCGCGTCTATGTTTTGGCTGGCGTTTTCCCTGGCCGCTTACTGGGATAACATCCCAAAAGCTCTCTTTTTCGGCGTAGCATTTGGCGCACCTATCTGGATGAAAAACTGGGGCTCCCACCTGGGCGGCACGCCACGCTCAATCCTGCTGATTTTTGGAAGCTTCGCAGTAATTTCTGCGGGATTGATCCTCGGACTTCAAGTGTTCGCTCATCCTTTGCTGAGTGCAATTTTAGCGGTCGGCTTTATCGGATCGGCGATGCTAGGTCGTCTTAAAACCGCCACTGATTCTAAATTGCCCGGATACGCCACCCCCGAATGCGACATCGAGAACACTTGATTCAACCTCCCCGCCCTCTATCTGGACGGGCTTAAAACTTAAAACTTAAAACTTTTCCCCATGATCGGTACACCCTTCACATCTCAAGCCACCCGCGTCATGCTTTGCGGCTCCGGCGAACTCGGCAAGGAAGTCGTCATCGAACTGCAGCGCTACGGCGTTGAAGTCATCGCCTGCGATGCCTACGAAAACGCCCCCGCCATGCAGGTTGCGGATCGATGCCACGTGTTCTCGATGCTCGACGGTGAAAAATTACGCGCCGTTATTGAACTTGAAAAACCCGACCTGGTCGTCCCCGAAGTCGAAGCAATTGCCACTGACACCCTCGCCGCAGTCGAGGCCGAGGGCCTCGCCACCGTCATTCCAACCGCACGCGCCACGCAGTTAACGATGAACCGCGAAGGCATCCGCCGCCTCGCCGCCGAAGAACTCGGCCTTGCCACCTCGCCCTACAAGTTTGCCTCAACCGAGGAAGAATACCGCGCCGCCATCGAAGAGATCGGCCTGCCCTGCGTCGTTAAGCCGGTCATGTCGTCCTCAGGCAAAGGCCAAAGCACGCTGCGCGACGCCGCCGACATCGCACCCGCGTGGAAATACGCTCAGGAAGGCGGACGCAGCGGCGCCGGCACCGTCATCGTCGAAGGCTTCGTTGAGTTTGACTACGAAATCACGCAACTGACCGTGCGCCACATCGGCGGCACCAGCTTTTGCGATCCAATCGGTCACCGCCAGGTTGATGGCGACTACGTCGAGTCGTGGCAGCCCCAGGCGATGTCCGATACCGCACTCGCCGCCGCCCGCGACTATGCCGAAAAGATCACTACAGCCCTCGGTGGCCGCGGCATCTTCGGTGTCGAATTTTTCGTCAAAGGCGACCAAGTCATTTTTAGCGAAGTCTCGCCGCGCCCGCATGACACCGGCATGGTCACCATGATTTCTCAGGACCTCAGTCAGTTCGCCCTGCACGCTCGCGCCATTCTCGGCCTGCCCATTCCCAATATCGTTCAACACGGCCCCAGCGCCTCAAGTGTCATCCTGGTCAGCGGCGAAAGCGAAAACGTCCGTTTCGGCAATCTCGAAGCCGCACTCGCCGAGCCCGACACCCAGCTGCGCCTGTTCGGCAAACCCGCCGTCAAAGGCAAACGCCGCATGGGCGTCACGGTAGCCCGAGCCGAGTCCATCGAGGCAGCACGGGAAAAGGCCAATCGAGCATCGAGCGCGGTGAGTATTGAAATGTAACCGTTTTCCGCTTCCCACCGTCTTGAAATTGCAACCGATGAAGCCCTGCGCCCTCCTAGTAATCGCGATCGCAGCTGCGATCGTCCCTGCAATCTCTGCGGCTGATGAACCCGCACCCACCTACAGTGAGCACGTCGCTCCGATCCTGCATCAGAACTGTGCGACGTGTCATCGCCCGGGAGAAGCGGCGCCGTTTTCTCTGCTCACTTTCGACGACGCCAAGCGGCGGGCCAAAACCATCAATCGTGTGGTCGGTGATCGCTTCATGCCGCCGTGGAAGCCGGTCGCTGGGCATGGTGATTTTCAAGGCGAACGTCGACTCACGACCGAGCAGATCGCTACCATCGATGCCTGGGTGAAGGCAGACGCACCCGAAGGTGATCCGGCACTGACGCCGCAGCCGCCCGAATTTGTCAGCGGCTGGCAACTCGGTGAACCGGATCTCATCCTTGAAATGTCCGAAGCGGCTGAGATCCCTGCCGAGGGTCGTGACATTTATCGCTACTTCGCCCTGCCGATGAATCTCAACGAGGACAAATGGGTACGCGCGATTGAGGTGCGTCCGAGTGCGCGCAGTGTGGTCCATCACACGCTGTTCTTTCTCGATACCGGTGGTAAGGCGGTGAAACTCGACAAGGCCGACACCAAAGCTCCAGGCTTCAACGGTCGTGGCTTCAGTCGCGGCAATTCACTCGGTGGCTGGGCGGTCGGCGGTACGCCGCTGGAACTGAGTGAGGGTTACGCATTGCCCATGCCAAAGGGTTCGGACTTCGTGCTGCAAACGCATTTTCATCCGTCCGGCAAAAAGGAGAGTGAGAAGACTCGGGTCGGCATTTACTTCGCCGATGAGGCGCCCGAAAAACGCCTCGTCGAATTTCAAGTGCCGCCCGGCTTCGGCGCCCGCACCGGTCTGCTCATCGAAGCCGGCCAAAAAGACTACACGATCGAAGATCATATCATCGTCCCCGAAGACCTCGATCTGATCACCGTCTGGGGGCACGCGCACCAGATCTGTACCGACATGGAAGGTGTCGCCACTCTGCCCGACGGCAGCAAGGTGCCCTTGTTCAAGATCGATGAATGGGACTTCGATTGGCAGGGTCAGTATGCCTATCAGAAACCGGTTCACTTGCCGAAAGGCACACGCATCGATACCGTCATCCACTACGACAACAGCGCCGAAAATCCCGAAAACCCCAATCACCCGCCACGCCACATCCGCTGGGGTGAACAGAGCGAGGACGAGAT
Organism: Verrucomicrobiales bacterium; assembly: GCA_037969585.1. Taxonomy (GTDB): domain Bacteria; phylum Verrucomicrobiota; class Verrucomicrobiia; order Verrucomicrobiales; family DEV007; genus JBBKXR01. The sequence goes on from JBBKXR010000126.1 coordinate 4,745, forward strand.
GGGCAGCCTGATCTTTCAATGTGTCGCGTCTGAAAAATCGCGCGAAGTGGCGCTGTCGACGGGTTTGAAACGGGAAGCTCTGGCCTCAACAGGACGCTTTTCCGAACAACAGAAAATACTTCGTCGAGTCGCAACAGTGATGATACTCGACAAGGACGGCGACAATCTGGTCGCCCTCGACGAGACTCCCGAAAAGTATCGTGGCGCCTTTCGCATGCTCGATAAAAACGGCGATAATTTCGTAGCTCTCGATGAAGTCAAAAACTTCGGCGGCTTTCTGGATCGCACGACGAAACGATGAAACCGAGCCCTCTCCTGCTACTGCCAATCCTCTGCCTCAGCGCCGTATTTGCCCAAGGCGAAGATCCGACGACGATTGAACTGTCGAATCTCGATGCGGAAAAAGTGCTGCCGTTGAAGTGTTCGATCGAGGCCAAGGAAAAAGCCACGGTCGTCATTTTCATCACCACCGATTGCCCGATCGCCAACAGCTTTGCCCCCGAGATCAATCGGCTGCACCTCGCCTATTCGAGCCGCAATGTCCGGCTGACCTTGATTCACGTCGACTCCGATCTGAGCGATGCCGATGCCAAACAGCACGCCGCTGACTACGAACTCAAGCCGCCGGTGGCCATCGATCGCGAGCACGCGCTCGTCAAAGCAGTCGACGCCAAGGTGACTCCCGAGGCGTTCGTCTACGACGCCGAAGGCAAACTTCGCTACCGCGGACGGATCAACAATCTCTATGCCGCACTCGGCAAGCGCCGCGCCACGGTCACTGTCCACGATCTACGCGACGCGATCGAAGCGGTGATCAGCGATCAGGAAGTCGCGACACCGCAGACCGAAGCGCTGGGTTGCTTCATCGAAACGGAGTAGCGCAGACCAATAGCCAACTTGTCGGATCGTTGACAAGTTTAGTTTACCGGGAATAATACGATACTCGCGGCCAAGCCTGGAGTAACGTGGCCAATCTTCTCTCGGTCTCGCTCGAAAGGCGCAGAGATCATCGTCCGACGTTCGCTGGCGAGGTGAAACTTGCCCCTCCAACCGGATGCTCCGATCTGAACGAAAATCCGTCAGGGTCTGGAGGGGCTCACTCCTGCGAGCCCGCTCGAAGCCAATGCGCAAGCGAGCTTCACCCATCACCGGCAAGGTTTTAATAGTTCGTATGTGATCCACCAGTGATGATTTGAGCAAGCACTCGCGCTCAGGATTGCATCGCGAATTTCTGCACCGATTCAGCGCGATTGGTGTTAAACCATTCGCCGCATGCCCGCCTTCATCCTCGCGATTTTTCTCAGCGCCTTTCTGCTGTTTCAAGTTCAGCCAATCATCGCGCGCTACATCCTGCCCTGGTATGGCGGAAGCCCGGCGGTGTGGACGACTTGCATGCTGTTTTTTCAGGTCGGGTTGTTGGCGGGATATAGCTATGCGCATTGCCTGGTTTCCTGGTTCCGTGAGCGGCCTCGTTGGCAGGCAGGCATTCATTTACTGATCGTGGTCGCCTCGCTGCTGCTGCTGCCGATCACTCCCCCGGAAAGCCTCAAACCAACCGGCGCCGAAGCCAGCCCGGTAGCCGGCATTTTACTGCTACTGTTTGTCACCGTTGGCCTTCCCTACATGGTCATCGCCGCCTCGGGGCCCTTGCTCCAACACTGGTTCAGCACGGTCGAAAGTGGCAAATCTCCCTACCGACTCTACGCGATCTCCAACTTTGGTTCGTTGCTCGGATTGCTCACCTACCCGGTGATTTTTGAGCCTCATCTTCGTCTCGGTCAACAGACCAATCTCTGGTCGACCGGCTACGGGATCTATGTCTTGCTGGCTGGACTTTGCGCTTGGCAAATGCTTCGCCAGGACAAGACGATCAGCACGGCTTCGCGTCCTGAAGCGCCCTCAACGAAGGCCACGCCCGCTCCGTGGATCGACCGGTTTGCCTGGGTTGCTTTCGCGGCTTGCGGTTCGCTCATTCTCCTGGCGACGACCAATCAGATGTGCCAAGACGTAGCCGTAGTTCCGTTTCTCTGGGTGCTGCCGCTCAGCCTCTACCTGATCACCTTCATCATCGCCTTCGATCATGCTCGGTGGTACTACCGACCCTTCTGGATTTCTTTTTCGGCGCTGTCCATTGCCGCGGTCATTTACCTGATCAATCAGGACTATGCCAATGTCGAGATACATCTGGCAGTGCAGATAAGCATCTACGCCTGCACGGTTTTCTCTACGTGCATGGTATGTCACGGGGAAATGGTCAGGCTCAAACCTGATCCGCGATTTCTGACCGGCTTCTACCTCGCGGTCTCGCTCGGAGGCGCACTCGGTGGTGCATTCGTCAGCCTTGTGGCACCGAGAATTTTTAACGGCTACTGGGAGTTTCATCTCGGCTTGCTCTCCGTAGTCGTCTTGGCCGGCGCAGTCGTGCTTCGCGATTGCAAGAGAAGCTCAACTGGCATTTACGCGATCTGGCGACGCGCTGGAGGATTGCTATGGATTTCAGGATTGGTTGCCATGGGATTCTTTTTAATGAGTCATCGCACCGAAGTCATGAGCCAATCGATTCGGTCAACGCGGGGCTTCTACGGCGTCCTCCACGTTTACGAAAATTATGTCGGCACCATCGACCACAACCGCGCCCTCTATCATGGACGCATCAATCACGGCAGCCAGTATATGTCAGATGAATACCGACATTCGCCAGGCAGCTATTACACAGCGCATGGTGGTGCCGGCGTGCTGTTCACCAACCACCCCCATCGCAGCGACCTTGAAAAGCCACGGCCGATTGATTTTGGCGTCATCGGCCTCGGTGTTGGCACGCTCGCCAGTTACGCCAAGTCGGGAGACAGCGTGCGCCTCTACGAGATCAATCCGCAGATTGAAGACATAGCGCGAGCTGATTTTAGTTTTCTCGCCGACTGCGCGGGCGATGAGACCGTCGTCCTCGGCGACGCCAGAATTACCCTCGAGCAGGAATTGTTGTCAGGGCACGGCCAGCAGTTTGACATTCTGTTCGTCGACGCATTCAGCGGCGACTCGATACCCATCCATCTGCTCACCCGCGAAGCCTTCGAAGTCTATTTTAAGCATTTGAGAAAGGATGGCGTCCTCGCAGTACACATCACCAATCTGCACCTCGACTTAAGTGATCCCGTAAGAACACTGGCGAGTGAGTTAGGTATGAAATGCCTCCAAATTGAGCATGATCCTGTCTCGGAGTGGGCCAACTACTCGCGCTGGATCATCATCACCGACAGTCAGCAGGTGCTCGACGCTATTCAGGCAGCCGGACAATCGACACCATGGGACGCGGACACCTTTCGCGAGATACTCTGGACCGACGACTACTGCAATCTCCTCGAAGTCATCGACTGGGACTAATACCTACCCGATGGATTTTCCGGTAAAATGATGGATCTGAGATAGTGGGAAGTTGGCGCTTCGCGCATAATTTTTCAAAACTGGCCTACTTCCCTCAATCGCTGCGTTGTTCGCCATTCGCTGTGATCGCACAGCTCACTTGCCGTCGTTGCCAATCCGCCCTACGGGCAGCCTTTGGCTGACTGATTCGCTCCGCTTTCCCGCCTTGCAGTTAAGTGAAATCGACCCAGCCATTCTACCAACAAATCTATCCGGTTGGTATCGTGCAGCCCCCGATTGAGCGGCGTTCCCTTGACAAAAGGCCGCGGCAACCTATCCGTCTAGCCATGTCAGAAGAATCTCAAGCCGATAGCGCCACCGCAACCGAACCGACCGAACCGATCGCGTTCCAAGCCGAAGTCCGCCAACTGCTCGATATCGTCATCAACTCGCTGTACACGGACAAGGAGATCTTCGTCCGCGAGCTGGTCTCGAACGCCGCTGACTCATTGGAAAAGCTGCGCCACAACGAACTGACCGGCGAAAGCATTTTCGAGGCCGACAAAGAGCCGCAGATCACCATCACTACCGATGAGGAAGCTAAAACGCTGACCATCACCGATACCGGCATCGGCTTGACCCGCGAAGAATTGATCGAAAATCTCGGCACCATTGCCCATTCCGGATCGAAAAAATTCATTCAGGCGCTCGACGAATCGGCGCAGAAAGAATCGAATCTGATCGGCCAATTCGGTGTCGGCTTTTACTCCGCTTTCATGGTTGCCGACAAAGTCGAGGTGTTCACACACTCCTACAAAGACGATGCCGAATCGCTGGTCTGGGAAAGTGATGGTAAAAGCGGCTACACCATCGCCGATGCGCCCGACCAGGGTCGCGGTGCAAAAATCGTCGTTTACCTGCGCGACGAGCACGCCGAGTTCGCGCAGCCGGATCGCATCAAGGGCATTATCGAGAACTACTCGAGCTTCGTCACTTTCCCGATCCTACTCAACGATGAACGCGTCAACACCGTCGAAGCCCTGTGGCTGAAATCGAAGTCTGACATCAAAGACGAAGACTACAACGAGTTCTACAAGTTCACCGCCAAGGCCTTCGACGAACCGCGTTTCCGCATGCACTTCAGCGCGGACGCTCCGCTGGAGATTCACTCGCTGCTGTTTGTGCCCGAGCAAAACACTGAGCTGTGGGGCTTCGGACAGATGGAGCCGGGAGTTTCCCTGTATTGCAAAAAAGTTCTCATCGACGACAAGCCCGAAGGCCTGTTGCCGGAGTGGTTGCGTTTCCTGCGCGGGGTCATCGACAGCTCCGACCTGCCACTCAACATCAGCCGTGAATCGATGCAGGACAGCGCGTTGGTGCAAAAGCTCAACCGAGTCGTCACCAAACGCTTTATCAAATTTCTCGATAAAGAAGCCAAGGCAGATCAGGAGAAATACATCGACTTCTACAAGAAGTTCAGTCGCTTTCTCAAGGAAGGTGTCGCCAGCGATGCTGATCACCGCGAAGGCCTCGCCAAGTTGCTGCGCTTCGAGTCAACCATGACCGAGCCTGGCGAACTTTGCTCTCTGACCGAGTACGTCAGCCGCGCCCGCGACGGACAAAAGGAAATTTACTACCTGATCGGTGAAGAACGCGCCGCCCTTGAAGCCGGTCCTTACCTCGAAGCATTCAAGGCTCGTGGCATCGAAGTACTTTTCGGCCTCGAAGCACTCGACGACTACGTGGTGTCCAGCCTTCAGGTATTCGACGGCCTTAAACTGGTCGCTGCCGATCGCGCTAATATCGAGCTCGACGACGCACCTGATGCGCAAGAAGGCGAAGCACTCAGCGAAGACGATCTCAAAGCTCTCTGTGAATTCATTAGCACCGAGCTTGGCGAAAGCGTCGACAAGGTCGAAGCCGGCAAACGCCTCACCACCAGCCCGATTGCTGCGCTCAATCCAGAAAATGGCATGACCCCGCAGATGCGACGCATGATGAAGGCCATGAACCCCGAAGGCGAAGAGGCACCGCTGAAGGTCGAGCTCGAGCTCAATCCACGCCATCCGCTGATTCATAAAATCAACAAACTGCGCGAGTCGGATACCGACCTTGCCAAAATGTTAGTCGCCCAGTTGCACGATAATGCCCTGCTTGCCGCCGGACTTCTAGAGAGCAAAAAGGATCTGATCCAACGCAACTACGACTTGATGAACAAAGTCGCCGGAGAGTAATGCGTCGGCCGTTAAGCGCGAATCAACGCGGCCAGCGACAAGGCATTCAGCGCCGACAACGTGGCCAGAAAGGTCAGCCAGATAATGCCGACGATTCTTCTCGTTGACGCAGTGATCACTGTGGCAGCGACAACAATCAGCACTGTCATGAGAATCCCCGGCAGTAAAAATCTGACCACATCCGTACTGCTCGCTAACGCCGGCAACAAAGTCCCCAGCCAATGTCCAATCAGGATTCCGGGGCCAATCAAAAAACCTTTGAAGTAGAGGCCGACGCAGTGGTTACACTCCGTCAGTGGGCCGGCAAACAGTGGCGTCAGCTGTGCGCCATAGATGAATGCGACCGTCCATAAAAAGGGAATCCCCCATCGTTTGGCAAACGATGGTTTCTCGAAACAGCGTTGATCAGCTTCGCTCATGTTGGTAAGCACGTGGCGAATCGCGGTCAGTCTTTCTCATCCTTGTCTTCGATGGCTTTGGTCACCTTGATGACCTTCACCTCTTTGACTTGGACGACCTCCGGCTTCGCTACTTTGGCCACCTTGACTTGAGGAGCGGTCCGCACTTTCACCACCGGATTGGGAGCAACTTTTGCTTCTGACTCGGGCCCAGCTTTCGCAATATCCTTCTTCTCCTCAGGTTTAGTCAGCGGTCTGATTGTCGGCCCATGCTTGGCGTTAGCCTCTTCTTTTGACTCCCTCTCCTCTGGTTTCGTCAACGGTTTGGTCGTCGATTGTGGATCGGATTTTGGTTCTTTCTTTTTCACCTCAATCGCTTCGGCTTTCTCCACTTTCGGAGCCGCAATGGCTTTTTTCTCCGCTGCTTTCCGATTTGCCTCGGCAACTCGTTTGCTGAGATCACGCAGCGCGGCAAGCACCGCTTCGGGCGTTGCCGGCACGCTCAACTCGACCTCTACGTCCGGCCCGGCACCGAAAGCACGAATCGCTTCCCGAACCGCTTCGCGGACGGCAATCGCCAGCACCACGGGCGACTCAGCTGCGGTGCGAGCCCGAGGCTCAGATATCCTATCGGTCGAATGAATCCGAAAATCCAGAGCCGCATCCGAAAATCCGGGCGGCAGATAACTTTCTGCCGTCGCATTCATAATCGTGCCATCGCCATCGTAGCGAAGTGACTCGGTCAGCTGCCATCCGGCACCCATCTGAAACGCTCGCGTCACCTCAGCGGTATCGATTTGCGTCAGCTTCGACCCGCCCAGATCAAGCGCGAGATCGGCACGCAAGACCTGAACCTCACCGGTGAAGGCATCGAGTTGGACCTCCACCACCGCTCCGCCCATGGCGAAATATTCAAACGGCCAGCCACCACCGACCTCGGCATCCCACCATAGTTTCGGCGTACGGTAGTGGCCTACCGCGGTCAGGCCGATTCGCCGACGCCATGCTGCTTCGACCACTTCTGCCAGGCTCACTGATTGCGACCCTGTCGAAAGCTTCTCATCGGCAAACCGAATCGTGTCCTCGTCGACTGCAGTGCCTTTTTTATCCGATGCCAGCGCCATCAACTGCGCAGCCACCGGACGCAGGCGCTCCTTCAGTTCGGCACAAGCGATCGCCACGGCCTGCATCGACAAGCCCGCTCCATCTACCGCATGTCCTACCGTGGAGTGAGGCAGCGCGCGCAAGTCGCCGCAGGTAGCGATGATTTTTGCGGTCGGGACGCCCAGGGCCTCGCTAACTTGAACCCGCACACGATCGGTGACGCCATTACCCGACTCCGCAACTCCGACTTGAACGGCGACACTACCGTCGACTAACACCTGCACAAGAGCCGTTCCCTGATTGCGATCAGAACGCGGGTCGCCAACGCCGAGCTTCACCGGCACGACGCCGAGCCCACGCTTGTAGCACGGGTTGGTTGCGTTCCATTTTTCAATCGCCGCCCGCCGCTCGGAATATTTTGAACGGGTCAAAACCCGCTGCCACACCTCGTGCAGAGGATCGACTTCAATCGTCTGACCGTAGTGGGTGGTCAGGCTTTCGTTAGCTGAGCGGTAGAAATTTTGCTGGCGCACTTGCTCAAGCGGCAGTCCGAGCTGATGAGCAATGCGACTGAGAATCTCCTCCATTACCAAGGCCGCCTGCGTAGCCCCTTCAGCGGGTAACGAAGCGGAAGTCACCTTATGAGTTTTGCACAATTGGCATCGCGCCCGAAAATTGGCGACGTGGTAGGACCCATCGGCGTGCAGCAAGACACGATCGCGCGTCGTCTCTGCATCGCCGATCGTCCAACCCCCATCGATGTTAAATTCCAAGTCAACGGCGAGCAGTTGTCCCTCGTCGTTAAAACCAGCAGCGAACTTGGCTTCGACCGCCGCACGTTTCCCCGCGATGGCAGAATCCTGTTCCCGGGTCAGTTCAAGTCTCACCCGTCGCCCGGTGCGCACGGCAGCCAACGCTGCCAGAGCAGCGATTTCTCCGGCTTCGACTTCCTTACCTCCGGGCAAGCCACACAGCGGCAACGCCTCAACGCTGACCGAAGCTTCGGAGATGCCAAGTGCTCCCGCCACTGCCGATCGCACTCGACTCGGTACCGCTGCCGACACGGCAATCGCTACTTTCGTTGCACCCGGATCAGTCAGCGTGGAAGTCTCTGGCTCGAGCCAGGCCTCAGCACACAAAGTACCTCGACTGAACGCCACCTGAGAACCAATCGAAATGCTGCCTTCAACACGGTTTTGAGAACGCGTCATCGCTCCGTTCGGATCGCCGCGTTCGATGCGATGCATCTCGCCATGAAACGAGCCCATTGCAATTGCATGGTCGATACTAAGCACCGCCGGAGCCGAGTGGAACTCAATCTTAAATACGTCTTTTGCAGCCCGACAGGCAGCGATCGTTTCGCCGACGATCAAGGCGATCGGTTGGCCGGAAAAATCAATTCGCTCGGCCGCCAGCAGAGGCTCCTCTGCACGCCAAGGTAGTGATGCGTTTTCACCGCTCAAATCTTCGGCCAGTAGCACCGCCGCCACGCCCGGCACCTCACTTGCAGCTGTTGCGTCGCGTTTGACGATCTGCGCTGACGCACAACTCGACGTCACTAGAAGCGCTACCAAAGTGCCTCCCTGTGCCGACGGTTGTGTTGTTTGAAATGTCTTCACGGTTACAAAATCCCCTTCTTCAAGGAACCTGAGTTTCTGCCTTTGCGTTCGCTTCAGGAGCTAATTCTTCAATTGGCTTGCCCCTTAGGAAATCGCTGATCGCGCCCAGTTCGCGGCCCGCCGTCATTGGGTTGGCGTACTGATAGAAAAATTTCTGAAACAGAGTGATCACCAACTGGCGCCTATAGCCCAGACTGGCCAAGCCATCGTCGCGAGTCACACTGATCTCTTTGTCGAGATCCTGCAGCACACCGATCACCGTACGCTCATCCCAAGACTTGCCTATCAAGCTTTTCTCCACCTCCCTGGCACGAACCGGCCGATCGGCGATTCCGGAATAGGCAAGCACCGCGTTTTGCACGATCCCCTTGGTGTCAAGATCGATGCAAAATGCCCCCACTACCATGGCCCTCGAAAGGTTGCGCCTTTGCGCTGCCTTATAAGCTTCGCAAAAACGCCACTCAACGCCCTTTTTGGAAAGTGCTGCCGGCGTAGCTCGAGGCACCACGATCGAACGAATCACTTCGCCCGGACGCAGCGTCGTCTCACCCGGGCCGACTGCAAAACTTCCGACTGGCACGTCCCTCTCCGAATCGGCAGTAACGATCCGCACTTTGGCATTCATCGCCATGAGCACGGGCCACAGATCTCCGCATGGCGACGCAGAGGCCAAGTGACCGCCGAGCGTCGCTCGATTGCGCACCGCTCGCGAACCGAAGCGGCGCAGAATTTTTCTAAGCACCGGGAACTCGCCGCCTAGATGATCGGCAATTACCGTCAGTGGAGCCGCGGCGCCAATCTCGATTTCGTCATCGCCGCTCGCAAAAATTGCCCGCAGCTCGGCGATTCCATCGAGCGAGATCATCACGTCCCAGTCCGCAGAATCTCGCCACGCCTTTTCCCCGAGATCAGTTCCGCCGGCGACCCATATCGCGTTCTCGTACTGCTTCCTCAACTTGAGCGCGTCGACCAATGTTTGTGGTCGATAGAAACGCCGTTTCTCGGAGTCCAGATACTGTAGTTCTGGCAGCACCGGCATGGCCCCGGCGAGCCGTTCCGACCATTCTGACTCAGACGAATCAACAACACGCCCGGCGGCGAGCAGTTCCATCGCCGCCTTGCGTAACCGTGGGTAATCAGTCGTCCTGCCGAGGCAGGCGTCGAACTGCCCACCGATACGGCGCGGATTGGCAAAATCTCTCGCATCCCGATGATAGGCCTCGAAAAGACACATCAATATATTGGCGATTCCGTCGCCGTCGCAATCGAGTAAGGGATACTTAGCGAGTACCTTGACGACAGGATGCGCACCTTTTGCCGACAACAAACCGGCCGGCGTCACGAAGGCGCGTCCCTCCGCCTGCACCAGCAGCAGCAGCGACGCGTCAACGGTTCGGTAAACTGGTAAACCCTCGACATCGCAATCGAGCATGCCCACCAAGCGGCCGCCCTGCCACGGCTCGTTCACCGATAGCGAACGAGTCTCCATCTCTAGAAAATCCGCGAGCGTTCGCCGCGTCGACAGGTGTTCCGCACGCACTTCGCGGCCATCGACTTCAAAACTTAACCAACTCTGCATAGACGCTCGGATACATTCTCGCCACCGTCTCTCCTTTCACAGGCAGAGAGTTCCGAGAAGCCGGGAATATTATCCGATAAGGCCTTGTTTCACAAGGAATCAAACGAATCCATCAGCGGTTTCTGCGATTCGAGCAGTGCCCTCATCAGCTCGACGAAAAAGGTACCTCCGCTCGGACCGAGAAAATTCATCTGCGACTCATATACTTTGCCGTCCAGATACAGCTCGTCGGGGATTAGGTAGCCCATGTAGTCGCCGCTGAAATTGCTCAAGGTCAGCCCGCTCAAACCGGATTGAATCGCCCGTTCGCGCAAGGGCTTCGACAGCATACCTGAGACTTCGAACGGCACGCCAGTCCAGAGCCGGTCGTCGATGCGCATCACGGTGAGTCTCGCTCGCGGTCGATGAATCAATCCTGTGGCCACCGGCGAAAGCCGCCACGAGGCACCGATACGCACCTGTAAATCGGGAGTCGGCAGCTCAAATTCGCGTACCGAAAGCCGAGCCGTCGATCGAAATTCCAAATCGTCGAGCGCCTCGGTCAATCGCCCTGCCAGTCCCTCGCCAACCAACTGGAGACGTTGCCGGCCATCACCCTCGGCCTGCGTCGATTGGCTGCCCACGCAGTTGCCCGCAAAGGCGGCAAAGTCGATTCGCGCGTCGGCTTCGAGAGCGCGAACGGTCGCGCCAGGGTAATCCCCCGAAAGCAGCAAGTTTTCATCTGAAAGGCAGGTCGCATGGGCACCGAACAGTGCCAAGACTGCCGTCGGCGGGGTCGTATCTCCGCCTCCGGTCTTGCGAATCACCAAAGCTTCCAGCGTGCCATCGACCTCGCCGCCTTTGACGGTTCGGTTGCGCAAAAACTCGGTAGCATCAGTATCAATCCAGGCGTAATCCGCCGCGTCGATACTTTCGATCGACGCCCGAATACTGGCCGACAGCGCGCGACGGAGTTCGGCAAAAGCCAAAGGATCGAATCGCCCGGCAATCAATTCTTCAAGCGCCATTTCACCAAATGCGCCCGGCCCCGAGTGGCTGTGCGTTGCCGTGAACATCACCACCGGAGCGAGTTCGTGGTAAATTTCTCGCAGATCCGCACGCACCGCGTCAGCCAGAGGTTCGTTCACCAACAATAAATCAGCGCATACCACCACGACCAACTGACCCTCGCCACTGCGCATCGTCACTGAGCGCGCGCCGAGGACTTCTCCCGGCGAAGTCCCCGTCGAGGCCGCGCCGCGTCGCGCACCGTAACCCGCAAGCGGAACCCCATCCGGCATGGCGAAAGGCTCAAACGCCCAGCCCGCCGAAAAACGTTCTACCTCAGAACTCGCGTGATCACTCTGCAAGCCCTGCCCCTCCGCCGCAACGATCGACAAAGCCTCCGCTTCCGGCTCCGGTTCAGGCGTTGAGTCGAGCGGCCAGGGCCCAACCGTCCCGATGAATGCCGCCAGAAATCCAGCGCCGCCGCCGACGATCCACTTGCGCCGTCTAGTCATCGCCGTCCAGCCTCACGAAGCATCGCTCGTCAGCGTCGCCGGCTTTTGCAAATCCTGCGTCGGCACTTCGGCGAGCAGTTGTTCGACCGCGCTGCGATTGCTGATACCATCGATGCGCGCGTTGTATTCGAGAATGATCCGATGCTGCAACACCGGCACCGCAACCGCCTTGACATCTTCGAAGCTGGCATTCAATCGACCATCGAGCAAAGCCCGCGCACGTGAAGCCGCCGCCAAACTAAGGGCCGCTCGCGGACTGGCGCCGAACTTCAGCGACTCCGCCGTTTTCGATTGTCCACGATGCGTGCCGTCGACCAGTCGAGCGATGTAATTGGCGACGACATCGGGCAGATAAATCGAACGCGCCGTTTCCATCAGCTCAGCCAGGCCCTTTTTATCGAGCACTGTTTTCACCTCCGGCTCGCGACCGATCTCGCGCTCGCTGACGATCCGTTGGAGTACCTCAGCACTGTTGCGCAGCACCTCCAACTTGAACATGAAGCGGTCGAGCTGAGCTTCGGGCAACGGATAAGTTCCTTCGAGCTCGATCGGATTCTGCGTCGCCAAAACGAAAAACGGTGCCGGCAATTCATGACCTTCGCCGAGCACCGTCACCTGTCGCTCCTGCATCGCCTCGAGCAAAGCTGACTGAGTCTTCGGCGACGCGCGATTGATCTCGTCTGCCAGCACTAGATTCGCAAACAGCGGACCCGGCTGAAACACGAACTGCCGTCCGTCCGCCGTCTCCTGCAGCACTGGATTACCCGTGATGTCTCCCGGCAACAAATCCGGCGTAAACTGAATGCGCTTGGTCACAAGGTCGAGCGCTTTGGACAGCCCCTTGACCAGTTCAGTTTTACCAAGACCCGGCAGGCCTTCGAGCAAAATGTGGCCGCGCGCCAACAAGCCAGTCAGCACCAAGTCGATCAGAGCCTCCTGACCAAAGAGAACCGAATTCATGGCCGCGCGCAGAGCGGCGATGGTATCGGCGTGTTTTTTGACGTCTTCTTCTGAGGCGGACATAACGGTAAAATGAACTCGAAAAGCAACCGTGCGTTATCTTGCACCCGTCGGCCAGCGGCAAGGCAATAATTTTTCGGCTTTTCAATTAATCCCCAAATCAGCCCGAATCACCTGTGCCGCGTTGAAGGCGGGCAAGCCCGTGACATTGCCCCCAGGATGGCAACACGATCCACACAGATAAAGCCCGTCGAGGTGCGTTCGGTATTCTCCCGCCCCCGGAAATGGGCGGTGATAACCCACTTGATCGTTGGCGAAAGCACCGATCAGCAAATCGCCGTGACGCATGTTGGGTAGGGTCCGCTCGACGTCGAGCGGACTTTGCGTGAATGAATCCAGAACCACGCCATGCTTCGCCAGATTTGGAGCGTCGTTCGCCCATGCCTCGAGCATGCGTTGACCGTGCTCGTCCTTCGCCGCATCCCACGAGCTTGGATCGCCGCCGAGGTGATAGGGCAACTTTTCCCACATGAACGCCGCATGCTTGCCATCGGGAGCCTGCGAGGCATCGAAGCGCGACGGAACACTGCCCCACATCACCTGCGGCCCGGGAATTTTACCGCCCTCGTGGGCCGCGACAATTGCCTCAAACTGCTCGGCGTTCTGCAAACCATGAATCGTCATGAAAGCATCGTTCAGGTGCGCACTACCCGCACCCGCTGCGTAGTCCGGTGCTTCCGCCAGATTTACGTGCAGGCCAAACAGTGGCGCCAGTAGGTTGTATTCAAAAGCCTCCGCTTTTTTCCGCCACTCCGCCGGCACATCATCCGCCGCCATCATATCCAGAAAAGTCTGCTGAGGATTCAAACTCGACGCGATCAGTTTACGTGCCACCACTCGATCGCCGCCGACCAGATCCACCGCCGTCGCGCGTCCACCTTCAGCAACGATTCGTTCGATCTCCACCCCGCAGCATATTTCACCGCCTTTCTCCGTAACCGCCCCGACCAAAGCCTCGCCGAGCTTCGCAGAACCGCCGACACACATCTGCGCATAGCGCCCACTCGCCAACAGCGCCGGAATATGATGTCCAAAACCCGGCTGACGAAGATCGACCTCGCGCAGTCCGTTAAAAAACAGCAAGCCCGCCTGCACCGCAGGATGCTCGAATTCGCGCCGCACAAACTCCAAGGGTGACATCACACTGGTCTCCAGTAACAGCCGCCCCTCGACACTCTGCTCCAACTTCAACCGTCGCTGCTCCGGCGGCAATGGTGGCGCCTCCGCCTCGGGGCCGAGCAAGTTCTGAACGATGGGCCGAAACGCATCGCGCCAACGCTGCAAGGTGTCCGCGTCGCGTTGACTGTATTTTGAAAAAGACACCAGCGTTCTGTCGAAGTCCGTCCACCACTCCAATGCCGGCGCAGGCCCGTCAGGAGTCAGCATGGCGACATTCAGTTCCGGAGTGAGATAGCTTGCACCGTGTCTTTCCAACTCCAACTCGCGATACCAAGGTAGCTCGGTGATGCCACGATGATAAAACGAATGCGTGTTGTGCAAAAATCCGTCCTCCCCGAACTCGATCGTCGCCAGCCCGCCTCCCGCCGTCTCAGCTCTTTCCAAACAAATCGTTTCCAGCCCTGCCTTCGCCAAATAAGTCTGAAGAACCAACCCGTTGTGTCCCGCACCAAGAATGATCGCATCCGTCGTCGTCGTCGCCATGCCACAAATCGTGCGCGTATTTGACTCCGATAACAAGCCGCCAATCACTTGATGCGCTCAACACCGATCTCACGTCCTTCGATCTCAGTCAGCACGAACCCCGCCTTCTTTAACGCGAGCCGAGCATCCGTCACTACCTTCGCTTCATCCGGTGCCACCAACGGCAAAATGAAAAGCGGTTTAGCGGTAAACCATTCACGGCGTGAAGTATCCAGTTCGCGGCTGGAATCTTTATCTAACCCCATAACGATGGTGCGATGCGAGAACCGTTTAGCGATCGAATCTTCGACGATTCCAAATGATCCTAAGAAATCTCGAAAAGCAGTGACGACATCAAACTCTTCCGCAGATTTCGTATTCTGAGAGCGAATCTCGTCGCCAAAAAGTGCTCCCAATGCATTGGCTGGAAGATCGTCCGGGTGCGCTTCTGTCGGATAGCTGCGAGTCTTCCCCGCTTCAAAATCGGGACCGCCCTCCGCCTTCCATTGCTTGTGCAGCGACGCCTCCCGCTCCTGCTCACCCGATGCTACCAGCACGGCCAGTCCGAGAAAGTGAACCAAATCGATCGGACCACCATAGCGAGTGATTAAATACCGGTCCGACACCGGGTCCGATACAATATCGTAAAGCAGAGTTACCTCTCGAATCTTGGTCAACCGCTCTGCAGCTGTCTTTGTTGTCAACCAAGACTCCTCCGCCATCGCTATTTTGACCGCCCTCTCGAGAGGGTTCTCATTCGCAACGCAACCGCCCGCCCAAGCTGCTATACATAGTACAGCAATAAAAACCACTCCTTGCGTCCGCCGCCTCATCATCTAACCGAAACCCTCAACGAAAATATTTCTTCAGTACCGCCTTCTCTTCCGGCAGCAGCGATTCACGCCAGACCGCGTCACCACCCTGGCCGTTGTTGCTGACCGCGCCCGCTTCGACCGCACCCGACTTTTTCTCGTCGATCTCGTGCTCGGTCTCACCACTGCCGATGACATCACCCGGAGCCGCCCGCGATAAATCCAGATTCGTGACCCCCTCCAACTGACCGCTCTTGAGTTCCTTCTCATCGCCAAAAGCCATCGGCGCATCCCCTCGGCCACGACTAATACCTCCCTTTCCCGGCCCTTCGCCCTGCCCGCGTTTCTCTTCCTGCTCGCTGCGCAAAATACCCAGCAACATTTCGCTGTCACTCATTTCGCCCAAACCAGCGCCACCACCCTGACACTCCTTGCAGGCCTGCGCCCCCTTCTTCAACTGCTCTCGCAGCTGTTGCATTTGTTCGTCACTCAGCTTGCTCAAGGCATCGCCGAGTTTTGCAGGATCGATCGATTGCAAGGCCTCCAACATTTCCTTGTTGAGCGGCAATTTACCGAGCTCCAGTCCCTGCACCGCATTCTGATACTCTTCGATCATTTGACTGCGCGTCTTCTCGTCCATCTGCTTAGAAAAATTCTGCAAGGCATTGAGGTTGCGTTCGATCTTCGAAAGGTCGGCCTCCATCTGCTGCGTTTCACGCCCCAGCGCATCGCGCAACGAATCGCTCGCCTCCATGCTGGCATGACTGAACCAATCGCCCGGATCCTGCTGGCGCAACTCTTCGAGACTGTCGCGATATTCTTCGATCGCCTGCTGCGCGATCACTTCAGTTTCCTCCAACTTATCGAGCCACTTGTCGACCTGCTCGCGAGCCAGCGGCTCGCTCGGTGGCAACTCCTGTTTTTTGGCAATACTGGTCACCGGTACCAATAATCCCGCAGCGATCATGATCGCCGTCGAAACGAACGGCATCAGCACCATCGACCAACGCCAGTGCAATCCAGTCGTCACTTCAGCACGCTGATCACTCATCGGCAGACTCGGCCAGTCAGCGACACCGTGGTCCGCTGTCGTCAGCGCATTTTTCAATTGCAAATGCGACTCCAGCTGCACCAGCGCTTCACGCTCACCGATAAATCGACGTCGCGCGATCGCCCATGCGATCGCACAGATTGCGACGACCGTGCCGACGGCAATCGCCGCCACCCAGCGCGGCTCCAGCGTGTATTCCATCGAGCGCAAAACCATCAAGGTCACTGCCGCCACCAAGCCAGCGCTGATCAGCATCGGCGTCAGGCGATCGAGCCACCAGCCAAAGTTGAATTTCAAACAGGTGCGCCGCGCCAGGCCTCGCCAGATTTTCGCTTTGTCAGAGTCAGACATGAATGAAAACAAACAGTTCCCCAGAGGTCGTCAATGTGCCTCCGATGTTTGCAAAGCGTAGCTCCCTCAAGGTCTGGCAGCAAGGTAGATTCGAACCGGTTGCCGGGCGGCATACTTGACGACAAGCCACCGTCGTCGCCACAATCTCAGACGATGATGATACGCGAAGCAAAAACACCTGACGCCGAAACCGGCGACGATCCCGATGGGGATGCGCTTGCGCGGATCTACAATCACTACATCGAAAACACGGTTATCACATTCGAAGAGACTCCGGTGACCGGGGCAGAGATGCGTTCCAGAATTGACGCCGTAAACGCCACCAAGCATCGGTGGCTGATCGCGGAGAGCGAGCAAGACGGAAGCATTCTCGGTTACGCCTACGCTGGCATTTGGAAGAACCGCTGCGCCTACCGACGATCGGTTGAGCTCACCGTTTACCTCGACCACACCGCAACCGGCAACGGCCTGGGAACTGCTCTGTATCAAAACTTGCTCGACGATCTCAGAGATCGCGATTTTCACTCTATCGTGGCAGGCATCGCCTTGCCCAATCCGGCCAGCGAAGCTCTGCACGAAAAGATGGGATTCTGCAAAGTCGCGCACTTTAAAGAAACCGGCTGGAAGTTCGACCAGTGGATCGACGTTGGCTACTGGCAGTTACTGATCTGAGTTCGGTCCGGATATTCGGCGAAACGCGCCCTTGCTCCGAGCCGAGTCTTTCAGTTTAATTCAGCCATGACATCCAGCTCCTCACGTCGCTCCTTTCTCGGCAAGTCCGCAGTCTCCGCACTAGGCCTTGGTGCTCTTGGTTCATCCGCGCCATCGGCTTCGGCTCAGCTTCCCCGTTCGGTCGTCGATGCCGACTACACGATCCAAAACGGCAACATCCGCCAATCGATCATGGGCTGGTGTTTCAACAAGCACTTCAACGGCGTCGAACTCGCCAAGCATTGCAAAGACATCGGCCTGGTCGCAATGGAGGGCATCTCGCCCGATGACTATCCGGCGGTGAAAGCCATGGGGCTCGACATCTCTCTAGTCAGTTCGCACGGCTTTAAAGAAGGCCCCTGCAATCCCGAATTCCACGACAAGGTCGTTGCTACACTCAAGGAGCGTATCGAACTCGCTGCCGCGGTCAACTGCCCGAGCGTGATCACCTTCACCGGCATGAAATTCGACGGCATGGATCCGGAGAAGGCTGCGCAGGACTGCGTCGATACTTGGAAAGAGGTGGTGCCTTTCGCAGAGAAACACAACATCACTCTGGTGCTCGAACACCTCAACTCGCGCGACGACACTCACCCGATGAAAGGTCATCCCGGTTACTTCGGCGATGACGTCGACTTCTGCGCCGAGCTGATCAATCGAGTCGGCTCCGAACACTTCAAATTGCTGTTCGATATTTACCACGTGTCGATCATGAACGGTGACGTCATCCGCCGCATCCGTCAGTATAAGGACATCATCGGTCACTATCACACCGCCGGAAATCCCGGTCGCGCCGAACTCGACGACACGCAGGAAATCAACTACCCGCCGATCATGCGCGAGATTCTCAAAACCGGCTACACCGGCTTCGTCGCTCAGGAATTCATTCCCACCTGGGACGATCCCGTGCTCGCCTTGCGCCACGCCGCGATGATGTGCGACGTTTAAAAAGCAGCTGGCTGTTAGCATGTTGCAGCGCCAAACAGTGGACGAAAGTGTGACACCGGCGTCTCGCCGGTCCCTCTGGACGATCCTCCTGCTTCTGCTGCTGCTGCCCACCCTGACATTCGCCCAGGAACCACCCGACCTGCGCGTCCTTCCCGCCGACTTCAACGCCGACCTGACCACGCAAATGATGCGCAGCTACCTGCGCACCCGGGCCCACGCCTCCCTTGATCGGCGTCTGGAAAAGCTCGCAGCTCTCGACTCCCCTGAATCGATCGCCGCTTACCAAAAAGAGCTGCGTGAAATTTTTCTGAAATCGATCGGCCCCCTTCCCGAACGCACCCCGCTCAACGGCAAAGTGGTCGGCACTCTGGTCCGCGACACCTTCAGCGTTGAGAAAATTCTATTCGAGAGTCAGCCCGGATTTTTCGTCACCGGCAATCTCTACCTGCCCAACGGTCTCCAGGCCCCGCATCCCGGCATCCTGCTGCCCTGCGGACACAGCAAGAATGGAAAGGCCTACGACAGCTACCAACGCGCCGCCATTCTGCTGGCGCAAAACGGCTTCGTTGTTTTCTGCTACGACCCGATCGGTCAAGGCGAACGCCATCAGTTTCTCGACGCCGGGGGAAAACCCATCGATGGCGGTTCGGGCGAACATCAGAAACTCGGCGTGGCCCCAATCCTGGTCGGTCGCGGATTGGCGACGTATTTCATCTGGGACGGCCTGCGCGCCATGGACTACCTCGCCTCTCGGCCCGAAGTCGATCCCAAGCAACTCGGCTGCACCGGCAATTCCGGCGGCGGAAATCTGACCGCCATGCTGATGGCGCTCGATGATCGGATCCAGGCCGCGGCTCCCGGTTGTTTCATGGCGACCACTCGATCCAAAAACGAATCACCCGGCCCCGGCGATGCCGAGCAGAATTTGTTCGGGCAAATACGCGACGGGCTCGATCATCCCGATTTCGCCATCATTCGCGCGCCGAAGCCGACGCTCTATCTGACCGCGACCGAAGACTTTGTGCCGATCAAAGGCGCCTGGGATAATTTTCGCCAAGCCAAACAGATCTACACCAAACTCGGGCGACCCGAGGCCGTAGAGCTTATCGAAGCGCCTGAAAAGCACGGCTACACAAAATTGCTGCGCGAAGGCGCCGTGCGCTTTTTCGCCCGCTGGTTGCAGGGCCGGCACATCGAAGTCACCGAACCTGAAGATCAACCGGTCGCCACCGACGCTGAGCTACAAGTAACGCCGGAGGGTGAAGTCATGCGCCTGCCGGGAGCGCGCGATTTGTTGGAGATCAATGACGAGTTTCACACCCGTAACACGCAGCCCGTTCCCGTAGACGACGATGACTTTCGCCAGATGGTGCGCGAGATCACTGGTATTAAAACATCAACTGCCCTCATCTCCTGTAGCGTCATACCTTCTGGAGAAAACAATCATCGCTCGCCACTGATATTCTTTCCGGAGACAGGCATCTTGCTGCCTGGCTACCGAACCGTGAGCAAGGGCAACAAAGCGCCCGATGAGGTTTTTCTTTTGCTCCACGACTTAGGCATTGGGCACTCCGCCAATGAGGCTAAACAGATCGTGTTTGGTGGGGAAGAACCCCCTGAAAACTTCTCCATCATCGGCGTCGACCTGCGCGACATCGGCGAGACCAAAACCCGCAATTGGCGCTACTACGGTGCCGATGCCGCCATCGCGCACATGCTCGGCGATTCCTATCTGGCAATGCGCGCCGGGGACATCATCTCAGTCGCCAAATTCGAGAGCGAATTTCGCGGCGGCAAAAAAATCCATCTGCACGCCTGGGGCGAATTGGTCGCACCCGCAATGCACGCCGCCGCCCTCGAACCGGAACTTTTTGCATCGGCGACCTTTCACGGCGGCGCTCGCTGGAATCAATGGCTGCCGCTACTCGAAGAGCAGGATCCACGATCACACGTTCACACCATCGTCAACGGTGCGCTG
>JBBKXR010000127.1:0-49431 GCA_037969585.1 Verrucomicrobiales bacterium
AGGTCGAGCTGGGTAGCATGACGAAGCTCGGCAAAAGGACGCACAGGGCGATCACCTGCAACAGCGCGCTTCGGCGCAGAATGGAGAGTGGGTTTTTCATGGGATTGTGGGGCTGGGGGGAGACTTAAAATAAAAAGATTGAGACAAATACTGAGCAACGCTCAAACAGCGGTCACTTTTTCATCATCATCGGGTGATGTTATGAGTGATTAAAGATCGCTGTAAACACAAAACAGCAGCAATTTCGTGATTTTAAATGGCTGCACTCAATGACGCGGTTTCATTACTTTTTGTCGCTCAACCCATTCTTGTGACACCTTTCTGCCACTTTTTCGTCATTTTGCGATCATTTTCGAGGCCGATCAGGTTCCCGGCTCACAATTCCCGCTCAGGTCATGAGCCTTGGATGGCAAAAAAGCCGCGCCTCTTTCGAAGCGCGGCTTTGCCGTTTGAGGCGCAGTGATCACCGTCGCCGATACCAATTCTGCTCTTGAGAACCGATCAAGCCTGCCTATGATCAGGCCGTATGACGACCAGCAGTAGCGAAACTCGAATCGAAAAGGATACCATGGGCGAAATGGAGGTGCCGGCCTCAGCCCTCTACGGCGCATCGACGCAACGCGCCGTATTGAATTTTCCGGTCTCCGGCGAGCCCGTCGAAAGCGGCATGGTGCGCGCCTACGGCTTGATCAAATGGGCCGCCGCGCGAGTCAACGGCGAACTCGGTCACGTCGATAAAGACAAGACCGAACTCATCGAAAAGGCTGCGCTCGAAGTCTACGAAGGAAAACTCGACCAGCATTTCCCCGTCGACGTCTACCAGACCGGCTCAGGCACTTCGACTAACATGAATGCCAACGAGGTGATCGCCAACCGCTGCTCGCAGATCGCCGGCGAAGCCATCGGCTCGAAAAAACCGATTCATCCCAACGATCACGTCAATCAGGGACAAAGTTCGAACGACACTTTCCCCACGGCGATGCACATCGCTGTCGGCGTCGCATTGAAAGAAGACCTCTTCCCCGCCCTCGATGGCCTACAGAAGAGTCTCGCGAAAAAAGCTGAAGCATTTCACGACGTCCTTAAAATTGGTCGCACCCATTTGATGGATGCCACGCCGGTGCGCCTCGGTCAGGAATTTGGCGGCTACGCCAAACAGATCGAACTCAGCATCGATCGCGCCCACAAGGCACTCAAAGCCATCCATCCGCTCGCGCTCGGCGGCACCGCGGTCGGCACCGGGCTGAACTGCCATCCCGACTTCGCCGGCAAAGCCATCGCACTGATCGCCGAAAAAACCGACATCGAATTCCGCGAAGCCGAAGATCATTTCGAAGCGCAAGCCTCCAAGGACGCGCTGGTCGAAGCGCACGGCCAACTGAAAACTATCGCCACCAGCCTCTTTAAAATCGCCAACGACATCCGTCTACTCGGTTCCGGCCCACGCTGCGGCATCGGCGAGATTACCCTGCCCTCGACTCAACCCGGCAGTTCGATCATGCCCGGCAAAGTCAACCCGGTGATGTGCGAGGCCGTCACCATGGTCGCCTCACGCGTGTTCGGCAACGACGTCACCGTAAACTTCGCCGGTGCCAACGGTCACTTCGAACTGAACGTGTTCATGCCGGTTATGGCCAAAGCGATTCTCGAATCCATTCGCCTGCTCGCCAACGTAAGCCGGATCTTCGACGAGAAATGCATTCAGGGAATCGAAGCCAACGAAGAGCGTTGCAGAGAGCTCATCGAATGGAGCATGAGCATGGTCACCAGCCTTGCGCCTCTCATCGGTTACGAAGTCGCCGCCAAGATCGCCAAGGAATCGGTCGCCACCGGCAAGACGGTTCGCCAACTCTGCGAGGAAATGGAAGTGCTGCCCGCCGACGAACTGACCGCCGCGCTCGATCCGTCAACGATGACCGAGCCGCATGCGTAGGCGCTGCGAGTGGGTTCTTTGTTACTGGTTCGTTGCTCTCTGTTCTTAGATCCGAAATCTCGGAGAAGATCGGTGCCGCTGGACGTTCACGTGAGACCGCCCGTCTTGGCGGTCTGGCGGTCCTGTTGCGTTGGCTGAACCACCGTCCAGCTCGTGAGCTGGCGGAACGCACAGTCTCAGCGGTCCGTCCAAATCATTGGCTGAAAAATTCGGAAACCGATGATGCCCTTGTGGGCTGTATCGAGCTTGAGCACGTGTTCACCGTTGGCCAGCAGATCGGCCAACGGAAGTTGAAACTCCACGCCCTCGCGACCTGAAAAATCGACAGGGTCTGCAGAGGCGCGATTCACCGTCCAACTGAACACGTCCCCCGTCTTATTGCTGTGGGTCCCGTCGCTTTCCAGCCGGCGACGCCAAAGCTCAGTCGGCACGATGATTTGGCCTGAGTCGCTGGTGAAGTCTTCAGCGTTATTGCCGCGCCCATCCTTGCCCGTTTCGGATCCGATCAGCAAGTAGTCGCCCGCATCGCTGGTCATGCGAATCTGCCACGACTGAGGCACGACATTTTCCACCGACCCGAGCCGAATCATGTGCGGTGAACGATCCGCCGCCGAACCGCGTTCCGGCTTATGGTTACCGGCTGCGGGTTGAATCAATGTCGTCGTAAATACAGGCAAGTCCGCACCCGCTACGCCATCGATCGAAAAGCCCAGACCGCCCCCGTCGGGCGAACGCTGACCAACGACATCGATCCGATTACCGACAAATTCCAGCTCCGTCGCCAAGCCATCGTATTTTACAAAATGCTCGCGCTCGTCGGCCGCATAGCCCGGCGACGCGTTCGGTTGAATGTGACGCACGATGTTTTCATTAATCACCAGCGCACCGTGATCACTCTGATGCACCGCATCACGCAACAACCAAGTCAATCCCTCGCCGTGCTCGCGCACGTAGGCTCCCCACTCGCGCCGACTGTCGACCCACTCGCAGCCATATTTTTTCGCTACCTCCGCGAGCTCATCGTAGACCGGATCATTGATCGTGCTGTCTGAAAGCTCCCCCGCCCGCTCGCGCACATGAAGACTGGCGACGATGACGTCCGCCGTCGAATGAGCACGAAAATCGCGTAGCAATTTTTCCAAATCCGGCGCCGTCCCCCCTGAATACAGGATCACCAGATCCGGTCGTTCAGCGAGAACCATCTGGCGCATCCAGCCGCGAGTGAAATCAAAATTCACCGCCGAGCCGACATGCTTCTTGTAAACGATAGGCGGAGCGTTCGGATACTTTTCGCGAACCCACTGCACCAGGCGCTCGCCGTTGCCGAGCATATTGGTATAACTCGAACCGATGCCCATCACCTTAAGCGGACGAGCACGCGGCGGGTCGGGCTGGTTCAGCTTTTTCAAAAATAGCGTCAGGTTTTTGCCATCCTCCGGTCGCGGCGACAAATCGCGAGACGGATATTTGGACCGCCACCCCTGCCAGGCCTTGGTGAATTCGTCCTCGGTCGCTTCTCGAAAACGCATATCGTCGATCGCTACCGCGATCGCTTTCGCTCCCCGCATTTGAATCCCGACCTGCGTCGTTCCCGGCGCAGTGCGAAAGTAAACCCCAACACGCTGCCACTTTCCGCCAGTGGCAGGCAGTTCGATCGGAGTGTGGCGACCGTAAAAAACCGCGTCGGTTTCACACGATACCCGCCCGCTGACCGGCGCGTCCGATTTCAGCCACAGCGAAAACAGATGGGGCCGCCACGAGCTGGCGGGAAGCGTGGCACTGAAAATCAGCGTGCCATTTTCCTGCGTCGCGAAATGTGCCGTGCCTTGTGGCGAATCCTTGGCAATCACGACTGAACCACCGTTGATCCGCAAAGCCTCCGAGTTTTTAAACTCGCCCTCGAAATCGCCGTTTTCAATCGGCACCACCTTGACTCCCTCCGGCTCAGGGAAATAACTCTCGCCTACGCTCGTCATGCCGATTTCAGACGGCTCCTCAGCCTTGCGCATTTGCTGCGCCGGTACCGAACCGGCAACGATGCAACTGAAAAGCACGAGGATAACGAACATCTTCATGGCGTGACTAAGCCGTTGCACATAGGTCGGGTAAAATGCTTTCCTATCCACGATGAAGCCAACTCTCACCTGCCTGCTCGCAACCATCGTCATTTCGACGGCGCTATCTCCCGCTTCCGCTCAGGACGGGGACAAAAAATGGTACAAGGGCAATACCCATACCCACTCCCTGTGGAGCGATGGCAACGATTTCCCCGAGATGATTGTCGCTTGGTATGCCGAGCGTGACTACGACTTCATCGCCCTGACCGACCATGACATATTGGCCACGGAAGAAAAATGGGTCGCCGAGTCATTCATCAAAAAACGCCAACGAGCTATCGGCACGGGCGCCATTCCGAAATACCGCAAGCATTTTGCCGACAAGCCCGACTGGATCGAAACTCGCGAGGGAGCCAAAGACAAAGCCGATACCGAGTATCGCCTGAAACGCATCGACGAGTATCGCAAGCTTTTCGAAAAGCCCGGAGAATTTCTCGTCGTTCAGGCGGAGGAAGTTTCCAACATGGCTGGCGGTAAACCTGTTCACATGAACGCGTTCAATATGCCCGGCACCACGCCGATCGCGCCTGTCAAAAACGATGACGATGTCCAGACGGTGATGCGCAAGACTCTGCAGTCCGTCGCCGCCCTTGAAGAAAAGACCGGCACGCCTATTCTCACCCACCTCAACCATCCGAATTTTCAATGGGCGGTCACCGCCGAAGAGCTGGCCCACGTCGTCGAGGAAAAATACTTCGAAGTCTACAACGGCCATCCTGGTATCAATCATCTCGGCCGGGATGAGACCCCCGGCGATGAAAAAATCTGGGACATCGTCAACACCATCCGCATCGCAGAACTCGACAGCGCACCGATTTACGGCGTCGCCACTGATGACTCGCATACCTACCACGGCGGAGACGTCCGTCCCGGTCGCGGTTGGGTGATGGTTCACACCGACAAGCTCGAAGGCGACGCATTGGTGCTCGCCATGCGTGCCGGAGATTTTTATGCCAGCAGCGGTGTCAGTCTGGAATCGATCGCTTACGACAAAGCCACTCGAAAACTGACCTTGAAGATCGCCGCCGACGGCGACGCCAAATTTACCACCGAACTGATCGGCACTCGTAAAGGCTACGACGCCGCCGCCGCCGATGGCAAGACGGGCATCGGCGAAGTTTTCGAAACCGCTACCGGCACCGAGGTGGTGCTAACGGTTCCCGCCGACGCGCTCTACGCACGCGCCACTGTCACCAGTGACCAGCGCCACGATGACCCGTCTTTCGAAGAGCAGAAAAAACAGGCTTGGATACAGCCCGTCGGTTGGAAGTAGGTGATAGGTGGGGCAGATTTTTAATCTGCCGACCATAAGCGACCAATGCATCAAGGTAGTTAGCAAAACTGCCCCGCTCTGGCTCGACTACGCCGTCTTCATACGGTAACGCTCGAGCACATGACCGAGCAGCAAGGTCGCTTGCTCCATCACTGCCGCATCGTCCGCATAGCCGATCTCCGGGACCGAGTCGGGAATGATGTCGACCGGACTGAGAACGTAGTGCAAGCCAAACACCGCAATCGAGAGGTCTTCGAAACTCAGCTCGGAAAAGCTTTTTGCGGCCACCGCATCGAGTAGTCGGAGCAGAGTCCGTGCATCATCGGCCAGTGGGGCAAGCAACTCCTCGCGTGCGAACACTTCCTCGATCTCACTGCGTTTATCCATTACCTCCCAGAGTTGGGCAGGCGTCATTTTCGCAGCACGACGCAACACGTAGGTCGCATCGATACGCAGATCTTCGAGAATAGTATGTGGCATAGCATTATTTGTACTCGATCGCCGCCCCACGCTCAACATCGGAATTTCTGACCTCTCTCCTCTGACCTCTCTCCTTGCTCCTTGCTAAAGATCGTGCGACAAAACGGCGATGCCGACGCCATTCATTCACGACGACTTTCTGCTGCAAACGAGCACTGCTCAACGGCTCTATCACGACTACGCCGCGGGACAGCCAATTCTCGATTACCACAATCATCTGCCGCCGCAGGACATCGCCGAAAATCGTCAATTCAACGACCTGTTCGAAATCTGGCTGGAAGGTGATCACTACAAATGGCGGGCGATGCGCGCCAACGGCGTCGATGAAAGCTTGGTTACTGGCAACGCCGACCCCTACCAGAAATTTCTCGCCTTTGCCCGCACCGTTCCGCACACCCTGCGTAACCCGCTCTACCACTGGACTCATCTGGAGTTGAAACGCTACTTCGGCATCGATGAGTTACTCGACGAAAACAATGCGCCGGCGATCTGGGAAAAGACCAAAGCTGCCCTCGCCGAGCCCGAAAACCGCGCCGCCGCCATTCTCGATCGCTTTCAGGTCAAAGCCCTTTGCACGACCGATGATCCCACCGCCGACCTGCGCTGGCATCAACAGATCGCCGACCCCGAAAAGTTCGATTTTTCGGTAAAGGCCTACCCGACATTTCGTCCAGACAAAGCCCTGAACGTTCATCAACCTGAAGATTTCAACGCTTGGTTGAACGACCTCGAGAAAGCCAGTGACACCAGTATCACCACGCTCTTCGATCTGCGCAACGCCCTCAAGAATCGCCACGATTTTTTCCACAGTATCGGTGGCCGCCTGTCCGACCACGGCCTGAGTCGCTGCTACGCCAACTTTGGAACAGAATCCTCAGCAGCTGCCGTCTTCGACAAGGCCCGTGCCGGCACCGCGGCTACTCCCGAAGAACAATCCGAATTCGCCAGCCACCTGATGCTTTACTTCGGTCAGCTCGACGCTGAAAAAGGTTGGACCAAACAGATGCACATCGGTGCGCTGCGCAATAACAACCGACGACTGTTCCGCGAGGTCGGCGCCGACATCGGCTGCGACTCGATCGGTGATCTCTCCCAGGCCGAGGCTCTGTCCGCCTACCTCGGGCGACTCGACGAAGACGATGCTCTACCGAAAGTCGTCTTTTACAATCTCAACCCGAGCGACAACTACGTGTTCGCCACCATGGCCGGTAATTTTCAAGATGGCCGCACCGCAGGCAAAATTCAGTTCGGCAGTGGTTGGTGGTTCCTCGATCAGAAACAGGCGATGGAATGGCAGATCGATGCCCTCTCCAACTGCGGCCTGTTGTCACGCTTCATCGGCATGCTCACCGACTCGCGTTCGTTCATGTCCTTCCCCCGCCACGAATATTTCCGCCGCACCCTGTGCAACCTGCTCGGCAACGATGTCGAAAACGGCCTCATTCCCGATAACGACGGGATGCTGCAACCGCTGGTGGAAAACATCTGCTTCGGCAACGCCCGCGATTTTCTGGGGCTTGAGTTACCGTGAGGAAAGCCGCGAACCACTTCCGCGCGAGAGCAAGTCTGGTGGAGCATACCGGAATCGAACCGATGACCTCCTGCATGCCATGCAGGCGCTCTACCAACTGAGCTAATGCCCCAGACTTTGCGCGGACGGCGGCGAGGATCGAAATCCTGCAGCCTTGAGCGGGCGGAAATTAGGCTGGATTCTTGGATTCGGCAACCCTTTTTCATCGCTCTGCCGAATGCCCTCCCAGAGCCCCCCGAGAATAACGGTGCTTGAACTGCCCGATGTGGCGGATAGGATTTAAGCGCAAGTAACTTACGCCATGAAGACTGCCTCCGTTTTTCCCTTTACCGCCGCGATCTGCCTGGCGCTGATGACTCAATTTTGCCTCATCGATGCAAATGCAGAAGACAGCGACTTGCGCAAATTTACCAATACCAAAGGTCAGACGATCGAAGCCAGGGTCAACGAGGTATCCGGCGACCAAGTCACGCTGACCATGGCCAATGGCAGCAAGTTCACAATTCCTGTAGCGACGCTCTCTCCGGCTGATCAGGAATTTTTGAAATCGATGGCCGACAAGCCGTCGGAACCGACTCCCGCCGGCGCTCCCGCCGCAGTCGATTCTGACGTAACTCTTGAGGCGATCAACGAACTGATCGGCCAACCATTTTTCGCTGACGGAAATCTGTGGGAAAACTCTGCTGACGAGGTCGCCGAACGCATCGGCTGGCCGCGTGAATCGAAGACACCCTTTTCGAGCAGCTATCGTGCGTACCCGAAGGAAGATCAGAAAATCCTCGGCGCTCGCCCCTACTCCGCAGCGCTTTACGGCGAGGACGACAAGGTCACCAGTTTGTCGATCGTGTTTGCCAACAAGGGCGACTTTTTCGGAGCCGCAGGCAGTGGCGAGGAACATTTTGTCAAAGGCAAGCCGGTGCCGGGAGGCGTCGAAGGCTTGCGCATGGTGATGGAGCGCGACACCGAGGCGATGTCGGCGCTACTCACCGAAAAACTCGGCGAGTCCAGTCGCCAGAAATTTGGCGAAGGCGAAACTCGCGCCACCGTCCAACGTTGGGATTGGAGTGGTCACGCCTTTCTGCTGTCGAGCGTCGAAGATGAATACGTCAGTCTTGCCGTGCAACCGACCGCATTTGCCGATGAACGCGGTCGGGTGGCACGCACCTCCGATGCTGAGGTCCGCGAACGTGCGCGCGCCAACGTCGAGACTCGGGAAAACGGCGATGTCATTATCAAAAATATCCCCATGGTCGACCAGGGGCCAAAGGGCTATTGCGTGCCGGCCACGGCCGAACGGTGCATGCGTTATCTGGGAATCCCCGCCGACATGTATTTGCTGGCGATGGCCGGCGAAACTCAGATAGGCGGCGGCACCTCGGTGTCGGTGCTCTTCGATGCGCTCGAACGCGACGTAAAGCGCAAAGGCCGGTCTTTGGAAAAATGGAATGGTGAACTCAAGCTGCGCGAGATCGCCAAGCATATTGACGACGGCATTCCCATTATGTGGGCCCTGTTCAGCACCAAAGAGTTTAACGATACCGCCAACGCCCGCACCAAAAAGCGTGCCGATGACTCCACATGGGACGAATACAAAACAGAGGTCGCCGCCGCCGCTGAAAATGCCTCGCTTCAGCCCGATGAGGAAACTTCCCACGTGGTCATCATTACGGGTTACAACAAGGAAACCAACGAGATCGCCTTCAGTGACAGCTGGGGAGAGCGCTATCTCGAACGCTGGATCACGATTGACGAAGCCGAGCTGATCTCTCAGCATCGCTTTTACATGGTCGATCTTTGACCCGGGTCACGGACCTGCGCCGCGAACTCCTTTTGCATTCCTGTCGGAGGCGACGGAGAGTCCGCACGCTTCTTTCCCCATCTTACTATGAAACTGCCATCCTTGCCTACTCTCCTCGCCGTCGCGATGTTCGCCAATCCGCTGCTGGCGGAGTCCGTGAGCGACATTGTCGAAAAATTTGACTCCCAGAAAATTGCAGCGCTGGATGCCTATCTGAAGGCAAATCCAGAAGCGGGCGACAAGGAGGCAGCGATCACCGCATTGATCGAAGCTTCTGCCGCGGTTGAAGACAGCGACAAAATGCTCGGCTACCTCAGGCAGAAATATGACATGATGGAGAAAGGTGCCAATGCCGATCTCGAAATGTTGATTGGCGGAGTAGTCCAGCCTCTGCTCGGGTCCTATCTATCATCAGGCGATAGCGCATCAGCGAAGACCTTTATCGAAACCGTGAAGACCGATCTGGCGGCCCATCCGATGTCGGCGCAGATCAATCAATTTCTGGAGCAGCTCGGAGCCAAACTCAATCAACCGATGGTTGGATCGACTCTTGAGATCGCATTTACCAGCACTGCGGGCGAAGAAATCGATTTGAGCAAGATGAACGACAAGGTTGTCCTCGTCGACTTCTGGGCGACATGGTGCGGCCCCTGCGTGGCAGAAATGCCTACGGTCATTGCCGCTTACGAAAAATTTCACGCTAAAGGCTTCGAGGTGATCGGCATTTCCCTGGACCAGGACATGGAAGCTCTCGACAAATTTACCAAAGAGCGCGGCATGCCCTGGCCGCAGTATTTCGATGGCAAGGGTTGGGAAAACGCGATCGCCGGTAAGTATGGCATCAGCGGCATTCCCGCCACTTTCCTGATCGGCAAGGACGGCAAGATTGTCGCCACTGATTTGCGCGGACCTGCCCTTGAGGCACACCTCGAAAAGTTGCTCAGCGACGGCTGATCCACCCGAGTTGGTGGTGACGGGCGGACCTAGCTATCCTTCGTGCCACGCAGCAGCGTTGGCACATCGAGATCGAGTCCGTCGACAATCGTAGGCTCCGATTTTGCGAAACGCCCCTTCGAGGTTGGCTCGAGATTGAGCATTGCCTGGTTGGCCGGATCATCGGCGTCATCCTGACTCTCTGCAGGCATGAGGCCCGGAGGTGGCGAGATTGGCGAAATCGTTACCGGCTTGGGCATGCCAGTCGGCGCCATGGCAATCGGTGCGGGCGCGGGATTGATCACCGACGAGATCGATCTGTCATCCCTAACATCGGGGGCGCCGACATCCTCTGCGACCACGGAAGCCGAGCTATCTCTGTCTTCGGGCTCAGGTTCGAGTGATTCCAAAGGAGCAATCGGTGTGGTATCGACTCGCGCTTCGTCTCGAATCCTTGTCAACTTGATCGTATTGGCTGTGCCGCTGCCGACCACAAGATCGTTCGTGAGTCCAGGCAACGGAGCGAGCCCTTTCAGTGCGTCGCCAAAGCCCCGTTCCACAGGGGCATCATCTTGAGTTGGAGAAGATTTCGCTGATGGCTCAACGAATTCAAGTTCGTTCGAGGGATGATCCAGCTCAACACTGGTCGATTTTTTAGCCGCCATGTCGCGAATCGACATCGGAGCTGCCGGTACTTCGGCGGCGTCATCAACAGCCGGCTCCGACTCTGATTCTATTTCGTCTTCGAAATCATCGCCTCCTGATTGGGCCCCTACATCCAATCCGGGGATGGCTGCCCCTCCAATAGCCCAGGGAGGGGCCACCAATCCAGTCGGCACCGCCGTTCCGACCGGTGCGTCTTCATCGTCATCTTCATCGCCGATTTCGAACGGTGACTCAATCGCTCCGGGAAGCCCGCCCAGAACCGTTTTCGGTTTCTCCGATTCAGGTGGGTCAACCAGTGGGTCGATTTTGCTTAGCGACGAAACGGAATCATCGTCATCGTCGTCGTCGTCATTATTTGCCGAAATTTTGGCCGAAGATGGCAACCGCCCTTCCCTCAAAAGCGCTCCAATGTTTCCGGTCGTTTTCAGCCCCGACCAACTCGGTCCTGCCATCGACAGCGGCGCATCATCGTCGTCATCGTCATCGTCGTCATCGTCGTCGTCGTCGTCGTCGTCAGCAGTCGATAAATCTTCAGCGTCCTCCTCCGCATCTTCCGCTACGAGCTCCTCTCCAGCTTCTTCGACCGATTCAATTTTCTCGTTATCAAGCTCACTCTCTTCGGCTGCCTGATCATCGTCGGCGACAACGTCTTCGCTCTCAGCCAGCGGATCAGCTACGTCGTCCAGATCAACCACCTCGCTATCCTCCGTAGACTTGTCGTCGACGGGGGGCTCGAATGCCTCGAGAAGTTCAGCCGGAGGACCCGTCACTGGCGGCAAAATCGCTGCCGGCTCTTCCTCTTCCTCTTCGTCAGGCTCCGCTTCCTGCTCGGCTTCGGCTTCGGCTTCGATCGAAGCTACATCGTCTGCAACTTCAGCCTCGGCTGCGACAGACTCCTCACTCTTGTCAGCTTCGACGGTTTCCTCATCGTCCGTTTCCAGAGAAATTGCTTCTTCTTCTACGCCCTCCTGCGTGTCCTCTTCAGCCTCAGCTGACACCTCCGGATCATCGTTCTCGTCCTCAACCGCTGCCTCGACCCCGGTTGCCTCGGCCGCAATGTCCTCGCTTTGGTCTTCGACGGCAGTTTCCTCTTCGTCTGCCGCGACCGATTCTTCAGGTTTTATTTCATCTACCGACTCAGCTTCATCGCTTTCCGTTTCGTCATCGACAATCTCCGCGTCAGCGACGCCAGATGCCCCGCCATCACCTGCTTCATCAGCAACTTCAATGCTCGGGTCATCGTGTTCGACTGCAACTTCTTCAGCCTCAACTGCTGTTGCAGCAACGGTGCCCACCGCGCCCAATGGGGCGACGGTGCTTGCAGTAGCGGGCGAAGCGGCGGCGAATGCCGAATCAGACGGCGCTATCTTTTTTTTTTCCGGATCGTCTTGATCCGGTGTCGGGGACTTGTCGGCGGGAGCGCTCTCCGATAGAGAACTTATTATCGTCACCGTCAGACTGGCCCCGAGTTTTTTGTCGGTGCCGACACCGAACATCAGCTGGGTGTTCTCGCTGACGTGCTTGGAAAGTTCCTTCATCAACGACTGCACTTCGAAGAAGTTTAAGTCGTCACCACCGGCGACGTGAACCAGCACGTTACGGGTTTGATCCAGCAGCTTGCCTTTGTCGAGCAGCGGGCTCTTCAGAGCCTGAGCGAGCGCTTCACTGGCACGATTATCGCCTTTCGCCTGGCCGTGACCGAACAGACAGCGCGAATCGCGATTGCGCAGCGCGGACAATAAGTCGTCCATGCCGATGCGGATGATGCCTGGCTGAGTAACGATGTTTGTCGTCGCGCGGACACTTTCACTGATCGTCTTGTCGGCTGCCGCAAACGCGGACTGAATGCCATCCTTGGGCACGATCAAATTGCCCATCCGATCATTTTCGAAAGTCACCACAGCGTTGGCGTGGTCGTTGATGCGGGCCAGTGCATCCTTGGCCTGCTGCATACGGCGAGCGCCTTCGAATTCGAACGGCAAAGTCGTGAAGGCGACCAAAAAGACACCTTCCTCTTTGGCGATTCGACAAACTTCGGGAGCGGCACCAGAACCGGTGCCCCCACCGAGACCAGCACAGACAAAAACCATGGCGTGACCTTTGATCGCTTCACGAATCTGGGTTTCGACCTCCATCGCCGCTTGGCGACCGAGTTCGGGATCACCGCCGGCACCCATGCCCTTGAGCATTTCTTTACCGAGTTGAATCTTGTTGTTGGATACCGAAGTCGACAGGGCGCGAACATCCGTGTTGAGCGTCAGCATGTCGGCATCCTCGGTGCCCTCGAGCGCCATGCGGTCGAGCACGTTTGCACCCGCGCCGCCGACACCGATAATTTTTACGGAGAATCCGCTGGCCTCGGGCATTTCCGCCTGTTCCGACTGGTCGTAATCTAGCATATCTACTTCACCCGGAGTTGAAACGGGCGTTCCTTGTTGTTAATGAATTGAGTGTTGCGTTGGCTGGCAACGCGGGGCTGGTTTCTTTGCCACTATGGCACAAATTATAGGACGGATCGAACGGCTCCGAACAAACCGGCCACACGGGCACCTAAGTTGCGGATCGGGCTGCGCCGTGGACGTTGTTCTTCGAGTAGTTGAGCGTAACGAATCAGGCCCACGGGCGTGGCGTACTGCGGGTTTTCGAAGATCGCCACAGGTCCCGACATCGAAGCGGGATTGGCCTTCTGCACGGGCAGACCGAAAACTTCTTCGGCGACTTCGTCAATGCCTTTCAGCAGGGCTGTGCCCCCGGTTAAGTAGATGCCTTTGCCAGCCTTGGCGAGTGCACCGGACTTGGCAAGGCGAGCGTGAACGAGCTCGAAGGTTTCGGTCATCCGAGCGCGGATTACATCGTTAATAAGCTTCTTCTCCACCTTGGCCCCGGCGAAGTGCGAATCAGCCTGGAGATCGACGATACCTTCGTTGACTCCCGGCGTAGCGCTGAGATCACCGTATTCGGTCTTCAAACGCTCGGCACGCGCCAGAGGAATCTTGAGCACGATCGATAGGTCATTAGTGACGTGGTCACCACCCAAGCCCAACGAGCCTGAGGCCATGATGGCACCGTCGACATACATAAGGTAGTCGGTCGTGCCTCCACCGATATCGAGCAGGATGGCTCCCTGCTGTTTGGCTTCACGATTGAGCACTACTTGAGCGGCGGCGATCGGGCTGAACACGATGTCTTCGACCTCGAGCGGGATTTCACGAACGCAACGAATCGCGTTCTGGATGCGATTTTTGACGCCGTGAATGATGTGATAGTCGGCCTCAAGTTTTTGGCCAAGCATGCCCACCGGGTTAAGCACTTTTTCCTGACCGTCGACGTAGTAGTGACGGACGATGCTGTGCACGAAGGCGTTTTCGGTCGGCAGACTGACGTCGCGGGCAATCTCTTTCACTTCGTCCAGATCCGCTTCGGAAATCTCCGTCTGATCGTCGGCAATGCGGATGCAACCGCGGTTGTTGAGACTCTCAATGTGGGCACCGGTAACACTGAGATAAACGGTTTTGACCATCACATCGCTACGATCTTCAGCCTTCACCAGAGCCTCGTGAAGACAAGTCTGAACCGTTTCAAAATCGACGATCTCGCCCTTGCGAACACCCGCCGACGGATGTTGTCCGACCCCGAGAATCTTGATTGCGCCGTCGCTGCGGACTTCGCCGACGACAACGCAAACTTTCGATGTCCCAATTTCGAGACCCACGTAAACAGTAGATTTGGCCATCGCGATGAAGTGGTAGGAACGTAGAGTTAGAGGGAAAGACCTATGAAAGAATGATCGCTGAATACAAGGCTGTCAGCCACGTCGCAAAATCGTTCGCAGGTCGGATGAAACTGGTGAGTTTTTAGAATCACCGGAAAGCGTTGGCTGATTGCCGAGCGGTCGTAGATTGGGGAAATCACTGGAGCCAGCCTTCGGCAAAGCGCTGTCCTGGAAGGTCACTGGAATGTTGCGTTCCATCATCGTATTAACGGTCGAAAGCTTGCGGCCACTGCTGACTGCACTGGTCATGATCCATTCGAGGTCCTGCAACTGGCGCTCAAGGTCTGAGAGACCAAAGGTAACTTTGAGATCTTGATTATACACACAAGTCAACGAATAGGGTTGGTGCATTCGGATTTCAAGCAGTTCCAAGCCGCTGGCAGCGAATTGATTGGCGCTCTTTTCAAGCAGCTCGATCGCGGTCTCCATCTGCCGGGAGTTCGCTTGTTTTGTGGCACCGTCGCCCGGCATTACCGGCACCTCGATGATTGGCAAATCCTGAAACTGCGGCAATAGCTGATCGCAACGCAACACTTCTCCTTCTGCCGACAGCAGCGCACTGCCTTCGGTCATACGTGGAAAGACGCCTTCCGACTGACAGGCAAGCCAGGCGATCGGTTTTTTCTCGGTGACGCGAATCTCAAGATCCGCAGGAAATACACGCTCGACCGTTGCGGTGTCTACCAGAGGCAGGGCTTCGATCGAAGCGCGAATTGCATCGAGATCGAGCGTCATTAGATTGACTCCCGTCTCGACTCCCGAAACCTCGGCCAAGGTCTGTGGACTGAGTGCACCGTCCGAATAAACCAGTAGTTGCTGAAGCTTAAACTCAGCGTTGTCGACCACTGACTCGCGATAAATCCAACGTGCGCCGGCCGAGACTGAGGTCACCGAAACGGCGATAGCCGCGATGCGCAGCCCCCAGACTCCTCGGTTGCGACGCAGCGGACGCTTGCGTCGACGCGGACGCATTTTCACATCCAGCTGCTGCCATTCGGCCTGCCGCTTAGCGTGGCGGGCATGACGGCGATTCGCCGGGCGCCGCTTAGCACTGGAATTTGTGGTCCACATCGATTAAGTGAAACCATATCTTAGTGAACTTTCCATAATTATCAAACAAAGTTTACTAAAATTCATCCCTGCCGCTGCGGCCGCTTTCGGCAGTAAACTGGTCTCGGTCATTCCAGGAATCGTATTCACCTCCAACACGTAGGGTGTTTCGTCGGCGCTGAGCAACACGTCAGCTCGAGAATAAACCTCGATTCCCAGCGAGCGATGCGCCGCCAGAGCCGCCGACTGCACTCGCGCAGTCGTCTCCTCACTGAGGTCCGCCGGGCAGTAATAATCCGTACCGCCCTGATTCGCGAGCCACGGGTATTTATTACTCATGTCGTAAAATCCACTGCGCGGCTGGATGTGGATGATCGGCAAGGCCTGATCACGAAGCACTCCGACAGTGAGCTCCTTGCCGACGATGCACTCCTCGACCAGCGTCGACTCGCCGAATCTGGCGGCGTCTTCTAAAGCGCTCAGCCAGCCAGCTTCATCTTCGACGATGTGCACGCCAACGCTCGAACCTTCGCGCGGCGGCTTGACGACGCACGGAAATTCGATACCTCGACGGCCGGGATCGCTGAGCAGCATCTCAAATCCGCGCGGAGTGCTGACGCCTTCGGCGATAAATCGCTCGCGACTCAGCACCTTGTCAAAAGCCAACCGACTACTCACCTCGCGAGCTCCGGTATAAGGGATGCCACGCTTTTCCATCTCCGCCTGTAATTCACCGTCCTCGCCGTAGGTGCCGTGAATAACATTAAAAGCGATGTCGATACCCGCCGGACAATCGAATCCAGGACCCGGCACGTCGACCAGTTCCACCCCGGCAACATAACCTTCGAGCGCCGCCACCACTCCACGCGCCGAGGCGAGTGAGACTTCGCGTTCACTGCCCGGACCTCCACCGAGCACCGCCACCTTGAGTTCTTCCATTTTCTTCATGATCAAAAATTCGTTTCGTTTCAGCGGATGCCCCGTCTGATGAAGGGCTGATTAAAATGGCTGGTCCTGTCCGAGAATCTGCACCTCGGTGTCGAGTTCGATGCCGTGCTCGTTCCGCGCCTCCGCTTGAATCTGAGCGATCAGCTCGAGCACATCCTTGGCCGAAGCGCCACCCTCGTTGACGATGAAATTGCCATGCACGTCCGACACACTGGCACTGCCGACTGAGCGCTCTTTAAAGCCCATCTTGTCGACCAGCATACCGGCCGAGATCGATTCAGGGTTTTTAAAAATGCAGCCTGCACTCGCCGCTACCGGTTGCGAAGTGCGACGCTTTTCCCTCGACGCGGCCATGCGCTCAGCGATAGCCTCCGCGTCCTCCGGCTCGCCCGCAAAATCCGCAGATACCACGTAGTTGCGTGTGAATTCCGGCACATTGCGGTAATGATGCACAATATCGCTCGCCGATTTTTCGTGGATCTCGCCATTCGAATCGATGTAGCGCACGCTCAATACCTGCTCAAAGGTCTCAGCGCCCATCGCGCCCGCATTCATGCGAATGCCACCACCAACATTACCCGGGATGCCCTCCATCCACTCGAAACCTCCCAGCCCCGCCGCCTGCGCCGCACCGGCGACTTTCTTAAATTTCGCACCAACACCGGCATGGATGCATTTGCCGTTGACCGTAACCTCACCGAGTTCACCGCGCACCGGATGCACCACTACGCCATCGATGCCGCCATCGCGAATCAACAGATTCGACCCCCGCCCGATCACGTAAACTTGCAGATCTGCCTGCTGACAGTGCGCGATCAAAGCCGCAAAACTCGCCTCGGTCGTCGGCTCAACCCAGTATCGTGCCGGACCACCAACACGCAGCGTAGTGTGTTTGCGCATCGGTTCGTAAAGTCTCAGCACCGCGTCGTCATCGGCCATTGCCGTCGCCATCCCGTCCAGCACCGCCAAGTCCGCTGCGAGTCGCGTGCCCGCCTCGTGAATGTCCCCGGCTCCGAGTGTCAGCACCAAATCGCCAGCCCTCAGCCGATTACCAACCGCCAGATGCAGGGTGGCTTTGTCAGGATGTGAGTGCGCCTTTGTCACATCTCCCAACTGCTCAACCGCCTCCACCACCGTCGCGCCGGTCACGCCATCGATCGGCAGCTCACTGGCAGGGTAAATGTCGGTCACGTAAAGCTCATCAATGCCGTCAAAAGAAACCCCAAACTCATCGCGCAGGCGTTGAGTCCGTGAGTAACGATGCGGTTGAAACAAACACACCAAGCGCTGCCTGCCCAGCGAGTGAGCCGTCTGCAAAGTCGCCGCGATCTCCGTCGGGTGATGCCCATAGTCGTCGACTACGAGAAAACTCTCCGACTGATACTTGGTCTCGAATCTGCGCCGCGCACCGCGAAACCCCTCAAAGGCCTCGGCGATTTCCGCCACGTCGACAGCCAACTCGCGAGCCAGCGCCGCTACCGCCAAGGCATTGAGCACATTGTGCCTGCCGGGAATACCAAGCCGAACTCGGCCCGCCGGCTCACCGTCATAACAAAGCGTGAATTCGCTGCCGCGTCCCGACGGCGTAACGTCGGTCGCCGACACTGCACAACTGCTGTCCCATCCGTAACTGATCCCCCGCTCACCAACCACCTTTCCGAGTGCATTGGCATGCTCGTCCGACGCACAATAGATGACCGATCCATGGGTCTGCCGCAAAAGTCGGCCGAACACTTCTAGAATCTGATCGATCCCCGAATAAAAATCCAAATGCTCCGCCTCGACATTGAGCAGGATGGAAATCTCCGGCCGATAATTGACCAGCGTGCCATCGCTCTCATCACCTTCAGCGACAAACCACTCCGATTCTGTCGACCAGTGCGCGTTGGCACCCAGAATCGGAATCTCCGCGCCGACATAATGCGACGGATCCACCCCACCGACTCGCAGCGTGTGCGCCGCCAGCGCAGAAGTTGTCGTCTTGCCGTGCGTGCCGGCGACCACAATGCCCTTGCGACCGTTGAGCAGAGCCGCCAGTGCCTCGGCGCGCAGCAACATCGGCGTACCCGCTGCCACCGCCGCATCATACGCCGGATTTCCCGGTTTGATCGCTGACGAGTAAATAATCACCTCCGCCCCGGCCACCGAATCGGCTGTCTGCGGACAGAAAAAACGCAGACCACTTTTTTCCAGGCGCTTGGTTTCCACCGTCGTCACCCGATCGCAGCCACTGACATGATGACCGAGCCGCAAAAATAGCGATGCCAAACCACTCATACCCGAACCCGCCACACCGATGAGGTGAACCTTGAGCGGATCCGTTTCCCCCTCATTGAGAGCTTTTGACCAGTCCTTACTCATCACGCAGTTGCTTCATCTTTTGCTTCGCCTTCGATCACATCGCAGACCTTCTCCGCAGCTTCCGCCGGCGAGTGCTTCAACATCGCCTCGCCCATCGTTTTCAAGCGTAGCGCATCCGTCAACAAGGCGACCAGATCGCGAGTAAACATCGCCGCCTGCAAACTGTCCTGCGTCCACAGCAAGGCACTGCCATCGCTGCTGAAAATTTCCGCGTTGCGCGTCTGGTGATCCTCCGCCGCAAACGGGTAGGGAATCAAAATCGACGGCAGACCGTAGTGCGCCAACTCCGCCAGCGTCGACGCGCCCGAGCGGCACACCGCCACCGAAGCCGCCGCGTAGGCATATTGAATATCCGCACAAAACGGCAGCACCACATGACCACCATTAGCGCCTTGGTAGGCAGCTTCGACCTCATCCTGGTCCGGCAATCCGGAAATGTGCAAGACCCGCACGCCCGCTTTGGTCAGCGCCGGCAGAGACTCGATGACCAGGCGATTAATCCCGCGCGCGCCTTGGCTACCGCCCATGACT
Organism: Verrucomicrobiales bacterium; assembly: GCA_037969585.1. Classification (GTDB taxonomy): domain Bacteria; phylum Verrucomicrobiota; class Verrucomicrobiia; order Verrucomicrobiales; family DEV007; genus JBBKXR01. The sequence continues at coordinate 19,394 of JBBKXR010000127.1, forward strand.
AACAACACCGGAGCATCGCTGACCTCCATGCCGAAGTGGCGCAGCCCCGCTTCGCGATCAGGACGCTCAGTCAGCGCCGGACGCAGCGGTGTGCCCACTGTCTCCACCCGACGACCGGCAAAATGTCGCCCACAGACATCGAATCCGACCAACACAACGTCCGAGAATTTCGCATTCAGCCGATTCGCCCGCCCCGGAATGGCATTCGATTCGTGAATAAAGGTCCGACAGCCTGCCATCCGCCCCGCCAACAGCGGCGCCGTCGAAGTGAATCCGCCCATGCCGAGCACCGCCGTGCCGCCGAAGTCCTTGATCATTCGTTTGCAGCGCAGCATGCTCTTGCCCAACTTAAACAAAAAGCCGGGAAACTTGAGAGAGACAGGAGACGGCATCGCCTCGGTGCGCAGCTTTTCAAACTTCAGATGCCCGTAGCCCTCCGTCGCCAACGCGTCGATCTGCTTTTCCGAAATCAACAACAGCGACTCGTGCCCGCGCTGGCGCAGTGTTTCCGCGACCGCAATCCCCGGGAACAGATGCCCACCGGTCCCACCACACGCGATGACGACTCGCTGCGGGGATTCTGAACTGGGAGCATTCGGGGGCGTACTCAAGAGGGCAGGCTTGGCTGGGCTTTGCATTCGATACGGCGAAAATCGCCCATCGCAAGCGCAAGGTCACACAAGACCGAGCGACGACACCACAGTCTACGTCGCTCGAAAGCACGTTCTATCACCAGTTCCACAACGAACGAGTCGCTGAATCGCCTACGATCACCTTCATTATTTTCCGGTAAAATAATATGTTTACAGATCTTCTAGCCGAAATCTTTTCAACTCCTGCCCGCGCACACAGCCGCGCTAGTTCCGGCACTCCTTCTAAACCGATTGAATCCCGCACTTGCCCTGCCGCGTCGACAGGTCCAACATTGCGGCGATCATGCTGCGACCCACCGCCGTTTTCACATTCGTCATCGCGGCCCTTGCCGTCTTCCTGCTCCCGCTGACTGCGCGGGCGCATACCGTGTCGTATGTCACTGTAGCCGCCAGTTTTGACACCGTGGAGAAAAGCTTCTCGGTCGAAATGGCGATGGAAGTCGATCCCACCGACGACGCCCAACTCAATGCCGAGATCAGCCCCGAAATGGCCGCCGCCACCTTCGCCACCGACGTGCTCAGCCTCTACTTTGGCGACCAGAAAATCAGCGTCGAGCCGCAGGTTGAATTGATCGAACCCAAGCCTGAAGACATTGACGTCAACTTTCCCGAACGCCGCAAAGTCATTGTCACCCTCGCCGGCGACACCCCCGAGGCAGCCGACTATTTCACCCTGCACCTGTCCGAGGACAATCAGGCGACCGTCATCATGATCAAAATCGTCGACGGCAAACCCGGACGCCGCGCTGAAGTACTCTACCCCGGCGAATTCAGCACTCCCACCGATCTTCGACCGGTGACCGAAGGTGACCCTTTCCCGAAAAAAGAAACCGAAGCAACCGAGGTTGCTGCCACTGCTGCCACTGCCGCGACGCCATCCGGCAACGCCGAAGAAACCGACCAAGCCAACGCGTCAACCGCCCCTCCCGTCGCACCGGACCCGTGGTGGAAGTCCTTCGTCAACGGACTCACGCAAGTGCTTCCCCAAGGCTATGAAATGCTCCTCGTCTTGCTGGTCATGTTCTTTTTCCACTCCAAGTACACCAGCCTGCTGCGCCAGATGGAGTTCTTTCTCGCCTCGCTCAGCGTCAGCTTCGCCGTCTGCACCTTCACCGACTTTGCGCCCGCTGCGCTCGCCGAGTGGTTACCCGTCATCGTCGCGCTCACCATTGCTGTGCTCGCAATCGAGAACCTATTCCACTCTCACTTTGGAAAATGGCGCATTACCTCAATGATGATCAGCGGCGTTATCTTTGGCTTCTGGATGGCACAAGACCTTGGCGTAGGCTTCAGTCGCGACACCGTTATCGCAGTCTTCCAATTCATTCTCGGCATCACGCTCGGTACCGGCCTTGTTCTGTTTGCGCTTAAACTTGCCATCGGCCCGTTTCGGGAACGCCCGTGGTACGACAAATACGTGGCTTTTACCGCCAGCCTGATCGCGCTTGGCGTTGCCCTGTTCTGGGCCATCGACCGCTGGTAGCAGGCGATCGAGCGTCGACATCTCAGGCATCCGGTGTAACCGCTCCCCTGCCCGGAGCGACTAATAGAGATAGGACGACCAAAGCGTTCGCTCTCTGCCATGAAGAAAATCTACCCGCAAGCCGTCTTTGCTGCCCTCCTCATCCTTCTGCTCGCCCCTGGAACGCGAGCCGCCGATGACGACGAAAAAAATACCAATCTGAGCGGCGATTGGGCCGGCGAAATCAACGTTGTCGTTGAACAACTCAAGGTCTTGATTCGCATCGAGGAGCAGCCCAATGGCAACCTCAGCGCGACGGTCAGCGTCCCGAAGAAAAGCGAATTGCCGATACCCGCCAACAGCATCACTCGCGACGATCGTGATATTCACATGAAGGTCGCATCGATCGACGCATCTTTTCAAGGCAAGCTCAACGGCAAGGGCGATCGCATTCGCGGCGATTGGACACAAGGTGACTACACCACCTCCCTCGATCTCGAACGCATCGAAGGAGGATTCGCGCAGGAACGCCCGCAAATGCCGAAGCCGCCATTTTCCTACGAAATCGAGGACGTCAGCTTCACCAATGCCTTCGCCAATATCCAACTGGCCGGCACCCTGACATTGCCAAAAGAAAAATCTCACTCTGGCCATCCCGCCGTCATCCTCGTTTCAGACAACGGTCCCCATGACCGCGACGCGACCGCCTCTGACCATCGGCCTTTTGCCGTTATCGCCGACTACCTCACCCGACAGGGCATCGCCGTGCTACGCTACGATGATCGCGGCATCGGCAAATCGACTGGCGAACATACCTTCGGCCACACCCGTGACTTTGCGACCGATGCCTGGTCGGCCATCGATTTTCTCGCCAAGCGCACCGACATCGACGGAGCCAAACTCGGCATCATCGGTCATGGCGAAGGCGCACTAATCGCTACGATGGTCGCCGAAAAGCGTCAGGACATCGCTTTCATCGTTATGCTCGCCGGCCCCGCTTTGCGTGGCGACGTCACCCTACTCGCCCAGACCGAAGCGCTTGGACTTGCCTCCGGCGTCGGAGACAACACCCGCGGACTGCTTGCCGAGTTCAGTGCGGCGCTCTACGATGTGCTCGGCGGAGACCCCGTCGCCGCTGCGGCAGAAGCCCAGCGCCTCGGAGAGAAACTTGAAAAAAGCGTCGCCGCTCTCCCGCCGGAAGATGCCAACAAACTCGGCGAAGTAGGCATCGTTCTCGATCGCCAGATCAAGAGTCTGGAGACCCCGTGGCTCGGTCGCTACGTCGCCCACGATCCCGGTCCCGGCATCACCACACTAACCTGTCCCGTGCTCGCACTCTTCGGAGAGACCGATCTCGAAATTCCCGCCGCCGTCCACCTGCCAGCTATGGAGGCGCACTTGAAAAAAGCCGGCCACTCAAATTCTGAAGCGCGCCAACTCCGACGCCTCAACCATCTTTTTCAGGAAACCGAAAACGGCTTACCGACACTCTACGGCACCTTCGACGAAACGTTCTCTCCAGACGCCCTCCGCGCGATCAGCGCCTGGCTGAAAACCCGGCTGGAAGACTGAAGCAAACGCCTTTCAGCACCGAACGACGATCACAGCTGCGATTGCGAGCTTACTGGCGGGAAACCAGCACTCGGATGTGATCGAGCACATCCGCGTTGCCGCCGTGCAACACGACATTGAGCGTGCGGCCATCATCACTGAGAAGAATCTTGTCCTCGCCACCGAGCTCGTCGATGCCGCGCCCCTGCCCCTCGATCAGCGCCGCGTTAATCGCATGTAAATTGGCACCGACCATTTCGTCTGAACGCTTCAGCTTGTCTTCTGAAAAGATCACACCGACGACAGGGTCAGCAAATGTCACCGAAGCATGCAGGGTTTCGCCATCGCGTTTCGGCGCCCAACGTTGCAGCAGATAACTACGAAGCTGGCCTTTCGGCTGAATCTCAATTCCCTTACGGTCAGCATCCGATGCATCAGCAAAAGAAGTGAATTTGCCTGGTGTCAGCAGATCGACCACGACACCATCACTGGCAACGAAACCATCCTTCTCCAAAAATACCTGGACCTTGTCCGACTCCGGATGACTTGGGATGATCACCGCTCCGGGCAATTCGACCTCCACAGAACCCGAATTTGATTCGACGCCAGAGATCAACTGCCAAGTCCGCGTGAATACACTCGGATTGTAAGGCACGTCGACCAAACGCTCGCGCTCGTGATCGGCCCTAACCGTTTCAAATGGATACAGCTGACGAGTATTCGCTGGATCGTCCTGACCGATCGGATCGCCGGGAGCGCCCGCCATTTTCAACTGACCAGCTCCATCGAAGAAAACCGCCTCGGTAAAGCTGTTGAAGCGAGCATCGACGGCAAAGGTTCGATCGACATCGACCAACTCAAAACCTTTCGACTGCACTTTCAAGTCACCCGGCTTCGCGGCCCGGGCCATCGCCAGACCGGAGTGAACGTACGCTTCGTGACCGCTGCGAACCTCAAACTCCGCAGGCCCTTCGACGGTCATTTCAGCACCGCTGGAAAATTTCACCCGCACCACGCCTTCGGCGAGTTCGTAGCGACCGATTCCCACTTTACCATCATCACCGATCGCTTTTAGCGCTTCGTCACTCCAGCGAACGTCATCCGATGCCTCTGAGATAAAAGCAATACTCGGATCCACCACCTCGTCAACGATGACCACTTCGCCACCGTCGCCACCGCTGGGTCCACGAACTAAAGCCAAAACCGTCAAAGCAGCAGCGACCGCGGCGGCGATAGCAAAGCCCGCCGTTCTACCCCATCCGTGACCACCGGTCGCCGTGCGACGCGGTTGAGCGGGGCGAATTTGCGGCAGCACTGCATCCCGACCTTCTACCGAACCGCCGACGCGATTTTCAGCAGCATCGCTACCGGAACTTTGAAAGGCACCAATGGCGATGATTTTCGAAGCGACGTCGTCGACAAAATGATCGCTGGCGGTTTCCGCCCACATGCGCGTCACCAGACCATCGACAAACGCGTCTTCATTGCGCGGATCATGAACGGTCTGCGCCAACAGGTCGACGAACTCGATCGATTCCCGAAGCCGTTGTGCGAGTTGTGGATCACGTTGACAAAAAGCGTGCAAGCGACGCGCCTCGTGCTGACGCAAGGTGCTGTCGAGGTAGCGTGAAACCAATTCGTCGAAATCGAGTAGTGACTCGTCGCCCTGCAAAGCGATCTCGACGTCTTCAGCGAAGGCGTCTTCGCAGCGATTGACGATCACATTTTGCGCGATCATTTGATCGAACTCCAAGGCGTCACGCAACTGTCCAAGTCGCTCCGCGCTGTCACGGCACAGGAGCGCCAGTTCGTCCCGCTCAGCGGGCGAACAGACGTCGTCGAGCAATCGCCCGAGCAAGTCCTGAAATCGTGCCTGTGTTCTCATCTAAAATTTTTCCTTAGGTCGCAATGCCAACGGCGAGCAATCGCTCCTCCATGCACTTGCGCATCGCCGTGCGAATTCGTTCGAGGCTTTTCCTCACCGCAGCCGACTTCATGTCCATCTGCTCAGCGATGTCGGGTGCCGAGGCATTCTCTTCGTAGCGAGCTTTGATCATCGCCTGGCTTTTTTCCGGCAATTTCTGAAGACACTCGCGCAGCGCAGTCATCTTTGCCTTCGCCCGGTCGCCCATTCCGACTCCCATCCCCAGAGCGGCTTCGGCATCGCCTTCGATATCTTCCGCAGCCGATGAACTCGCCACCAGCACGTCGGTCAAATTGTCAGCGACGATGCGCTTGCGACGGGCGCTCTTACGGCGCTCATTTATCACCAGATTTCTGGCAATACCACGCACCCAAGCCCCAAAGTCGCGCTCTGCATCGAACTCGTCCATCCGCTGGTAAGCAATGATAAAAGCTTCCTGAGCAAGATCATCGACCCACAGCGAATCGACACCAATTGAGCGAATGAACGCACGCAAGCCAGCATGATTCGCTCGCACGAATTCAATATATTTTTCAGCTGTCAGTTCGCCGCCCTTCATGGTCAGAAACCAAAGATAATGCCAATTGCTTCCATGTCACTTGTCACCACCAGCACTCGGTGTGACACCAGCAACACGAAAATCCCGCCTGGAAGCGACTTTCTAACATGAAAAGTCACACTTTCCTGGTTGGCAACAATCCATACTAACCCCCGGAAGGAACGGATAGTCACCCCGAACCTTCGCCGTAGCGGTCTTACGGCTGCCAAAGCGAAGGATCAGAAAGCCGTTCGGCTCATAGCGTTGTAATCCCCGACGCCCGAGCCGGGCGGCTTTCACCCTTTTCGGACATTGCGGTCGACGCCACCTTCACCACGCGTCGCTGGGTCATCAGTGCTTGAGTTTCGATCCGCCGGCAAACCAAGCTTGCGATTCCCGTTCGGTTCTGTTCAACCTAACGATGCTTCACATCGGCATCAGCGCCGCCTTCAACACCATCACCGTTTTATTTTACCTAGCGAAATGATCATTTTTTCCGGCCACGGCATTCTGATTCCCATCTTTGCAATCGCAGGGGCATTCGCGGGCCATTATCTGAGTGACCGCATGCATCTGGACGACAACCTGTCGTTCGTCATCGTAGTGTGGAGCGCAGCCATCGCAGTGCTACTCTACGCGCTGACGCTCGGAAAAACCCGCAGCCGAACGTTGATCGATCCCGAGAATAATCGGAATGTCGAAATCAAGAAACGGCATACGCTGTTTTTCCTGCCTGCGATAATATGGGCATTCGCCCTGTGCGGCGTCGCGACGTTTTTTACTTTTACGTCGTTCACTGCCGACAAATCGTTAGTGGCTCCCGGGCCGGGAGAAAAGAGCGCAGGCGAAATTGCCTTCGACGCAGCCGATTTAAAGCTCAGCAAGGACGAGCTTAAGGTTCAGGGAAATTCTCCCGAAGCCGAAGCTCTTGCTCAGGAAATGCTCGATTCGCTGGTCGAGCTGCGCGACGCCGGCGTGCGCCTCACCGATGAGCGAGCCATCCTCGGAGATAGCCTCAAGATCTACTGCCAACTCAGCGACGAACGCTGCGCTTTTCTAGTCATGGAGTCGGCCCTCGGCAAATACACCGAGGAAGGCCGCGAGTTTCTTTCTAAAGCCGCATGGATGGCAGCAACTGCAACCACGCTAAAAGCGGCGCAACCTCCCGGCGAGTTCGCCATTGGCATCCGCGGCCTCACCCTGTACGAAGGCGCCTGGCTGGGTGCACCGGATGCGGATTTTACCGACATCGTCAAGTATCATGGTACCGTCGATCGCAGGGCATTGTTTCCATTTTTTGGACCGATCAATCCCGGTGATAAAGTCGCGCCGCCACCGCCTAAAGCGCCAATCGCTCCCATGACCGACGATTCAAAATCATCCCCTGACCAAAAGCCGACCGGCAACCAACCGAGCACGCTGAATTCGACCTCAACACCGCCGCCATCCACGGACGATTCAACGATTCCCGCTGCTACTTCCGGCGTGTCCATGGCCCCCGTTCTCGACTTCAAACTATTGGGAGGCAACATGAACCTGACGGGTCGCCTGCGCAGCGAGTACCAGATCAAGGACATCGCCGCGGCACTGGGGCGGAGCAAATTTTCGCTGACCAACAATCTCGCCGCCGATTCTGACACCAAACGCGTCGATTGGGGCAACCGCGTTGGCCCCTTGCTTGCAGAGCTGGCAGAGAGCGTTCCTGATCTGCACTTCCACATCAGCGAAGGAGCGATCACTATCACGGGAACAGTAAAAGACGCAGCGGAAAAGAATCGCCTGCAGCGAGCTATATCCTACGTCTTTGAAACCAGCATGGACATCACCGCTTTGAACAATGAACTGCAAACACCATGAGCATTCCGCTCAGCCCCTCAATCAAATTGGCAGCATTGCGGCAAAGTTCGCATTGTAGGCCGCACACCATTGGCCGTAGAGTGAACGAGTCAGCCAATCGGCTGCATCGCTGATTCCTTTCATGTCATTCGCGCTTTTCAGTCGGAACTTGTGCCGCCGGATGCCCGTCGCAAACTTGCTCTTCTGTGCAGTTATTTTTTCGGCGGTGAGGGAATCAGCTGCACAGCAGCCCGGCCCCACCACGGCGGACGACCCGCTGAAGGAATTCAAAGCACCGGCCTCTGATGATGGAAAACCTAAGGCGAAACCGTTCGACCCCTTCGCCGCAGATGCGACCGCTCCGGTGGCGCCATCTGACCCAGCTTCCAAGACAGCCCTTAAGCCAGCGGACGGGGAAAATCGCAACGTCGCCGCCCTGACTCGCGATCTTCGCAACTCCATCGTCACAGTCACCCAACAGGGACGCAGTGGCGGCGTGCACGGCACCGGTACTGGCTTTATCGTCGATGCGAAGAAAGGCCTGATCGCCACCAACCTGCACGTCATCGGCGAGGGTCGACCAATCAGCGTCGAACTCTCCGACGGCACCGAGCACGAGGTTGTCGCCGTCCATTCCTGGGATCGAAAACTGGACCTCGCCGTGATCCAGATCGATGCCAAAGGCCTGAAGCTCCAGCCGATTGCGCTCGCGGATTCCGACAAGCTCGAACAAGGCCAACCGATCGTCGCGTTCGGCAATCCGCGCGGCCTGAAATTTTCCGTCGTTCAAGGCGTTGCTTCAGCGATGCGAGATCACATGGATGACGCTTCCGGAGGTCGCGTGGAGTTCGGCTTTCCGATGATCCAGTTGGCCATCCCTATCGAAATGGGCAACAGCGGCGGTCCGGTCGTCGACATGCAGGGCAAGGTTCACGGCATCGTCACCATCAAATGGCTGATGACTGAAAATCTCGGCTTCGCAGTGCCGATCAACACCCTCAAGCCACTGCTCGACGCTCCCAATCCAACCCCAATGAATCGCTGGATGACCATCGGCGCCCTCGACCCGAATCGCTGGGTGCCGTCGATGGGGGCCAACTGGTCGCAGCGCTCGGGTGTGATCAAAGTCAACGGCAGCGGCAGCGGATTTGGCGGACGCTCACTCTGTGTGTCTGAACGCGCCGTTCCCGATGCACCCTACGAACTCGCGGTCGAAGTAAAACTCGACGACGAGAGCGGTGCCGCCGGACTCGCCTTCGCGTGCAGCGGCGAAAACAGTGAAGTCCACTACGGTTTCTATCCCAGCGGCGGCCAACTGCGCCTGACCCGCTTCGAAGGACCTGACGTCTACTCGTGGACCATTCTTGAGCAGATCCCGACCGACGCCTATCATCCGGGCGAATGGAACCGTCTCCGGGTCCGCGTCGAGGACGAGAAAATTTCCGGCTACGTCAACGGCGAGAAAGTCCTCGAACTCAGTGACGGTGTACTCCGTGGGGGCAGCGTCGGCCTTTGCAAATTTCGCCAAACCGACGCCGAGTTTCGCCATTTTAAAATCGGCGATGACCTCTCGCCGACTTCACTCCCCGCTCCGCAACTCGCCAAGCTTGAAGCAGAAGTCGACAAGCTCGCCGCGGGCTCCCCCACCAACGAAGCCGTGCTCATGAAACTCAGTCAGGACTCCGAAACCAGCCGCGCCCTGATCGCTGCCAAGGCCGACGAGCTTCAACAACGCGCCGATGAATTGCGCGCGATGACCCGCCAACTTCACCACCGCGTCGTCGCAGAGAAAATGCGCGAAGTGTTGAGTGTCGACGAAGCCGACATCGATCTGCTCGAAGCCGGACTCGTGATCGCTTGGCTCGACAATCCCGATCTCGACGTCGAAGCCTATCTGGAAGACTTCGAACAACTCGCCAAGGGCGCCAGCGAAAGCCTCGGAGCCGTCGGTGCCGATCCGCTCGAGCAGGTCAAGAAACTCAGTGCGTTCCTTTTTGAAGAGAATGGTTTTCACGGCAGCCGCAGCCAGTACTACCATCACTCCAACAGCTACCTGAACGAAGTCCTCGACGACCGCGAAGGACTGCCCATCACCCTGGCGGTTGTCTTCCTCGAACTGGGTAAACGCGCCGGCGTCAAAGGACTCAGCGGTCTCGGCCTTCCGGGACATTTTATGGTCATGTATCGCCCCGAATCCGCCGAGGCCGATCCAACCATTATAGACGTATTTGATGGTGGTCGCATCATCGAAAAAGCCGAAGCCGAAACTATCGTGCGCGGCATCACCGGAGCCGGCCTGCGCCCCGAGCACCTCGAACCGACCGGCAAAAAAGACATCGTGCTGCGCATTCTCCGCAATCTAGTCGGACTGGAAATGGACGCCGGCCATGCCGATGTCGCCCGCCCCTACATCGATCTCATTCTCGCCATCTCGCCGGAAGAAGCCGGCGAACGATTCAGTCGTGCCCTTCTCCGCTATCAGAATGGCGAACTCGAAGGCGCCAAAGATGATCTCGAGTGGTTACTCGAAAACCAACCACCCGGGATTCGCATCGATCGCTTACAAGAGCTCTACGACCGTCTGCCCTAGCGCTAGCGACGAGCGACAAATCGCCGCAGCCCAGCCGAAGCAAAAGACAACAGAATAACCATTTTCGGCAAATCATATTCCGGGCAAATCATATTCCGGGCATATCATATTCCGGGAATATTATTACTTTACACACGGGTGTCTTTCGTCGACTCTGCCAGATGCCTCGTCGCCTCCTCCGCCCCGAAGTTGATTCTGTCTATCACTGCATATCGCGAGTGGTCGATAAGAACTACATATTCGGACAGGCGGAGAAGCGTCACTTTCATTTTTTGATGCGCCGGCTGGAGCGCTTCTGTGGCGTGCAGGTTTTGACCTACTGCCTAATGTCGAACCATTTTCATTTGCTGGTGCGCGTGCCTGATAAAGGCAGCGCCCCGAAGCTTGAGGTGGCAGAGCTTCGGAAACTACTGCCACTCATCTACAAGGGCCGCCAACTGCAGGAGGCCGTTGCGGAGTTGGATAGAGCAACCGCCTCATCCGCAAGCGGCAGCAGTAGCTGGCTGAGCGAGATTCTTAGCCGCTTTGACGCCCGTCGTCACAGTCTGAGCCATTTCCTCAAAGACTTGAAACAACGATTCACGCGTTGGCACAACCGACGTCAGGGGCGCAGCGGCACTCTTTGGGAGCATCGGTTCAAAAGCTTACTGGTGGAAAACGGCGAGCGAGCGCTGCTGACGATCGCGGCGTACATCGATCTCAATCCAGTACGCGCGGGAATTGTCGACGATCCGAAAGACTATCAGTGGAGCGGCTACGGCGAGGCAAACGGCGGCCACGGCCCGGCCCGCATCGGATTGTGCACCATGCTGCAGTGCACGAACTACGGCATGAATCGACGAGTTACCTGGGCGAAAGTCGCGCCAAAATACCGGCTTTTGCTCTACGCTCACGGGCAGCAGCGCGATGCCGATGCTGCGACCGGAACAACGGCCCGCATCGGATTGGAGCGTTCGGCCCTAGAGGCTGAACTGAAGCGTGGGGGCAAGCTGTCTGTCGCCGAAGTTCTGCGTTGCCGGGTCCGCTACTTCTGCGATGGCACAGTGTTCGGCTCTGCGGAATACGTTCAGCAAGTGTTTGAAGAAAGTAGCGCGCTCCAGAGCACCAACTCTCGACGCAAATCTGCTGCCCGTCAGATGAAAGGTGCCGAGTGGGGTGAACTGCGCGTGCTGCGTGATTTGCAGCAAAACCTATTCGGCTAAGCCGACCGCACCGCATCCCATTTCCCATCGGCGCAAAATTATTCGGGCGCTTTTGTGCCAGTCTTCCGACTTGCCCGGGATCGTTATCACCGCCTACCGTTGGCCACCTTTATTGTGAGCACTACAGCACCCACCACACCTGATACCATCACTCTCGATATGATTCGGGAGAAATTGTTCACCGCCGTTGTTTCGGACGCGCTCGATGGCGCGGGCTATCGCGAGCAAAGCATTCCCAATCTGCTCAAGCCGATGACTGGCGTGAGCCTCCTTGTTGGTCGCGCCCGCACCACCGCTTGGGAAGACATCGATCACGAAGATCCTGCGCCTTATGAACTTGAACTGCAGGCCGTGGACGGCTGCCAACCGCACGACGTGCTCATCGCCGCCGCCGACGGCTCCGAACGTTCCGGCATCTGGGGCGAACTGTTGTCGACCGCTGCCCGCAACCGTGGCTGCGTCGGCGCAATCGTTCACGGCGCCATCCGCGATATCGCACCGATGCGTGAGATGGCGTTTCCTGTGTTCGCCAGCTCCGCCTGTCCTTACGATAGCCTGCACCGCCAGCGCGTCACCGCCGTCGACATCCCGGTCACCATCGCTGGACTCACCGTTAATCCCGGCGATCTAGTCATCGCTGACGAAGACGGAATGGTCGTCGTTCCCGCCGCAGTCGAACGCGAAGTGATTCGCGCCGCCTGGGAAAAAGTCCACGCGGAGAGCGTCACCCGCGACGCCATTCGGGGCGGCATGTCGGCCGGCGAAGTCTACGAAAAATACGGCGTGCTCTAAGTGGCCATGTCCGAGACAATTGCCACGCCACCCGCGCTTGATCCGACCTCCTGCCGGGATCGGCAAAGATTGCTGGCCGGCTACCTGGCCGAGCAAAATCTCGACGCTGCGCTGATCACTCATCGGCACTACGTCCATGCGCTGACCGGCCATTGGCATGCTACCGACCTGACCGCTATCGCCGTGGTCATCGAAAAAGACGGCAACACCACGCTCTGTGTTCCAGGGGATCCCATCGACGTCAACGCTGTCGACAAGTGCCTCAACTATCCGCCGCAAAAACTCTGCACACTGATCGAAAATATCGGCGGTGAGATGCAGCGATCTCTGCGGCCCCTGCTGACAAAATGCCAGCGCATTGGCACCGACAACTCTGCCGCCCCTTGGCACACACCTCACGCCGAGTGGATCGACATCACCAGCGACTACCAGTATCTGCGCCGCAAAAAATTCTCCGACGAGATCGACGCTCTGCGTCATTGCCTGCGCGGCAGCGATGCTGCCTACGCTGAAGCACGACGCATTCTTGAACCCGGTCTCAGTGAGATCGATTTGTTCGCCGCCATGCACGCCGCCGCTACCCGCGCGGTCGGTGAAGCACTCTCCGGATGGGGCCAGGATTTCCAATGCGGATCGCCCGGCGGCCCACCGCGCCATCGCCCAGCGCAAGCTGGCGAACTGGCAGTGCTCGACATCGGCGTCGGCGCGCGTGGCTATCGCACCGACCTGTGCCGCAGCTTCAGCGTCGACGGCCAACCGACGGGTGCCCAGATCGCCGCTCACGCTCGCTGCTGCGAAGCGCTCGATCGAGTCGAAAAACAACTCCGCCCCGGACTCCGTTGTCAGGATCTCTTCAGCGAAATCGAAAGCTTTCTCGACGGCTGGGAAGGTGCCGAATTCAAACACCATCTCGGCCACGGCATCGGGCTCGACGCCCACGAAGTGCCGCGCTTGAACCCCAACTGGGACGACACGCTTGCCGCCGGCGATGTCATCGCCGTCGAACCCGGCCTCTACCGTGACGACCTGCGCGCGGGTATTCGGCTCGAACAAAATTTTCTAATCACCGACGCCGGCTGCGAACGCCTTTCCCAATTTCCTCTAGACCTGTGAACGAAGAACCTTTTCAAGTCATCGAAATCGCCGGCGCCTCCGACGGCCCTTCCCTACTCATCACCGCCGGCGTGCACGGCGACGAGTACGAAGGTATCGCCGCGATCCGCGAAATCGCTTCGCAACTTACCAAGCAGCTCGATCGCCTCTGCGGTCGCGTTACTTTGATCCCGATCGTCAACGGTCCCGCCTTCGCCATCCCGGCGCGCTGTGGTGATGACGGACTCGATCTCGCCCGCACCTGTCCCGGCCGTGCTGACGGCAGCGCGACCGAGCGCATTGCGCACGCGGTTTCGGCACGCATCGAAGCGGCAGACATGTTCATCGATCTGCATACCGGCGGCACGACTATGCAGGTTTGGCCGCTGATCGGTTACGGCCTGGTTCCCAACGAAGAGGTGCTCGCGACGCAACGGCGTATGGCGCGCGCGTTCGGTTTGCCGCTGGTCTGGGGCACCAGTTCCAAGCTCGACGGCCGCACCCTGTCGGTCGCCCGCCACGCCGAAGTTCCGGCTATCTACGGCGAGTATCTCGGCGGTGGAACCTGCGATCCCAAAGGCGTGACCGCTTACATCGACGGCTGCCTCAATCTAATGTCCGAGTTCGAAATGCTGCCCGACCGACCGCGTCCTGAATTGCTCGACGATGATCACTGTGTCGAAGACCCTCGCCCGCAGTCCGGTCACATGCAGATCTGCCATCCCTGTCCGGTCGATGGCTATTTTGAAACTGCGGTAGAACTCGGCGACACAGTCGAAGCCGGCGGCCCGCTCGGTAAGGTTTTCCCCAGCAACGGAAGCGATCCCGTCGACGTCGCGGCCAACAACAGCGGTCGCGTTATCGTCTTGCGTAGCTGCTGCTCGGTGAAAGCCGACGACGCCTTGGCGGTGATCCTCGACAACCCGCCGAGCGCCGCTTTTCCAGGAAAATAATAAAGTATGAGTATTTGGCGCTTTGCAGATCGTCTACCGGCACCGCCAGGAGACTCACGGCTTTCCCTCGGCGAAGGCGATACCCCGCTGGTTCGATCGCGGGCCATCGGACCCGCCCTCGGTCTGGAGAATCTCTATTTCAAACTTGAGTCCACGAACCCGACAGGCTCCTACAAAGACCGTTTCGCCGCCAGTGCGGTTTCGCATTTACTGGCAAAAAAGCGCACGCTCTGTCTCGGTACTTCGAGCGGTAACACCGGCGCGGCTCTCGCTGGCTACGCCGCCGCAGCAGGTTTACGTTGCGTCTTGGCGATCGTCGAAGGTGCTCCCGAAGCCAAGCTGCAGCAGATGCAAGCATACGGCGCTGAGTTAATCCGTATTCGCGGCTTTGGCACCGACGCCGAGATCACCCGGATCATCGCTCAGCAGCTTGGTCAACTCGCCGATAATCTTAAAACCGATTTGCAGATCAGCGCCTTCGCCCTCGCGGCCGACGGCATGGCCGGCGTGCAGAGCATCGCCTGGGAGCTTTCAGAGCAGCTGCCCGACGGCATCGATCATGTGTTCGCCCCGTCCGGAGGCGGTGGCTTGACCTTAGCAACGGCGCGCGGCTTTGCCAGCGATGCGAAAACGACCGCCGTCCATTGCGTGCAACCCGCCGGCAATGACACCATCGCCGGTCCGCTGCGCGAAGGCCGTGATCAAGCTCGCTCGTGCGAATGCACGACCAAAGTCAGCGGCCTTCAGGTCGCCACGGTCATCGACGGTCACGAAACGCTGTCCGCCTGCCGTGCTTCCGGCGGCACAGGATTTTTGGTCAGCGACGAGGAGGTTTTCGAAACCCAGGCAAACCTCGCGCGCAGCGAAGGCGTATTCAGCGAACCCGCTGGAGCTGTCTCGGTCGCCGCCCTCCCCCACGCTGTCGCCGAAGGAAAAATTTCTCGCGAGCAAACTGTCGTCTGCCTGATCACCGGCAGTGGCTTCAAAGACGCTGCCTCCATCGATCGCATGACTGCCGCCCAATCGTGCCCGTTGGTCGATGACTTCGCCGACTTCGAATCCGTCGTGCGCAGCCGCCCCGCTTGACACTTTAATCCTAATCCTTAGAAACTTCTGCTATGCGCATCGGCATCGTCGCCCTCCTTCAGGAATCCAACACCTTCATCGCCGAGCGCACAACTTTCGAACATTTCGAACGCGAACTGCTGCTGACCGGCGAAGCGATTCGCGATCAGCTCGCCGACACAGAGCACGAGGTCGGTGGATTTTTCGCCGGCATCGCTGACGACGAAGAATTTGAGGCCGTCCCCATTTTCGCGGCGCGTGCCTTGCCCTACGGAATGATTGAAGCGGAAGCTTTCGACCGACTCGTCGCTCAATTGCTCGGCGGCGTGCGCAATGCCGGTGCACTCGACGGAATCCTCGCCGCACCGCATGGCGCCACTGTCGCCGCCAATCATCCCGATGCTGACGGCTGGTGGCTGGGCCAACTGCGCAACCTGGTCGGTGACGAAATGCCGATCATCGCCACCCTCGATCCACACGCCAATCTGTCGCCTGCTATGGTCGCCGCGACCGATGCCTTGGTGGCCTACAGCACCAATCCACATCTCGATCAACGCGCCACCGGCGAGCGCGCCGCGGACCTGATGAAGCGCACGCTACGCGGCGAGATCCGCCCGACCCAGGCGGCAGCTTTCCCGGCGATGCAGATCAACATTCAGAAACAGAACACCGGCGAATCGCCGCTCGTCGATTTTTATCAGGCCGCCGATCAGATCGCCGAAGGTCAGGCGATCTCGCACAGCATCCTACTTGGCTTCCCATACGCCGACGTCGCCGAAATGGGATCGGCAGCGCTCGCCGTCACCGATGACAATCCGGAACTCGCGCAACAAATCGCCGACCGCATCGGCGATGAAATGTGGCAGCGCCGCGAACAGTTTGAACCCAAATTCGTCGATGCCCAACAGTCCGTTGAGCGCGCCCGCTCGCTCGGCGGCATCACCGTCCTGCTCGACATGGGTGACAACATCGGTGGCGGCTCCCCAGGCGACAGCACCTTTCTTCTGCACGAACTGGAGCGCAGCGGATCGATCGATCAGCCGGCATTGGTGATCATCGACGATGCCGAATCGGTCGCCCTTGCCAAACAGATCGGCATCGGAGAAAGTGCGACATTTTCTATCGGTGGAAAAGCCGATGAGCAGCACGGTTCCCCTCTTCTTGTCGCCGCGACGGTAAAAAGTTTGCACCACGGCAAGTTCAGCGAAAGTCGTGCCCGTCACGGCGGCATTGCCAACTTCGATCAGGGCGAAACCGCCATCGTAGAGACCGAAAATCGCGTCACTATCATGCTCACCTCGCAACGCACTCCGCCGTTCAGCCTCGCTCAAGTGACCACCTTCGGTATCGATCCGGCCAAGTTTCGCGCCGTGGTTGCCAAAGGCGTGATCGCCCCGATGGCCGCCTACCAGGAAATCGCCGATCAGTTCATCCATGTGAACACGCCGGGCGTAACCTGTGCCGACATGCGACAACTGGATTTCCAACACCGTCGCCGTCCGATGTTTCCGTTTGAAGACTCGTAGCCGCCTGCTAACGATGAAAATCCACCGCCTCGAGCGCACGCAAACGGTGCCAATTTCCCTCGACGCGGCATGGTTATTTTTCTCCGATCCAAAAAATCTGGATGAGCTGACGCCGGCCGATATGCCGTTCGAAATCACCGGCGGTGCCGGCGAATCGATGTTCGCCGGCCAGGTAATCACTTACCGCATCCAGATTCTCCCCGGCATCTGGAAAACCTGGGTGACCGAGATCACCGCGGTCGAAGATCGGAGTTACTTCATCGATGACCAGCGCTCCGGCCCCTACGCGCTGTGGCATCACCTGCACCGTTTCGAAGCAGTCGAACTTCCCAACGGCAACGAAGCCGTCAAACTGTTCGACCGGGTCACCTACGCCCTTCCCTTCTGGCCGTTCGGTGAGATCGCACACGCGGTTTTTGTGAGAAAAAAGCTGCAATCGATCTTCGATTACCGTGAACAGGCGATGGCGGAGAGATTTGGTCCCGTGAGTGCGTGAGCAGCGGTCGTTCGGAATGAATCCTCATTCCCAGTCCTTGCTTGAATCTACAGGTCGCTCGCTGATTGATTCAAAGTCGGCAAAGAACTTGGAAAACGTCGGCAATACCTACAAACTGGTTGCTTCACCCGACGATGACCATCCAACCTCTCTTACGACTCACCTTCAGTATGGGAATCAGCGCCGCACTATGCGGATGTGATTCGCCACCGGCTGCACCTACCCCGCCCTCTGATCTTTCTGTTATGGAATCTGAATTTGGCAAAATGCCCGATGGCCGACCGGTCAAAATTTTCACCCTGCGCAACGGATCTGGCACCGAAGCGAAGGTCACCGAATACGGAGCCATTCTTGTTTCGCTGAAAACCGCCGATCGCGATGGCGAGATCGCCGACATCACCCATGGCTACGACACGCTCGAGGGTTGGTTAGGTAACAGCTCATACTTTGGCGCCACGGTAGGACGGTTTGGTAATCGCATTGCCAATGGCAAGTTTTCGATAGACGACACTGACTACGAACTCGCCACCAACAACGAGCCAGGCGGCATGCCCTGCGCGCTTCACGGTGGCCTGGTCGGTTTCGACAAGGTGCTCTGGCAGGGCGAAGCTTTTAAAGCAGGCAAAGATGTTGGC
Source organism: Verrucomicrobiales bacterium (assembly GCA_037969585.1). Taxonomy (GTDB): domain Bacteria; phylum Verrucomicrobiota; class Verrucomicrobiia; order Verrucomicrobiales; family DEV007; genus JBBKXR01. The sequence continues at coordinate 37,709 of JBBKXR010000127.1, forward strand.
GTTCGCCTCAATTACCTCAGCGACGATGGTGAGGAAGGCTACCCCGGCGCTTTGGAAGTCGAGGTCATTTACACTCTTACCGACGACAATGAACTGATCTGGGAAGCGATGGCGATGACCGATGCGCCGACCATCGTCAACCTGGTTCACCATTCATATTGGAATCTCAGCGGCGATGCCACAACCTCGATTAACGACCATCAACTGACACTGCATGCCGATCATTTTCTCAGCACCAATGCCGGATTGATTCCGACCGGTGAACGCACACCGGTCGCCGGTACGCCGATGGATTTCACCCAAGGCAATGTCATCGGTGAACGGATCGATGCTGACTACGAGGCGTTGAAGCTCGCCGAAGGCTACGACCACGCCTGGGTCATCAACTCCACAGCCGGCGCGGACCTCACCTTGGCAGCACGACTCCACGATCCCAAATCTGGACGCACGATGGAACTCTCGACCAATCAACCCGCCGTGCAATTCTACGGCGGTAACTTTCTCGACGGCACCACCACGGGCAAAAACGGAGTCGCCTATCAGCACCGGACAGCTCTGTGTCTGGAAACGGAAAATTTTCCCGATGCCCCGAACCACGATGACTTTCCGTCAGCCGTACTCCGGCCCGAGGAAACTTATCACCACATCATGGTGCACAAGTTCTCGGCGGATTAATGCCGCCCCTCTGAACTCCCATTCCGCTGCGCTTCATGACCATTATCACCTTCCTTCTGTTCACCGGCCTGGTCGGTTTGCTGACTTGGTTCCTGACCAGAAAAGACGACCACGGCACCTCGACTGGATACTTTCTTGCCGGCCGGACGTTGACCGGCGGCTTCATCGCCGGCTCTCTATTGCTGACCAACTTATCGACTGAGCAATTGGTCGGCCTGAACGGTGCGGCATTCACGGATGGCGTTCTGGTCATGGCCTGGGAAGTCATCGCCGGTGCCTCATTGGTAGTCATGGCTCTGTATTTCCTGCCCAAGTATTTGCGCAGCGGTATCGCAACGATCCCGCAATTTCTCGAGCTGCGTTTCAATGGCACGACCCGATCGATCACCAGCTTCATATTCATCATCGCCTACGCTGGCATTCTGCTGCCGATTATTCTCTACACTGGCGCTACGGGGCTGATGGGCATTCTCGACCTGCAGGCGATCACTGGTATCGAAAGCCGGGAGACCCTGCTTTGGCTGACCGTTTTGTTCATCGGAATCGTCGGTTCGATTTACGCGATTTTCGGTGGCCTTCGCACCGTGGCAGTATCGGATACAATCAATGGCTTCGGCCTGTTGGTTGGCGGCGTCGCCATCGCATTTTACGGCCTAAATGCCGTCAGCGACGGTGGCATTTTCGAAGGTCTGCGCGAACTCAAGGAAGCGCACCCCGAGAAGTTCAATTCGGTTGGTAACAAAGACGCTTCAGTCCCCTTCTCCACGCTGTTCACCGGCGTGCTGCTGCTCAACCTGTTCTATTGGACAACCAATCAGCAAATCATCCAGCGAACCTTTGGCGCCAGCACTCTCAAAGAAGGTCAAAAGGGCGTGCTGATCGCCGGCATTTTTAAAATCCTCGCACCCCTCATCTTGGTGCTTCCAGGCATCATCGCCTTTCATCTCTACGCCGACCGCGAAGGCTTCAAAGCCGACCACGCTTACGGCACTCTGGTGAATGACGTGCTACCGCCCGGACTAGCCGGTTTTTTCGCAGCCGTTATGGTCGGCGCGATCCTTAGCTCATTCAATTCAGCGCTCAACTCTACGGCGACGCTATTCTCCCTGGGTGTGTATCAGCACTGGGCAAAAGGCGATGCGGCCGACGACCGGAAAGTGATCAACAACGGCAAGTTAGTCGGAGCCATCGCTGCAATTTTCGCGATGTTACTGGCTCCGATGCTGGACGGTCAGGAGAGCATCTTTGGGCACTTGCAAAGCATGAACGGACTGTATTTCATCCCGATTTTTTCGGTGGTGCTGACCGGATTCCTGTTCCGCCGCGCCGGTGCTCTGGCAGCCAATATCGCCCTGATCGCTGGCTGCCTCATCCTCCTGCTTGGCACCTTCGTGCCACCGTTCACCGGTTGGGTGGAGAAAATTCACGGCTTCCACTTTCTCGGTCTGGTGTTTGCCCTGCTCATGATCTTTCAGTTCGTCATGAGCAAAGTCAGACCATTGGCTCAACCGTGGGAGCACAAGCACTCGGGCGACGTCGATCTCACCCCGTGGAAATGGGCCAAACCGATCGGCATCGCCATCGTCGTGTTTGTCCTCGTTCTCTACCTCTCGCTCGCCGATTTTTCGGTGCTCAAGGGGTAGGAAAGCTCCCGAACAGCATTCGGAAAAATTCCTTTCGCGTGGAGGGATCCGCTGCTCGAAAATTTTCGAAACTGACATGCTGGTCGGGCCGTTTCGGATCGTAGCGAATTCCCCACAACGGCAACGCTGAGTTCGGCACCATAGCGTAGCGGAGATCGGCTACCACGTCGGATTGATCCGGGTGGTGCGCCAGATAAGACGCCGAGAAATGATCGAAGCGCCCGAGGTCGTTGGCCAGCACGCTGTCCTCCGGCAAGCCGCGTTGCAACTCGTCGAGTTCCAAAACTTTGAGCTCAACACCTTCGAATGTATCACGCCCTCCCAAGAAGCCGACACGAACCGCATCGATATAGAATTTTCCGTCGTAGCGGTAAATGCTTCGCCACAGCACCAGATTGCCGATCGATGGCTTCACCGTCTGCATCGACACCGCGCCGTCATCGTGCCCACGCTGAACGATCAGTTCGCTCTGCACAGCTGTTGCCCGGCAATTTTGCCAGACACCAAGACCGAGGTAGAGCAGCGCAAACCCACAGGCGACTCTCGACCACGATGCGGCACACTTCCTGACGGCAAGCCCTAACAGAACCAGAATCGTGAGCGTAAAAATCGGATCGATGATCGAAATGTTATTCCACGCGATGCGTGCATCTGAAAACGGCCAGAGCAGTTGAGTGCCGTAACTCGTACACGCATCGAGCAGACCCGCCGTCGCATAACCAAGCGTGGCGTACAAGAGAATCGGCCGAAACTTCTTCCGCCCGCGACACAATGCCCAGAAAACCGCGGCACAAATCAGGCCTCCAAGCGGTATGAAGATCAGCGAATGCGAGAAGTGCCGGTGATACTCAATATTCAACAACGGATCCTGATCCGAGCGGATGAAAATATCAGCGTCCGCCAACATACCGCCTGCCCACCCGACTAAAGCTGCGAGACGCACTGCCGATTTATCTTTTGCCAAGGCGGCAGCGACAATCGCCCCGACGGCACCTTGCGAAATCGGATCCATGGGAAAGAGTCGCTCAGACCAGGACCGTCGAGTCCTGCAACCATGCAGCGTCGGGCCCCTTCGGCATCAGAGATGCGCTTACCGTCTCGATTTTTTCCCCGGCGTCGGGCGGCAGAGCCTCCATCCACACGCGGATGTCATTCTCGTAATCGCTGTCGAGACCCGTTTTTACCAGCCGTCGATGCACGTTGGCGGCCCATTCGAGATTAGCCTCTTCGGCACTGGCGACCCGTCGCGACGGGTCGGGCTCGATCAGTGTTCGGCAAAGGTTGGTCAGTTCCTTGTCGCGAAGCACATAGGCAGGCAAAAGAGTTTCAAGGCGCGACGGCAGTTCGCGCTTTGCCTTCAGCAAATCTTCAACGCTTCCCGATCGATCAAAAATCACCCGCCCCGACAGCATCGCGACAAACACATAGCCGAGACTGGCGAGGTCCGATTGCGCGGAGTTCAACTCCCCTTCCAGCACTTCCGGCGCCGCGTAAGTCGGCGTCCAGGCGATGCGCGCACCGGGATTATGCAAATCGACCGTGGTGCCGAAATCGATCAATTTCACATTTCCGGTGCGCTTGAGCATGATGTTGTCCGGCTTGATATCACCGTGCGCTAATCCCGCCCGATGCAGTGCCGCAAGTGCCATCAGGCACTCACGCAAGATTTGAATCGCAATACCCGGCTTGAGCCGAGAACGCATCGGCCCCTCATCGATGACCACGTCGTTGAGGTGCATCCAGTGACGTTGGTCGATGCGTGAGCGCACCTCGTCGAGCATTTCCTTGCCCATCAAACGGCGCAGGTCATAGCCGTCGACCCACTCCATCAGCATCACCCGGATGCCATTCTGTTCGACGAAATTGTGAATATCCAGCAGATGATCCTGCTGCACCTCTGCCACTCGCGCTGCCACACTGGCAATGCGCTGCATGTCTGCTTCGTAATCCTGCGGATTAAAATAGATCTCCGGTGAGAAAACTTTCAGCGCTACAGGTTTCCTGAAACCATCCGCTCCCTTCCACTCACTTCGATACACAACACCCTGCCCACCGGTGCCGAGCAGCGTTAAGCCATCAAACTTGGACGACCACGACAAGCTGCCTCCCGCTTTCAGTTCGCGGAACTTCGCCACCAGTTCGCAGGCGCGCACATGATCGTGCGTCGCGCTGGTCTCGACGACCGTCTTGGTAAGCGACGAGCGTTCTGTTGGTGAGGGGGATTTCACTGGGCGAAAATTCGCCTCTGGTCAGATGATCGCAACCGCGATCGCCCCCTTCACCAAACTATTTAGGAACCAAATTTCGAATTTACCGAACTCAGTCCCAGCGCATCCAGTCGGGACGCTTGTCATCGAGGCGATGCATGAGTCGACGCGCTTCGACTGGAGGATTGAGCGCCAGGTAGACCGCCAACGCAGTCACCGCTCCAGCAGCAAAAAGGCCCCATGCCAGCATTCTTCCATTCATGTGCAGGCCTTCTTCACTGCGCGCTTCTGCCGCTGCGGCGATGCGACGCTCGATCGTTTCATGGTTGATAACATTTCGAAAGCTACCGTCTCGGCGGTGAACAACGACATCGACCTCGTGGTCGTGAGCGACGTCGATCGCCTCCTCGATAGCAGCCTGCTGGGTGGGATGCAGCGCAAGCATACCTTCCGATCCTTCTTCTCTGATTGCCCATTCTCCTTCGCAGGGCACGATGTGTAGTTTCTTATTCATAATGTTCGAGTTATTTTCGGCTTAGTCTAATCCTACTCCCCTGTAGAGCAATTCACATGCCGAAGCTGCAAATGCCCGATGTTACTGGGCTCAGCGCGAGTCACAGGAGATTCGGAGGCCGCCGATACTGCGGTTTGCACACCTCACGACAGGCAAAATGCATCACTCCGACTCGCCATCCGCCATTGACCTTGGAGGCTTGCACTCCCCGCAGACACCTACCACCATACGCCAAAGCCATGATTAAGCGTTTACTGATCCTCTCGCTGTTGCTCGTGCTACCGATACACGCACCGGCAGCAGCAAGCGCAGACAAACCCAACATTGTCACCGTCTTCATCGACGACATGGGCTGGTCCGACCTGTCTTGTTTTGGCAGCGAGCGCTCCACCACCAAGCACATCGATCAACTTGCCGACGAGGGCATCCGCTTCACACAGTTTTACGTCAATTCACCGATCTGTTCTCCGTCGCGAACCGCACTGACGACCGGACAGTATCCGCAACGCTGGCGGATCACATCTTATCTCAACAACCGAAAAGCCAATAATCAACGCGGTATGGCGCAGTGGCTCGATCCCAAAGCTCCAGTGCTGGCACGCGAACTGCAGGCCGCGGGATACGCCACCGGACATTTTGGAAAATGGCACATGGGTGGTCAGCGAGATGTCGCTGACGCTCCACCGATCACCGCGTACGGCTTTGACGAAAGCCTCACCAACTTTGAAGGCATGGGGGCGAAACTTTTACCCCTGACCATGACACCCGGTTCGGACCAGCCGGGGCGTATCTGGGAAAAAGCCACCATTCTCGGTGAACCGGTGACATGGATGCAGCGATCAGAAATCACCGGCGGCTTCGTCGACGCTGCTCTCGAATTCATCGATGCCGCGGATAAATCCGATCGCCCTTTCTTCGTCAACGTCTGGCCCGACGACGTGCATGGCCCCTGGTTTCCACCTGTCGAGCAGTGGGGAGACGGTGATAAGCGCACCCTGTACTACGCCGTTCTCGACGCCATGGATCAGCAACTCGCGCGCCTGTTCGATCGCATTCGCAGCGATGAAAAACTGCGCGACAACACCTTGATCATAGTTTGCTCCGACAACGGTCACGAAGACGGTGCCGGCAGCTCCGAACCTCTACGCGGAGCAAAAACCTGGCTCTACGAGGGCGGGGTGCGGTCTCCTCTCATCGTCTGGGGTCCAGGACTGCTGGCCGAAAACTCCGCCGGCACCACCAACCACGATTCGATCTTTTCCGCCATCGACCTCAATCGATCCCTCTACGCGCTGAGCAACACACCTGTCGCCGCAGGCCACACACTTGACGGCGAAGATCTCGTCGATACTCTACTCGGCAAATCTACCACCAGTCGCAAAGCCCCGATTTTCTTCCGTCGCCCGCCTGACCGTCCCGGTTTCGGTCATGGCCTGGACGAAGACAATCCCGACCTCGCCGTGCGCGATGGGAAATGGAAGTTCCTTATCAATTACGACGACAGCGATCCACAACTCTACGATCTCAACAACGACGCCCCCGAGTCGAACAACCTCGCCAAAGAACATCTTGAGATCGTCGCCCGCCTGAAAAAAGCGATCTTCGAATGGAATGAGCAAATGCCGGCCGATGCCGGAGCAGAGCAGTAGGGCGGAAGTTTTCAGTTTTCAGTTTTCAGAGGTCAGAGGTCAGAGGTCAGAGGTCAGACAGTAGACGAAAGTGCAGTACCAGCCTCTCGCCGCCCCCCGATAAACGAGCCAAATCTTAAATCTTAAACCTCAAATGTTAGTTCCTTCCGTATGCATCGACGCCGTCTTTGAAGGCAAATCCTTCGACGATGCCTGCGCCGCCGTCGCCCGCGCCAACATTCCCGCTATCGAATTCTGGGGCTGGTGGGATAAAGATCTCGACGCCCTAACGATTGCACAAACGGTTAACGATTTAGCCATCTCCGCCTGCTGCACCAAATTCATCAGCCTCGTCGATCCGACAACCCGCGCTTCCTACCTCGAAGGCCTGCGCGAATCCATCGACGCCGCTCAGCAACTTGGCACGAAAACTCTAATCTCACAGGTCGGCGATTTCCGCCCCGGCGTTCCTCGCGACGAACAACACGATTGCCTTGTCGACGGCTTACGCGAGGCCGCTCTACTTCTTGAAGATACCGGCGTCACCCTGGTCATCGAACCCCTCAACGAACTCGTCAACCACGCTGGTTATTATCTCGTCCGCAGTGACGAAGCCTTTGACATCATCGACGAAGTCAGCAGCCCGAACGTGAAGGTGGTGTTCGACATTTACCACCAGCAGATTAGCGAAGGTCACTTGATCCACAACATCACCGAAAACATCGACAAAATCGGTCACTTCCACGCCGCCGGAAATCCCGGCCGCCACGAACTGCAGCGCGGCGAAATAAACTACCCGCAAATTTTCGACGCGATCCTTGCAACGAACTACCACGGTCACGTCGGCCTCGAATACTGGCCCGCCGAGGATGATCCCGTGGCATCGCTGAGCGAAGTCCCCAACTGGCTGTCCTGAACCCTTACCTGCATACCTTTGAAAAAAATATTCTACGCAGCGCTACTGTTGCTCATTTTGCTTTGGGACAGCTCGATCGTGGCCGCCGACACCCCGCCAAATTTCTTGATCATCATGGCGGATGACTGCACCTACAACGATCTCCCGCTATACGGAGGCGAGAATGCTAAGACGCCCAATATTGATGCCCTTGCCGCGCGTGGATTAACCTTCAATCAAGCCTACGTGGCGTCGGCGATGTGCCAACCGTGTCGTGCAGAGCTGTATACTGGACAGTATCCGTTGACCAACGGCTGTGCGTGGAATCACTCCGCCAGTCGACCGGAAACGCAGAGTTTGCCCCATCACCTGCGACCGCTCGGCTACCGGGTGGGTATTGCAGGCAAGGTCCACGTGAAGCCTGACGAGGCTTTTCCCTTCGACAAGGTCGACGGTTTCGATCCCAGTTGCGTGCGCGAACCGACACAGACCCACGACCTCGCTGGCGTTCGCGATTACATGAAAGGTGATGAAAAAGCCGCCTCACCTTTTTGCCTCATTATCGCCTTGGTCGATCCACACGTCCCCTGGGTAATGGGTGACGCCTCACAGTATCCGCCGGAGACAATCAAACTACCTCCGAACCTGGTCAACACTCCAACCACTCGCGAACACTACGCCGACTACCTCGCCGAAATCACTTACATGGACGGCCAGGTCGGTGAGATTCTCGCTTCCCTCGAAGCCAGCGGTAAAGCCGACGACACTTTGGTTTTGTTCACCTCAGAGCAGGGATCGCAGTTTCCCGGTTGCAAATGGACCAACTGGAACACCGGTCTGCACACCGCACTGATCGCCGCCTGGCCCAATAAGGTAGCAACAGGACAACGCACCGACGCTCTGGTTCAGTACGCCGACATCGCCCCGACTCTGGTCGATTTTGCCGAAGGCGACGCCGCTTCGATGCCGTTCGACGGCAGCAGCTTCGCCGAAGTGATACGTGGCGAGAGCGATCGCCATCGCGACTTCGCCTACGGCATGCACAACAATTTGCCCGAAGGCCCCAGCTATCCGATCCGATCGATCACTGACGGAAAATTTCGCTACATCCGCAACCTCTCACCCGGCGAGATCTACATCGAGAAACACCTCATGGGTGGCGGAAAATTCAACAATCCCTACTGGGCGACCTGGGTAGGTGCGGACCCGCTCAAGCAACCAAAAGCCTACCAACTTACCAAGCGCTACATGTCTCGTCCGCCCGAGCAACTCTACATGACGACGGACGACAATTACGAACTCACCAATCTCGCTTCCGATCCCGGCTATGCTGAGCAACGCAACACGCTCGCCAACGCTCTCGATTCATGGATGGCCCAGCAGTCGGATCCGGGTGCCCCCGTCGACACTGCCGAGGCACTCAAAGCGTCTCGAAAAGGCAAGCACCTACACGGCCGATCTGTTTCTCCGAAGCACTGAAAAAATCGCGCAGAGCCTCAGAGGACCGGCTGACGGGTTCGTTCAGTGGATAAATTAAAAAACTCTGCGCCTCGGCGCCTCTGCGCGAGACCTCCCTCTAGTCGCTTCCCCTCACCGCCTCCAATAACCTGCTCAGCCGCTCAACCACTTCAGGGTTTTCCGACCACACATTTTTCGTCTCCTGCGGATCATCGGTGAGGTTATAGAGCTGACCAACTGGCTCACCGGGTTTCGCTGTTATTTCCCGAGCCTTTGTAAAGCCGCCCGAGCCGCGTTTCGGCGCCATCTTCCAAGGTCCCTGGCGAATCGCGAAATGTCCCCACAGCGAGTGATGCACCGCGTAGTCGCGCACCGGCGTGTCAGGCTTTTCGACCAGCATGGCCGGTAACATGTTGCGACTATCCGGCCCGACACCATCCGGCAACTCGGCTCCGGTGATCGCCGCGCAAGTCGCCAAAAGATCGGTCAGCTCGACCAACTCCTCACTGACCGTTCCGGGCGGCACCTTCCCGGGCCAGCGCATCACCAGCGGCACACGGTGGCCACCTTCCCAGATATCCGCTTTGGTACCGCGCAGATGAGCATTCCCCTGATGCCCGCGTTGCTTCACGTATTCGCCGCGCTGAGTCGGCTTGTAGTTTGCGAGATCATCCGTCTCCTTTGGTTCCCAAGTGTGATACAGCCCGCCATTGTCCGAAGTGAAAATGATCAACGTGTTGTCCGTCGCACCGATCCGCTCAAGCGCATCCAATACCGCACCGACAAAGGCATCTGTCTCGACCACAAAGTCACCGTACTCGCCCGCTTTACTGCGGCCCCGATATTCGACATTCGGGATCAGCGGTAGATGCGGCGATGACAAAGGCGCATACAAAAAGAACGGCTTATCACTGCCTTCCTGGCGTTCAATGAACGTCACCGCCTCACCGGCAAATCGCGGCATGACACCCGCGATCGTGAAATCCGGCGAACGCACACCTTCGTCGACCGATAGAAACTCAGTCGACACTCGTTCGTGATGAAGGTTCGGCAGCAGCACTGGGCGGTCATTTTCGATGAAGCAAAACGGCGACATGTTCAGCGAAGCTGAGATCCCGAAGTAATAATCGAACCCAACATCAATTGGCCCACCTTTAATCGGCACCGTGTAGTCAACGTCGGCGCCGATGCGCGGCCGCGAATTACGATCAATGTCTTCCGCCGGCACCGGCGTGCCTTTCAAATCTGTCCACTGCATCCCGAGGTGCCATTTGCCAACGCAACCGGTCGTGTAGCCTCGCTCGCGAAGCAGACTCGGCACGGTCATTTGCCCCGCTTCAATCAAAGGCGGATCGAAGCCGTCGAGCACCCTGTATTTTAACCGAGTCCGCCAGCAATAGCGCCCGGTCAAAATCCCGTAGCGCGTCGGCGTGCACACCGCCGAGGGTGTGTGCGCGTCCGTGAAACGCATTCCTTCCGCCGCGATCTGATCAATGAATGGCGTGTCGATTTTGCTCTCGGGATTGTAGCAGCTGGTGTCGCCATAGCCAAAATCATCGGCGAGAATGTAAACGATGTTCGGCGTGTCTCTGGCAATAGCCGGCGCCGATACCGCGGCAGAAGCCAGCAACGGTAACAATAGAAGGGACGGGAGATAATGTGGTCGGCGCATCGCGACCATGCTGACCCGCATTAACGCTCCTGACAACGGCACAAAACGGCCATGTCCCAAATTCGTAGCCGCCTTTGTAAAAAGGTGGACCTTGCGTTGGTCAGCCAGACGCACGCCGCATCTCGACCGACCGGCTGACGGCCCACGGCCTGACGGACCGCGGCTACGTCCGATCGACAGCAGGCCGCGCGTCATCCGGTAGGACCGACGTGTAAATTTTCCAAAACCGATCCCAAAATTCCTCGGTATCAAACCCGAAATCTGGATAACCGGGAACCATCGCCCCTCGGTAATCCCAATCCGTTTTTTCCGTCACCAGCTTCGATCGTTCGGGATTTTCGTCGATGTTATTCGCGACTCGGATAAAGGCATCGCGGGCTCGGTCAGCTTCGCGAAGAATATTGTCATACGGTTGCTTCTGCCATTCGCAGCGGTGATCACGCCGAAGCGTACGATTGCTATGCTGACGGAGAAATCGTATCAACGTTCGCTGCCGACAATCATGCGCCCAACCGAGCACCAGGATATGGGCATGATCCGGCATCAGGCAGTATAGTGGACACACCGCGTGATAGCGCGCAAGCGCATGCAGCAAGGTTTCGCGGAACGATGCGTGAAAGGACTGCGTCAGCCATCCGGTTTTCCGATCTTTCATCGTGAATGTCCAATGGACGTAAGCCAGACCGTGATATCTGGCATCTGCAAGACGTGGAAGGCTGGAGTTGTTCACCAGAACAGCTTAAGGGATTTAGAAAGTTCATGGCGAGTACGTTTTGCAGCATAAACGTAGCCGCCTTTGTAGAAAGGTGGACCTTGCGTTGGTGAGCCAGGCGCACGCCGTATCTCGACCGACCGGCTGACGGCCCACGGCCTGACGGACCGCGGCTACTGGAACGTAGCCGCCTTTGTAAAAAGGTGGACCTTGCGTTGGTGAGCCAGACGCACGCCGCATCCCAACCGACCGGCTGACGGTCCACGGCCTGACGGACCGCGGCTACTGGAACGTAGCCGCCTTTGTAAAAAGGTGGACC